>PWHN01000028.1 GCA_003554945.1 bacterium
AAAATGAAAAAATGAAAGTATGGAAAACTGGGGAAATGGGAAATTGCGATCTAGCAAGAAACGGATAGTGCTGAAAAGCTGTGTGAAGACAGAAGCGAGACAGCGCAGAAATGAAAGAGCCCGTTCTCGGAAGCGTGAAAACATTCGCAGGTTCCTGTCAGGCCACCTGCACGATGCATCGCTCTGGTTCACGCGCGTAAAAAAAGAGAAGAATTGAGGGCTCTGAACAGGTACAAAGAGGGCGCAGAAAGGAGGTAAATAAAATAAACGAAGAATATAGCTTTCCCTCGGAAGGCCGTTCCCACAGTGAACGAAAACCATCAATGGCCGAGCTCCTTCTCCTGGTGTAAATAAATAGTGTATTTTAAGCGGCGTTTATAAAGCAGATTAACAGAGCATTCACAAACAAGTCCTGCAAAAACGGCAGTTAATAGCAGGCATATAAATGCCAAGCAACATCACTCCAACCCCAAACGCTACAAAAATATGGTTCGTTTACCGCCCCCTTCCATTTTCGGTAAATATGACAATATAAATTAGCAAAATTAAAATCCCTTCCATTCGGAGTATTTTTGCTTTTTTTGATGTAAACGATTGAGCTACTGGTCGTGTTAGAACGTTAAAACATGTTGCGAGTTAACATCTAAAACTGAACACCGTTGACCGACAACCCTCTCCCCCCTTTCTTTTTCCCCCCTTCAAGGGGGGAAAAAGAAAGGGGGGGTGTCAAGATGGATTCCGGCTCGGGGGCCGGAATGACGAGCGTTAGGTCAAGGTCAAGATCAAAGATAAAATCATAAGATCAAAGATAAATTCAACTTCCCCCCTCACCTGTATCCTCTCCCTCGGAGGGGAGAGGAGATGAGCGTGGAAAAGTATCCTCTCCCTCGTGGGGGAGAGGAGATCAGCGAGAAAAAGTGTCCTCTCCCAGCCTATCGTCTCCCGCATAGGAGAGAGAAAGTCTGCTGTTCAGCTTAAATTTTTGTTCCGACCAGCCGAGCACTCAATAGACCGAGTGCTCGGTGATAGGAACCGGAAAGGAGGGGTACTTTCCGTGTCTGGACAGTATATAGAGCAAATTATATGCCAGATATCCCAGTAGCTCTGATTATTTAACTGAACAATTAGACAATTCCATCATTATTGTTCTATAAGCAGACAGAAGCCAGATTTGACAAAAATATTAGTCGGTATTTTACGAGCCATATTCTACGAAAAAATGATGTACAAGCCCCTATTCGGTCAAAAATCTGAATTATTGGGTAAAATTTTCGTAACAAGTAGATGAACCGGGGAGAAACTACCCATTTTCGCCGAAAACTGGAAGAATGGAACACTGGGAAAGTGGAAAAATGGGAAACCGGAAGATTGGAAAACCAATTCAAGATGGATTGCGGGTCAAGCTCGCAATGACGAACTTTGGGCCAATACCATAAAACCTTGTTGCGGGCTGAGACCTAACCCGGCCTATGCATGAACCCTATGCATAAGCCTCCAAAGGGCCGCTCATTCGTCAAATGGCTGGGTGTCCTGCGGACGGATAACCCGAATTATGCCTGAGATTGAAGGTTTAATACATAATTCTGTCCCAGGAAAAAGGATACACATAAGGGACATATTTGGTGTCACATGAAAAGACAGTTGCGCTGTACCTATTCAAAAAAGGCTCAACGAGAGGGCTATCCCGGCTTATTTATGGACACTATACATAGACCACTATCCCCATAAATAGACGGGACAGCCTCTGGCGAACTATTCACAACAGTAGTACTGCGCGAATTATCTGGGCCTACTCCAAAGTAAACTTAGGTTGAACGTTTTTTACTGTAAAACGTTAAGCGTTTCCTGGGCCTGCTGCACCATACCCGGGGAATGAAGTTCGCTTTCATCAATCATCTGCTCTAAGATTTCAATGGCCTCCGTTGTTTCCCCGCGAACATGATGAGCGTAAGCGAGGTTATAGCGCGCCTCGCTAAAGTAATCATCAACCTTTAAAGCGTCTCTAAAGCGAGCTAGCGCGGCATCAGGGTTATCCTCTACTTCGAGAAAGATAAGCCCCAGGTTATTGTGAGCCCGCTTGTGTCGGGGATTAAGCTGCAGAGCGTTCATATAGCTCTGCTTGGCCTCCTCAATGTTACCCTGGTTATCGTGAAGCAGTCCTATATTGTAGTGGGCCTCAACATTTTCCGGGTTCTTTTCCAGCGCTGTTTGGAAAGCGACAAGGGCCTCCTGGAAGTTATTACGTTCCATATGGATCATGCCCTTATCGGAGTAAGCTGAGCTGAGGTCAGGATCAATATCGAGAGCCTGCTGGTAGTAATCCAGGGCCGTGTCATGGTCACCCATGTGATAGTGAGCAAGACCAAGGTTGTTGAGAGCCAGTGCATACTCCGGATTAATATCAAGGGACTGTTCCAGGTAATCGATCGCCGCCTGTGGATTATCTCGACGCAGCTCTAACAACCCACGTTCATTGTAGGCACTGAAATTATTGGGGTCAATTTCAAGAGCCGAGTCAAGAAGATCCGCGGCTTCATCAAACTCGCCCAGGTCACGTTTAATGCTCCCAAGCTGAATCATGGCACGCTCATGGTCAGGCTCCAACTCCAGAGTCTTTTCAAATTTTTCTACTGCATCATCAACCCGCCCCATGGCATTGTAAACATTACCCATGTTGTAGTGGGCCATAACGAGCTCAGAATCAAGTTCGAGCGCCTGCTGATAAGATTCCTTAGCCTCTTCAGGCTGGTTCAACCCCAGGTAGGCATTCCCAAGGTTAGCGTGGGCCATGGCATCCTCAGGAGCAAGTTCAATCAAATCCTGGTAAATGTCCCGGGCAGAGGAATAGTCGTGCAAAATAAAAAAACAATTCCCCAGGTTATTAAGAGCACCGGTGTGTTCCGAGTCAAGCTCCAACGCCTGCTGGTAGTAATCAATAGCATCGGCGTAATTTTCGGCTTCAACAGCCATGTTCCCTTGCTGATGGTAATCCTCAGCAGTCTGCCCAAAAGCAGGCGCATTAATCATAAAAACAAAACTCAACACAACAAAAAACGGAAAAGAATACTTAATCAACGTCAACACCCTCCTCGGTGAAATAGTCTTCAAGTCCAACAATTCGTTCAAGATATTCAACTAACTGTTCAAGTTCAGGAACCTGTCTTATCCCCTCATCAAGCTCATTCAAGCGCTCTCGAGCCCTATCGTAATCACGTGCTAAAATATCGCGTATAATACGATTTACAACCGGATCATACTGAAGACGGGCTCGCATGTGATGATCGAGTTCATCAAAATCTATTTCCAGCTCGTCTTCCGCCTCAAGTATGTCCTCGTCAATCTCCGGCTCATCGATCTCCGGCAGATCATCAAGATCCACTTCTTCTTCAAAATCTACATCCACATCAATATCCTCTTCTAAATCGAGATCATCAACTTCATCCACGGGCGAATCAGCATCAACTTCAAGCTCCTCAAGTTCAGTTTCTACTTCATCAATATCATCCATCTCGATATCTGCCGGTTCCTCTTCAAGAAGACTAACATCAGCGTCAAACTCTTCTGAATCAAATTCCAGCGGTTCAGTAGCCATATCAACGTCATCCACTTCTACGCCTGGGTCCACGTCTTCATCCACTTCGGGCACATCAATATCAGCGACCGGATCTGGATCGGGTTCAGGCTCGGGTTCTGGTTCCGGCTCCGGGTCAGGCTCAGCCGCCGCCACAGGCTCCTCAGCGAGAATCACGCCTTCAAAGTCAAGCTCCTCAAACGTTTCATCAGGCCGATCAAGACCCCGGTCGCGGGGCAGACTAACCAGTTCCAGGGTGGGCTGATAATGTTTCTCAAAATCCGGCTCCGGGACTTCAACTACCGCCTGTTCCTGCAGATTAGCCTCTATACCTTCAATATTTACTTCCAGCTCATCCGCCGGTGGCGACGCTCCAGTCTGTTGTGCTGCTGCAAATATCTCAGCAGTCCGGGGTTCAGGTGAAATAACTGTCTCTGAGGAACGCAATTTATCGCGCCCAATTATAGCTGAATGTTCAAGCTCATCTATATATTTATCATGACTAATGGGAGCATCAACATCAAGGGGGTCAGTATCAATTGCCGGCTTGGGGTTAAAAGCAGGCGGCAACTCCTCGCTTGCCCTTGCCTGAAGTTCAGCTACAACCTTCTCCGGCACCTCAAACACAGGTTCAGCCTGAAGCATAGGGGTCATGCGACGGCGATGTTGCAAAAACTCCCAGAGGTAAAGCTCATCTTCCGGTGGTTCGGCGACTACTGTCTCAAGTTCCAGCTCATCTCGCTGCCTCAGAGCGTAATCAATTATTTCACCAGCCCCAACGGGAGAAACAAGGTCTATTTCAACCGGTTCTTCTAATCTAACTGAGGGAGCTGCCATAAAAGACGGTTTATCGTCAATTAATAGATCATCAGGAAGAACTATTCCGTCGGTTAGTTGCTCGAACAACGCGCCAATTTGTCCCTCGTTAAGCTGAGCAGGATGAAAATCTTCTACTAAAAGTTGCTCTTCAGTCAGCAATTCGCCCTTTTGATTAAAAGCATAGCCATATATTTCTAATTTTTCTCGATCGTTAATTTCAACTATGCTATATTCGCCCAATACAATAAAATCAGCCGTTGTTTTATCAATCCAGAGCTCAGCCTGAGCGGACGGCTCAAGCTGCCGGTAATCAACACCAAAATCTTCCAGCAGCTCATCCACCCGGGAAGAAGAATAACTGGTGAAACTCTCATTTTCAGCTACAGCCTGTTCAAGGCCGGTAGCGATGAAGGTATTCAACCAACCCAGCTCATCCGCGCCTTCAGACGGATAAAAATCGGCGACAATTACATCAAATATTTCAGGATGAGCTCCTTCATCAAGCGGGTTCCCATACAGACTTGCTGTTAAAACCAGCAGAGCACCCATGCAGAAAACTGATGCAATTACAAAACAACGCCTGAAGAAGTCTAAAACAGTCATCAAAATCCTCCTTACTATATCCGTAATTGTTTAGCGCGAATTATTCACGTCAGTGGTGCTGTCGTGAATAATTCGGGTTGGCGTCCCCGGCGTCCTTGTGTGAACGTATGACGTCCCAGGGAACCGACCCGCCTCCCCCCTTTGTCCTTTCCCCCCTTCAAGGGGGGAAAGCTCGAAGAGGCGAGCTTGCGAGCAGGCAAAGAGGCGCAAGATCGAAAATCAAGATCAAGTTCAAGATGGATTCCGGCACCTATATTCTTTCCAGTAATTCGCGTGCCTGTTGTGCTAACGAACTGTCATCGGAAACGAGTGTCAGAACTTCCTCAAACGATTGACGGGCTTCTTCTCCACGCCCCAGCTCCAACTCTGCTATTCCCCGGTTAAGCAGTGCCATTTCAAAATAAGGGTCAACCTCAAGTGCCTGATCAAAGTGATCCAGAGCTGATTCAAAATCCTGGTAGTAGTTCATAACCAGAAGACCCAGGTTGTTAAGAGCTTTGACATGATTGTCGTTAAGGCTAATTACACGCTCGTAGTGGGAAATAGCGTCCTCAAACCGACCCATATCCTCGTATAACATCGCCAGATTATAGTGCGCCGAAGCATTCTGAGGATCAATTCTCACGGCAACTGTAAATTGATCATACGCTTCGTCATGATTACCGGCCTCGTAAAGAGCCAACCCATAATCACTGCGCAGTTGACTGTCTTCGGGATCGACCCGCATAGCATTCTCATAGTGTTCTCTTGCACGCTGAAGATTATCTTCATGATAATAGACAAGCCCAAGATTATGATGAGCCGGACCAAATGCTGGTTCAATTTCAAGCGCCTTCTGCAGATGTTCACGGGCCTGGGTAAAATCCCCGCGGTTTAGATAAAAACGACCCACCTCATTCTGAAGGTCAGGATCTTCGGAATTAATTTGGAGAGCCTCGTCAAACAGTCGGGCCGCTTCCTCGTGCTCCCCCAGTGAAGCCTTGACAGTCGCCAGCCTATAGCGAGCCTTATAGTGGTTGGGGTTTTGTGCCAGAACCGTTTCATAGTGATCCTGGGCGCGGTCGTAAACCCGAAGACGATTAAAGGCATTACCAAGGTTGTAATGGGCCATCGGCAGTTGCGAATCAATATTCAACGCTTCCCTGTAGTGTTCAATCGCCCGAGAAAGATTACCCTGCTGCAGAGCAACGTTGCCCAGATTTGCGTAAGCTTTAGCATGCTCGGGATCAAGTTCAATAACTTTTTCATATCTCGCCCGTGCCTGAGCAAAATCATTTTTTAGCAGATAAATATTACCGGCATTGTTATGGGCTTCGGCCAGGTCAGGATTAATTTCAAGCGCCTCCTCGTATTTTTCCAGCGCCTGCTCATATTCTCCCCGGCGAGCCAGTTCATTTCCCTCTTCAAAAACGGAATGTGCGTCTCCACAGCCCATCAAAAATCCTCCCATTAATAAAATAATGACAACCAGAGTGACAATCCTTTTTTTCATAGTAATTCACCTCATATGAAGTACCGTTCAAAATATCCCCCCACCCTAGCCCTCCTCCAGGGGGGAGGGGACTTTCTTTTCTCCCCCCAGCGGGGAAGAAAAAATAAGTTTGTAAGGGGGTATTCAACTAATTTGTTTCAGCGAGAAAGCTAATTTTAAATTCCGTTCCTTCGGGATCGGAGGTCAGGCTGATATCAGCCCCGTGTGAGTCAAGTATATTATAAACTATTGAGAGGCCAAGTCCAGTCCCAGACTCCTTAGTGGTGAAAAATGGATCAAATATTTTATCTTGCACCTGCGGGTCAATACCGGGTCCATTGTCAGCAACTATTAACCGGTAACGGGTACCGTCAGAACCCAACTCAACCTTTACCTCTCCGTCACCCGATCCAACGGCTTCCAGGGCATTTGCAAGCAAGTTTGAAACCACCTGTTTTATCTGGGCCGGATCGCCATGAATTTCACAAATTTCATCAGTGATCTGAAGATCAAAATCCACGCCTCGCCGCTCAAAACGAGATTTTAATTCTCCACTAACCTCCTTAACCACATCAGCTAAATCAAAAGTTTTAAGGCCTTCTTCAGCACCTCGACGTGCGTAAGTTAGTAGATCATCTATGATATTCTTACTCCGTTCAATTTCTTCATCAATAATATCTACATAGCGCAGCGTTTCCTCAGAATCCAACTTTTTCTTTAGCAGGCGTGTATAGCCACTCATACTAACCAGCGGATTATTCAACTCATGTGCTACCCCGGCGGCAAATTCACCTATGGCTGCCAGCTTAACGGATTGAACAAGCTCCTGTTGTGTTTCGCGCAATATTTTATTCTTACGTCTTAATTCTTCATAAAGGCGATTATTCTGGAGGGCAGCAGCTATCTGGGCACTGAAGACCGCCACTAATTTTTTTTCATAATCCCCAAACCCTTCCCCTGCAGCGCGTGGACCAAGGAGGAGTGCACCAACCAGCTTATCTTTATGTTTTAAAACTTGTATATATTTAAACCCTTCTCCTTCAGCAAAATATTCCGAGTAATCGGAAAAATCAGCCAGCGCGTCAGCTTTCTGCAATCTCCCCGCCAGATCAGCTTGATTGGTAATCAGATCATCGTCAAAGTCCTGCGCGGCTTCGCCCCGAGCATCCCGCAGTCTTAATTGATCATGTTCTTCATCATAAATCAACAAAGCCACCGAAGTGACGCCAAAAAGACCTAACACATTGCAGAGTATGAAGTCAACCAACCGATCCACAGAACGGGTGGAGAACATTTTTATACCAACGTCGCGCAGCGCCTCTACCTGGAGTTTTTCGTCAGTCAATCGAGATCAGCCTCTTTGAGTTTTCTATAGAGCGTGGAACGATGTATACCAAGCAACTCCGATGCCTGCCCTTTGTCGCCCTCTGTAACCTCAAGAGCCTTTTTTATATGTTCGCGTTCCATTTCTGCAAGTGTTTTAAAATCCTGCTCAGGCTCCGACTCTTCTCGGCCTGAAGACAGCTCAGACTCACCGCCAATAAAATCCAGATCCGAAGCTTCTATCTCCGCACCAGAGGCCAACAAGCTAACACGTTCAACGCTATTTTCCAGTTCCCTGATGTTGCCCGGCCAGGAGTAGCCCCGCAATTTTTCCAGAGCACCGGGAGAGAAGGATTTATCCTGTTCAAATTTTTCATTTGCCCGGTTTAAAAAATAACGAGCCAGGGGAATTATTTCTTCTTTACGTTCACGCAGTGGTGGGAGTTTAATTGGAACAACCTTGAGCCGATAGTAAAGATCCTGCCTGAAATTTCCCGATTCGACCGCCTGTTCAAGATCTTGATTTGATGCAGCGACCACTCGCAGATCAACCTCTTTTGAAGTTTCGGCGCCAAGCGGTTGTATCTCTCCCTGTTGAATCAAGCGAAGTAGTTTAGCCTGAATTTTACCTGAAATTTCGCTAATTTCATCAAGAAAAAGTGTGCCACCGTCAGCAACTTCTACTTTTCCTTTTTTATCAAATTTAGCATCAGTAAAGGCACCTTTTTTGTGACCAAAAAGTTCACTTTCAAGAAGATTTTCCGGAAGTGCGGCACAGTTTATAGTCTCAAAAGGCTTATCCTTAAACTTACCACTGTAGTGAATCGCCTGGGCTATGAGCTCTTTCCCGGTTCCGGTTTCACCGGTTATAAGAACGTTTGTCTTGTAATCACAAATCTTCATTACAACTTCGATGATGCCCTGCAACTTATTGCTGGCAGTAATTATCTGTTCGTCAGCATTTTTGAATTCCAATTCAGGATAAGAGAGATCGAGACGGTGATGCAGTTCAGCTACTTCCAGCCCCCTTTCAATCTGTCCCTCAAGTTCATCAAAATCAAAAGGTTTTACAACGAAGTCAAAAGCTCCTTTTTTCATAGCGTCCACAGCCATGTCGACAGTTGCGTAACCGGTTACTAAGATAACCGGGATTTCGGGGTATTCGTCCTCCAATACTTCCAGCAGTTCAAGCCCGCTCTGTTCCGGCATTTTAACGTCGGATATCACCAGCTCTACTTCGCCATTATCCCGCAGCTTCTCAAGAGCATCAGCAGCACAATCGCTGGTAAGTATCTCATAGTCTTCACCGTAGGTATCTTTGAAGACCCGACGTATATTTTTCTCGTCGTCAACCACGAGTAGTGTCGATTTGTCTCCTGATTTTGCACTCATTATTTTGCTACCACCTTAAAAAATTTATGACTTTTTAGCGCTTACTGTCAAATGCCTTTTAATTCATCATTGCGGGTCAAGCCCGCAATGACGACCACAAGATCAAATTCAAGATCAAGTTCCCCCCACCTTAATCCTCCCCCTCCAGGGGGGAGGAAATGAACGCGGGGATAAACCTCTTCCTCGGAGAGGCTCAAAGAGGCGAGCTCGCGAAGAAGCGAAGGAGCGAAAACCGTAAATTAAGTCAAAGAGCAAGTCCTCTCCTCTTCTGTCTCCTTTCCTTCGGGACAAACGAAGAAATCAAGCCGGTATTAACTTTGGCCTCAAGTGGAAACATGACCCGGTCGCTCCTCAACACTCTCAGGGACAACAAGCCATGAGAGCGCCCGGCGTTTCAATTTTTCAACCCCATAAAATATAGCCGGGAGAAAGAATAAATTAAAAATTACGCCAACAGTCAGACCAACAATAACAGTATGGGCCAGTGCTGCTCCAAGTGCTACACCTGCAGCACCTGTTAAAGCCACGGGAAGCATCGCTATCATAGTTGTGCTGTAAGTCATTAATATGGGGCGCAATCTATCAGCCGCTCCCCGCTGAACAGCTTCAGTCAGCGTATTGTCCGACGACAGCAAATCAGAGATACGAGCAACCATAACAATTGCCTCATTGACCACAATTCCCATCAGGATTATTAAGCCAATGTAAACTGGCAGAGAAAAGGGTTGCTCGCTCAAGTATAGCATCCAGAAAGTTCCGCTTACAGAGACGGGAACAGCGAGCATAACCAAAAATGGCTGCCATAGGGACTCGCTCACCCCCGCGAGCACAAGATAAATCAAAAACACGGTTATCAACACAACCCAGTGCATTTCCTCACGCATCAGCACGAGCTCACGGTAGCCTTCGCCAAGACTGAAAAAATAATCGCGCGGTAATTCCCGGGTTCCTAACCTTTCATCAATCTGTTGGTAAACCGAGGCAAGATCGGTCTCCCGGGTTGTAGCCGCCAGAAATGCCGTGCGTTCAGCATTTAAACGTTGGATCTGGCTTCCAACTTCACGTCTGTTTATTTCAGCAACAGAGGTTAAAGGTACATTTTCTCCAGTGCGTGTGGATGTTAAATATAATCTTTCGACATCCCGCACTTCGTCCATCATTTCGCGATCAAATCTGAAAACAATATCATATTCACGTCCCTCAACCCGCATTTCTGATGCTATTTCACCGCCGACTTGAGCCCGAAGTTCATGCAGTGCCGCTCGAGGAGAAAGACCAAACTCAGCCAGGCGGCGACGATCCAGATCAACTCGAAGTTCCGGCTGTGGCCGTGGCATGATAAGCTGGACGTCTTCAAATATACCCATGTCCTGTAATTCACCCACGTATTCAAGACCAAGCTGATGCAGACGATCAATCGAGGGACCGGAAAGCTCCAGCTGTACCCTTTCCATATCTCCGGGAGACTCCTGTTGAAAATAAATCTGTATCCCCTCACGACGATATTCATCAAAAATTTCTGCCAGTTCACGGACTGCTTCGTCAGTGGTCACGGTGGTGACTCCCAGGGGTAATAGTTGAATATTTATATCGCCAATCCAGCGTTCAAACCTGGTAGTAAAATTTTGCACATAGTCCTTCTCTGCTATATCTCTTTCCATACGACCAATATCCCTCTGGATGCGTTCAATCGGGGTTCCGGGAGAGAATTCGATGTGAGCGGAAATGATCCGATCCTCAAAACCAATGTCCGTTGTCGCGCCAATTTGTGTCAGCAGAGGCAAGCTTAATAATACGAAAATAACAGCGACGCTAGCTAAAATCCAGGCCAATGGAGTGGAGTGGTTGATAATAAAACGATAGCTACTGCGCAGATAAGAATGAGTGCGATCGCGTGCTGGTTTTAACAAAGTAAAAAGAACCGGTATTAAAAAGAAGGAAACAATCAAGGAAGCAAAAAGCGCTACAGAAACAACAAGAGCCAGACCACTGTACATTCTGCGTATACGCGGCTGTACAAAAAGCAGGGGAACGAAAACAATTATTGTGGTTAACATCGCAGCAAAAAGAGGGGCTATTACCTCCGCTGTTCCCTCAACAGCAGCAGCGGCAAGACCATCAGTTTCAGAGTAAACCCTTTTTATATTCTCAGCAACAATAATTGCTGAATCAACAAGCATTCCCACTCCGAGAGCCATACCGCTAATAGTCGTTATATTCAAATCAAAAGGAGAAAAATAAAGCACAATTGTAACCACGGCCAGCGAAGCCGGAATAGAAAGAGCAACCACGAGAAGAAAGCGCAGTTCCCTGAAGAATAGGAGTAGTACCAGAGTAGCTCCAATAATTCCAATCAACAGTGCCCTGGCAAGTACTGCGAAGGCCCGGTTTATCGGTTCGGCCTGATCAAAGACAACATGGCTTTCAATACCTTCAATCTCCTGTTCAGCCAGGACTTCCTCCACTTCTGAGGTAAACTGGAGCACGTTGTGACCACCGGCCATATAGACATAAGCGGCAACAGAAGGACTGCCGTCCACCCGGGATAATCCACGCAGTGGCAAATAACCCCGCTCAACAGTGCCAAGATCATCGATTTCGACCACCCGCCCCTGGTCGGTTCTATAAACGGGCAGACGCGCCAGATCTTCCACTGAAGCGATAGGCTCCTCCTGGGTTATCGGAAAAAGCCGATTACGGTGATATACGTCCGTCAATGCCTGATATTCGTCAGCCAGGTGAATCGCCTCGGAAATATTGTAAATGGAAAGACCGCCGGCATCTACGTAATAAGGAATAACATCAACAAGATAATTAATCTCGCGTCCACCGGCAATATCAACGTTAGCCGTCCCCTCAAGTTGATGCAGCGGAGGTTCGAGTTGATTTTCCACCCGGTGACGAACTTCCTCGGTTGACATATTCTCGGAAGTAAACGCTACGATCATAGCGGGCATATCTCGTGAAGTATACTGTCGCATATGAATTCTCTCCACGCCATCCGGCAAATCACCGCGAACACGACGCAGTCGCTCCCGTACCTCGAGATAGCGCTCCTCCATATCGGCAGCGAGATCGAAACGAAGGTCAATCTCCACCTCACTTTCCGAAGAGTAAGAAACCATTGTCTCCAGGCCCTCAAGAACACCGATACTTCGTTCAACCGGTTCGGTCACGTTTTCCTCTATTTCCTGGGCCGAGGCTCCGGGATAAACAATTTGAATGGAGATGGTCGGATAATCAACGTCCGGCAGGAGAGAAATGTCAGTTCTCAAGACGTAGATTCCGCCTACTATAAGAAGGAAGAGAAAAAACATTAATACGGCAATTTTTTTGCCATAAATACGCGCCAAACAGTTCTTAATCATTGGCTTCAAGGGGGGCGTAAAAAACCCCGTAAAGCAGAGGAATATAGACCAGGGTCAGGAAGGTCCCAAAAAGCAATCCGCCAAAAATAGCAAGCACTAGCGGGCGCTGGAGCGCACTGGCCTCACCACGTAAAAACAGGAGCGGAAGCAGTGCAAGCATAGTAGTAAAAGCTGTCATCAGAACGGGCCTTACCCGCACTTCGGCAGCACGATAAGTAGCTTCTTTCAGACTCATTTCTGATCTGTATTGACCAATTAAATCGACAATAAGAATTGCGTTGTTAACAATGATTCCAGCCAGGACAATAAAGCCCATGCCGCTAACTATAGAGATATCCTGGCCACCAAGAAAAAGGAAAATAAAGCCTCCAACAAAAGCCATTGGCACGCTAAACATAACCACAAATGGTGATAAGAGAGAATTAAACTGACCGGCCATTGTCATATAAACAAGCAAAATGGCAAATAAAACCGTCAACATTACCTCGTGCTGTAACTCCAGTATTTCTTCGGTCAAGCCTTCCACCTGAAGATAAAAATCAGCAGGTAAGGGAAAATCTGCCAGGCTGGCACTGATATCTTCAAAAATCCCATGTGGATCATCGGAGTCTATATCAGCCGAAACAGTAACAGTCCGCAAACCGTCCTCGTGTCGAATATTAGTAATCGTTTCGTCCTCACGTATTTCAACCACTTCAGAGAGATCTAACATACCGCCGAAACCGGATTTCAGGGGAATCCTTTCGACATAAGATAGCGGGGTCTGTGGCGGTCGATCCAACCGTACCCGAATGCCAATTTCGCTCCCCCCGTCTTCTCCACCGGTGAAGTCTGTTGGAACATGTCCGTCCAGAGCAATATTTGCCGAACGTGCAACATCTACTACGGATAGACCATACAAAGCCACTTCACGCTTATCGATATCTACGGAATACTCCGTCCGATAGGCATCGAGATCGGTTTGAACATTATACAAATTCTCGCGTTCGAGCAGCCGGGATTGAATTTCTTCACTGAGATCCTCAAGCACTTCATAACTGTATCCCTGTAGCTTTACTTCAACCGGCCGGGGCAAGACTACAAGCTCCTCGGTGAAATCACCAAAAGCCAGACGATAGCTGGTGGAGACAGGAAAACGCTCCTCAAACTTTTCACTTAATTCAAGCAACAACTCATCAATGTTCCGCTCTCGGTCGACCAATGGAACCATACTTCCTTGAATAACAATTTTGGTTGGATCAAAATCAACGTCACCGGGCAAACGTTCACCCGTAACCACCAAAAAATCATCAACGTAACCGATGGTTCTCATTATATTGTCAATTTCAGGAATATTAGCATCAACTCGTTCGTGTGGAGAACCAGGAGGAAAATCTAAGGTTAATATAAAATTTGAAGAATCAATACGGGGAAAGAGCTGAACCGGTGTAACCAGATAAACACCAATTCCAAGCAAAGCTAACAGCAAAAGAGTTACCGATGAAATCAAAAGTTTATAGTCCCAGCATTTTATTATCAGAGTTTTAACCTGCCTGGCCATTTTATCAACAGATTTATTTACCCGGCGGGCAATAAATGAAACAGATTGACGAAGAAGATGATATGGAAAAGCAACGGCGTATCGAAATAATTGAAAAGTTCCGCCGGCCCAGCGCGAAAAGAAATTGTTTTGCGAAGAGAAAACTTTACTGCGAGACAGCAGATCCGTTAATTGATAAAAGAGATAAGTTAAAGCGGGGATAAGAAAGAGCGCGACAAACAGCGAAGTAAAGAGAGAAAAAGCAATAACCAGTGCCATTATGGCAAAAAAGCGAGAGATAAAAGTAACCATAAAAGCGATTGGAAAAAATACCGCCACAGTGGTCAGTGTTGAGGCCGTAATTGCTCCTGAAACCTCGCTAACACCGTCAGCTATTGCCGCTTCAAAAGTTTTATCTATTTCAAGGTCGTAATAATGGCGGTTGATATTTTCAAGGACAACAATAGAGTTATCGATAAGCATACCGACACCTAATGCGATGGCAGAAAGGGACATAATATTGAGAGAAAGGTCAAAGACGTAAAGCAGCAAAAAAGTACAGAAAACACTGATCGGTATGGCAGTGCATATTATGAGGCTATCACGCAGATCACCAAGGAAAAGAAGAATCACAAGAAAGGCAAATAATGATCCAAGCAAAACAGCCTGGCCCACGTTATCGATTGCCATTCCGATAAATTCTTCCTGCTCGTTGAGCATTTGCAAATCAACTTCATCGGACAAATAGATATCTTCGAAATAATTTAGTCGTTCACGTAGATCCGAGGTGACCTGCATCAAATTAGCATCGTCCTGCATATGAACGTCAAAAACGACGGCGCGATCGCCGCCGTGGCGGGCTATTACTTCATCTCCTTCAGAGAATGGATTTATAGTAGCTATCTGATCAAGAAATATTTTATTTTCTTCGTCGGTCTCGATAGCAACTCGACCAATATCATCATAAGAACGAAATTGTCCCAAACCACGAACGAGCAATATCTCATCCCGTTCATCAAGGTCGCCAAGTCTGAAAGTGGCGTTGGCCTCACTGAGTGCTTCGGTGATCTGAAGCAGACTTACGTTGTAACCAAGCAACTGGGAGCGATCAACTTCAACCAGTATTTCCCTTTCAGGAAGACCGTGCAGTTCTACCTCGGCAACACCACCCACACGTGAAATCTCCATCTCCAACCGATCTGCGTATTCTCGCAATTCATGCAAACTACCGGTGCCGGATAATGCGATGTTTGTGATGGGAAAGTCGCCGGGGGTAACATCCTGTATAACAGGGGTGGATACATCGTCGGGCAAAGTATCTTCAACAAGATCTATCTGTTCCCGCACTTCAACAGCAGCCAGGCTCATATCCGTTTCCGGTTGAAAATATAATTCTATTGTTGACTGATTTTCTTTTGAGACCGAATAAATACGTTCCAGACCGCTAATTATGCCAAGCGTATCCTCCAGCCTTCCGGTGACCAGTGTTTCCACATCCTGCGGCGAGGCCCCTTCAAATTCAGTCAGCACCGTCAGACGTGGCATAGCAACGTCCGGCATTAAAGCGATCGGCAGACGTAGAAAAGAGACATAGCCTCCCAGAAAAAGAACAGCAAAGAGGGCACAGATGGCAATAGGCCGTTTTACAGGCAGTTTATAAATCAATTTGTTACTCCTCTACCAGCTCGGTTTCAACTTCCATAAAATCACGCAGACGATCCTGATCGTCCACAACCACGAGATCCCCCGGTTGAAGACCGTCTAATACTTGAGCATAGTGATCATCCCCGTCGGCTATCGAAATTTCACGGGAAATCGCTACGCCGTCACGGACAACGTATACCTGCCTATCGTAGTCACCCGGAACCGGCGTCTCCATCAGAGCGTTTTCAGGTACTGCCAGCACGTTTCTGTCCCGATCAAGAATAAATTCAGCGTGAGCGAACATTCCCGGCTTAAGCCGATGATCCTCATTCGACACTCGAACTCTCACGTTAAAATTACGCGCCCGCGGATCAACCAACGGCTCGACATTGTGAACAACGCCTTCCAAATTGTTATCCGGATAAGCGTCAGGGCTCACGCGCACAGGCTGACCGGGAGTGATGTTAACTATTTCGTGTTCAGGTAACTGAATAACCAGTATTATGTCGTCTATATCCATTAACTGAACAAGAGTTGACTCTCCGGCCTCCAGGATCTCGCCGGTTGACGCTTCACGCTCAGCGACAACCGCGTCAATCGGTGCACGAATAATGGACTCCTCAAGCTCATGCTGGACCTGTTCTATTGTACTTTCGGCCTGTTCAATTTCTGCTTGTGCCAGTTCAATATCCTCAATAACTTCCTGCAATTGCTGATGAAGCTGAAGCAATCCAATCTTATTACGAAGCACGTCGGCGACGGCACGGAAGCGATCCTCAGCAATTTCAGTTAACTCTCGATCAGTAAAGGCGTCAATATAATAGAGGCGAAGGCCTCGGTCGTATTCACGCAAGACATAACGCAGTTCTTCTCGACTGGATTGAAGATCTGTATTAGCTCGATCTATTTCCGTCCTCAACGTCGCCAGCCGGGAGAGAGCCTGCTGTTTCTCCACCTGACGCTGGTGTAAAGCATTCAGAGATTTGCGTAACTCAATCTGGAGACTGGTACGCTGAAGCACGGCAATAGGATCACCGGCAGCAACCGTATCACCGACTTCATCTACAAACATGGCCTCTATTCGGCCCTGGCGGGGAGCACTAACCTCGACGCTCTCGTCATAAGTGAAACTGCCGTAATGTTCGAGTGTCCGCTCGAGATCACGATATTCCACTGGCTGAACCGGAACCGAGATTCGATATTCCTCTTCATCAGCAGCAGGATCTTCCTCCGCAAAAGTTTCCGTCCCCAGAAGAAAATCCAGCCCGTCAAGAAGAGAGTGCTTGGTTCCTTGAAAGTATTCCGCACCGGGTAGATAGTCTTCTACCACGGGATAGTCGGAGAAACCTACTATTACCACGACTGTCGCCAGCAAACAGATAGCAACTATTAAAAAAGTCTTTTCTTTCATTAGCTAACCTCCGATGTTAAGTTCATTAATCTGTAATCGGTAATCAATGATCAAGCTTGAAGTAACTGATTACCAACTACTGATCACCGATAATTTGATAAATAATCATGGTTCCTCGACTTCAACGTCAACTTCACCAATCATTAAATCAATGACAAACTGGTTGAAATAAAAATCAAACCAGCTTTTCATGAGTTCAATTTCAGCATTACTTTTTGCAATTTGAGCTTCAATAACTTCGAGAATAGTCACTTCGCCAAGCTCATCCCTGGTAAGAGTCAGATGTAGCTGTTCATCCCGATACTCAAGCTCTTCTATTTCGTTTATTATGTCTACGCGTTCACTGATCCAATCATAAAATAGTGACTCAAGATCTTCAATTTCATTTTTTCGCGTCTCTTTTAGCTGATTTTTAGCCTCTGTTTTCATTGCTTCAGCCTGCCGGGTCTGTACTTCCAGAGAGTCTTCAGTTTGAACCGGATCACGAGCGCTGATGCGGTGAGTAATGTCCGGACGGTTGTCGAAGAATGTCATGGTGAACTCAGAGCTTTCAACATCATCATCATCGCGCTGATATGATGATTGTACGGAGTGACCAAAGAAAAACATTTCCATGCTCAAACCAACGTAGTAGTCGTCCTCATCAGCTCCAAAAGGGTCGTCACCTCGAGCATCGTAATCAACTTCCGCGGATAGGTCGGGAAGAAAATGAGCCTGTGCAAGAGCCACCCCTTCTTCAGCGTAAACCACTTCCTGTTCCTGCTGCCGAATCGAATAGGAGTGGTCCAGCAGTTGGGCACGCGACTGTTGGCGACGTTGGTCGGTAAGCTCTTCGGGGGGCTCCTGATCAGCGTCAAACTCCCCACGAGTAACAAAAATAGAAGCTTCAAAGTCTCTATCCAGCACTCTATTAAGACGTATTCTGGCCTTTTGCAGTTCATTTAATGCCCGAGAATGGCGCCGATTAACTTCGTTTCTGCGCTGGCGTACTTCAAGTAATTCAACCCGTGTAAGTTCTCCAATTTCATATTTTTCACTGGCAACTCTGTAACTCTCCTCGACGCTGGTTCGAAGGGCTGACTGTATTTCAGTTTCCATCTGAGCCTCAAGCAAATCGAAATACGCATTGGCCGCCCGCTCCAGAACTTCCGCAGCCCGCATACGATAGCCAAGGCGCGCGGCTTTAAGACTGGCCCTGGTCTGGTTCAGTCGGCCACCCAGACGACCACCGGACCAGAGTCGCTGAACCAACCGAGCGTTATAAGAGTGTTCGTAATGGTCGTCCTGTTCAATAAAAAGCCCATCGTGATGATCTTGTTGTTCCAGGGTTAGAGTCACCTCAGGAAAATATTCGCGAAGCGCGTCCTGGTAACGAGCCTCGTTCAACTCGATTTCGGCACGGCGGTTTTCCAGCTCGTCATCCACCTCAATTGCCCTGTAAAGCACCTGATCAAAATCAAAACGTGGCGGAGAATCTGCCCAAACCTCGCGGGCTGTCAAACAAGATAACACAATTACGAGGCTAAAAATCAACCCCAGTTGTAGATAGATTTTATTCTTCAAACTTTTTTTCAAGACGTACAAGATTCTTTCCTCCCGGAGTCACTCGATATGAAAATTTATCCAACAGTTCGTTAATTAAATATAGTCCAAGTCCGCGTCTTTTGTTGTCCTCAAGAAATCTTTCCAGGTCGAAATCATGCTCATCTGGGTTAAACTGTTCTCCCTCGTCATTTAAGTAGATTATCAGTCCATTTTTAAATATACAAAGATTGAGTTCAATTGTCTCATCAGAATTAAATTTGAGACCGTGCTCAATAATATTGCTCAATGTTTCATCCAGTGAAGTAACTACCTGATGGATTTCGTTTTTATTGCTGCTATATTTTTGTAGTAAATTCCTTACTTTTTTACGCGTGGGTTCTAAAGACCCGGGTGATGCATCAACGGTAAGTTGTATGTTTTCTTGTTCCTCCCGAAAAACGGGTGCTTTGACAATTGTAAAAAGTTCGTCAAAACCCAACAATTTTAGAGTATCATTAACCTCTTCCTTTAAGTTGGCGAGAACAATATTTTTATCGCTCGAGCACTTGCTTATAAGCAACCCCATGCCGGCGCTGTTAATATAATCGAGCTCACTACACTCAAAAATAACGTCTTCCTCACCAAAAAAATTCTCTATCTCTCTTTCAAAGATTTCAAAGTTTTCAGTGTCTATTTCACCTGAGAGAAAACCCAGTTTATGATTTTCATATCCACCGATTAAACAGTCGTCACAAACTTTAACTATTTGTCCTTCAGCCATTGGTTTCACACCTGCTAAGTGCCAGCAGAACTACGTCATCCTGGACACGAGTTTTATCTGACCTAGAAAATATTTCATCCAGCAGTAGCTCCGGTGACCTACTGTAGTTCAAAATCAACTCTTCAAGCCCTTCCCGCCCAAGTCGGTCACTATCCTCTAAAATCATTTCACTAACACCATCACTGTATTGATAAATATAGTCACCACGATGTAATTGCAGAGTCTCCAATTCGGTCCGCTCTAAGAACTCAGACCGGCGCTGAACTCCCAGGGCCACACCGGAGGGTTGGTGGGAGACAACCTCTTCACTCTCAGAATGATAATAAAGCAGGGGATTGTGCCCACAGCGAACATAATCAAGTATACCGGTCTTTAAGTCGATAATTCCTGCAAATAGACTTACAAAAGAACTGGGTTGAAAATTTTCTACTATTAAAGTGTTAAGTTCGGCGACTTTTTCCAGAAGCTGATTTGGTCCTACTGATTGATCCAGGAACAGAGCTCGCAGAGAAGCAAGTGTATTGGTCATCAGCAGCGCGGCGGGAACCCCTTTCCCAGATACATCGGCTACAAAGACATAAAGTTTACCATCTTTTCGGAAAAAATCGTAGAGATCACCCCCAACTTGAAGTGAAGATTCATACTCTATCTCCAGATTATAACCGGATATTTCAGGAGTTCGTTCAGGTAACAGAGTATGCTGGATTTGCCGGCCCAATCTCAACTCATTTTCAAGTCTCTGTTTTTCAACAAGTTCCTTGCGGTCCTCTTCGATACGCCTGCTCATGTGATTTATCGACTCGGCAAGGCTCCCCAGTTCATCTCTTCTGTCAAGATTAATCTGATGACCATAATTTCCGGCTGCAATTTCCTCCACCGACTCTCCCAGACGTTCAATGGGCCTGGTCAAAATACCGGACAGAACGCCGGCGCCGAGCAAGCCACCGGCCAGTATTAACAGGGTGGCTTCCATCATTCGCGCCCGAACTCCCCGGATTGCACTGTTTACCATTTCTTGATCTATCCTCACGGCAGCCTGGTATTCTCCATATCCGGGCAACTGAACCTCGCGTTTGAGCAGTAACGCATCTTCTACCGGCGGCAGTTCACTGCCAATATACCGAGGTTCGTTATGGGCCAGAACTTGACCGGCTGCTGTGAGAACATAAACCTCTTCAATACCGGCATCCGGGCGATGGGCCGCTTCAACGGCATTGATTATGAACAAATCATCTCCGGTCTGTATTCCCCGACGCACACTTTCAGCAAGCTGACTGAGTAAAATTTCCCCGGTATCCTGGAGCTGCGAACGAACATAATTTTCCTGATAACGAAGGACAAGATAGCCCGCAGCAATCATTATAATCAGGATGAATCCTGAAATTATAACGCTAAACTTCAAATAAAGTCCTAATCCTTTTTTCTGCATCGTCATCTCCTGGTATATATCAGTAGTCCATCAACTGCTGCACGCGTTCCAGAGCCTGTTCCGCCCTGTCATGGTCGGAATCCAACTCAAGAGTATTTTCAAAATATTGTTCAGCCGTCTCGTAATTACCACTGGTAAACTCTATTAACCCCTGCTGGTATTCCTCCTCGGCTTCACGTTCTCGCACACCCAGGGCGGCCAGAGCGTTATCCAATTGTTCTTCCAATCTCAGTGTTTGAGGATCATCAGGATCGATGTCAAGCGCCTGATTTATAAGTTCTGCAGCCCTTGAATAATTTCCATCGTTAAGATTTATCATAGCTTGCTGACGCAGTTCCGGAAGCAGCTCAGTTTCATCCGCCATTTCGGCTTCATCTGCAGTTTCCGCGCCTTCAGCCCAGTGAAAAATCGCTCCATCAAGCCCCGCATTCTCACTGCCCACTCCCCGACCTACCTGTCCGGCTTGAACACCGGCCAGATCAGGAGTAAAAGTTTCCCCGTCCACATCGCTAAATTCAGGTTCAAACGGAAGATCCGGGGTCGGGAAGGGACGGATGTCACGTTCCTCCAGTTCAGGAGTTACAGGATCAAACCCAGGGTCAACGTCATCAAACGCTATTTCCGGTAAATGGGGCATTGTGTGACGAACGCCACGAAAGATTTCGGCGGGTTCTTCTTCAGGTTCGTATTTTACATCCCAGCGATAAGTTATAGAGAACTGATCAACCATGTCCAGCTCATCGTGATCAAAAATACTGTAATCAAACTTGAGATGGTCACCGGCAATTAACGAGGCACCGGCTGTTAAATTGTTATCACGCATACCGGCTCGAACACTCAAAGTACGACGGAAAGGCCAGTCGCGCGCGTCAAGAAACTCCATGCCATAAAAATACCGCTCGTCCCGATCGTCCTGAAATTCGACATCCCCGGCCAGGCGTATCCGATCGCCCCATAGCCAGAATGAAGTACCAACCCGATACAACCGGGGAACTTCATCCACTGAAGACGAAAATGATGGCTGCACCACATTGAAAACATTCACACCCAGACGCCAGTAGTCAAGTGGCTGGTAAAAGAGAGAGGCATCAAGTCCAAAGTCGCTTTCCCTGTGGTCGGAACGCCCGGGGGTGGGATCATCAATTCCCTGGTCAAAATAGTTAGCCGTCAGGCCAAGCGAAAAGTTTTCTAACGGCCTGTAAGCACCTGAAACGGCCAGCGCTTGTTCGGCCATGTCAAAGCTGGAAGTAGGATCACCATCCGCGTCGCGTCCGTCAAAATCTTCGGACCCCAGACGCAGATAGTTAAAACCAAGACTAAACCTATCGTCTAAGTTCCAGACACCGGTTAATGTTCCGTGATAGGTATCCACCCAGAGTTCCTGGTATGAACCACTTATAGCCGAGTAACCAATGAAGGGCATGGCCGCCGGGTTCCAGTAAGCAGTGGAAACGTCGTCTCCCATACCGACCGCGGCCTGACCCATACCCTCGGTATGAACACCGACACCAAAGTCGTAAAGCTGACCAAGCTGACCGGCGTCGCCGGAGTACACCCTACCGGCAGAAAAAACAATTGCCGCACAGACGACCAGCGAAATTAGAGCTTTAAGATATATACGCCAATCGCCCAAATAGAGCAGGTTGCTTAATTTCATAGGAATCATTCCCTTATCACGGCAATTTTAGTTTTTTCTTGCACAGAATCTGAGTCGTCACCTTGTGCTTCCAGAACAACTATGTAACCGCCGGAAGAAACGCTATCAAATCGCTCGTTTCTTCCATCCCAGCTTATATTAGTTATTCGTCCTGAAGACGGCAAACCCTCCGGAATATCTATCTCGCGCACAAGTTCTCCGGTTAAAGAATAGATTGTAATAGTCGCCGGTTCTCCCGGCTGACCAACAGGTTGGTCGCCGTTACTGCTTTCACCGACAGAAAATTTTAACTCATCGTCACGTTCCGGCCGGTAAGGATTCGGATAGACAAAAAAGTCGTCAACATACTGTTCTGAAGCCATCTCGCCGCCTCTACGTAAATTTTGAACCTCCACTGCTCCATCACTGTTAGTCACTTGAGATTCTTTACGGCCAATCTCGACAATATCAACAAGTGAATCCCCTTCCAACCCGGTCGTATCAGCAAGTGAACTTCCCACCACTTCAAAACCGGGATTATCGGTATAACGAAGGTGTAGAGTGTCACTTGCTTCAACTCCCTGGTAACGAATCAAGAGTTCACTTGGCTCATCTTCAGAAATATCCTCCACCTGCTCTTGAATAATTCCAGTATCCATCGGGTTAAACAAAAACAGATGCTCGAGTTCATCCCGATTATAGTCAGAAGCTCTCTTTGCAATTTGATAATGAAAACCCTCGGGCAGTTCCCGTCGTTCTAAATATTCTAATGTATACTCAACGCTCCCCCGTTCAGGATCAGCAAGATCTTCAAACCCTTCGTGGGCCGTCAATACATAAGTATCCCCCAGCACTTGTTGATTTTTGAGATCAACTATTGAGACAGAAAGATCCATATCGGTTCTATCCAACCGACCGGGCGCTCCTGCAGGAGCAAAAGCAAGTTCACCGTTTTCGCTTTCTCCCAGGACAAGACTTTTGTTAAAATCAGTGTTCTTCAGGTCAAGCTTCACATCCGGATAGCCATACACTTCAGCCTCGCCACCTCCGAGTGAAAGAGTGTCACTAACCAATTCTCCACTACCGGCGGAGTAACCGTAAACTTGGGCACCAAATTCAATAACAGTGCCCGGTTCCAGGTCATCAGGAATATCAACTTTAAGCTCTTTTCTTTCGTAAGTCCCACCTCGAACCGAGTGAACAGTGTCAGAAATTCTCTGCGATTCAAACACTTTCCCCACGTTTTTACCTTCGCCCTGGTCAATAGTCAGAACGGGGGTGTCAAACCTGGTATAAAAATCATTCGCACCGGCATTCTCAAGATAAACCCCTACTTCCACTGCCTCCTGGCCCACGGTCACTGCGTCCTGTACATCGAGCGATAAACCCATCTGGGCTCGACCAAAATCAGGTTGTTCCGGATCTGTAAGACGTTCAATTATTATAGTCTCCAGTGCCGTGTTTCCCAATTTATCTTCCAGGGCTATTCGAAAGTAGTGAAGTTCAGGGTATATGTCCATGTCTTCGTCATCCAGCAGAAAAGTTACGGTTCCCGGCTCAAGCCGATTATCCTTCTCCATCAACCGCGGACTTTCACAACTTCCATCACGGCGGCAATCCATAAGCTGCAAGTTTTCAACGTTTTCTTTTAACTCTAAATGTATCTCAAACACGCCACCGTAAGTTCGATTAACCCGGCCGATTATATCGGCTCCCCCGGCACCATATATGTCAAACTCCGGTGGAGATGCATCAGTCACAAATTCAAATTCGTCTAACTTTCTGTTAGTCAATGGATCCATGAAAACAAACCCGTATCTCTCTCCAATTTGCGGGTGAAAGCGAAAGGTTTCCCCCTGGGCACGCTCCCAGTCACGGACTACTTTTTCCTCCTCCAGGTCCAACTGAAGAACTTCTATGTCATAATCCTTTCGCAGCCCCTCAAGCACCGGATGAGTATCATAAAACTCTTCCTCAATCATATATTTTACAGCCGGGTGATATTCGTTCGTGAGTATACGGCCATCTTCCTGAACTATTCCCGGCCAGTACGGATCATCTTCAACTCGCCGCACCCCCGGCGCACGGTCATCACGAACGGTAACGATACGCCTAGTACTTATCGGATCAGCGTCGTTTTTAATAACTTCGGTGTCCTCGTAAAGATCAAAATAGACATCGTCGGTTTCATCACCATCGGGAACTGTAATCAACAGTCTGATTTCTTCTTCCTCTTCTTCTTTTAGCTCTCCAATTGACGCTGTATCTGATACTATTTGACCTTGTTCATTGCTCCACCTTACTTTAAGACCAAATGTATCTTCTTGTAGGTCTCCAACCGCAATTGGAACTGCAATTACATCTGTCTCTGGCTTATTAGTTTTAATAAATTCTTTATTTTCGTCTTCGTCCGGTTCAAATTCAATTACTTTCCAGTCAGCTTTATCTGGATATCTGGGGGCGGGAATGTAGTCCAAAATTTCAACATTGGGGTTAACCTCCTCAATATAGACGACCCGGTCGACGGAAACTGTCTCCCCAACTGCATTACGAGCCTTGACTTCAAATCTGTATTGAGTGTCTCCAAGGTGATCCAGACTAAAGTTACTGTTGAAACTCAACTGCCTTTCCCCGACATTAAGCCAGCCATAACCATAATTTATTGCTTCAATCTTTAAAGCATCAGTCACCTCGCCTTCAACTTCTGGGACTGCAGCTCTATCAGGAAATACTGAACCAGAAGCAGGGGTGTCTACAGTCAATTCAGGCGAACTGCTTGATTGTCCGAAAACAACTGTTTCAGAGTTGGTGTTCCCGAGGACATCCCGGCCGGTCACAAGAACTTTATTATAAGTGTCGGTATCCAGCTCTATTTCAGTTTCAAAGGGGCCTGAGTCATTACTTAACACCTGTTCTCCGGCTACGGTTACTTCATCGAAGATCCCATTTTCACCGCTCCGATCGACTTCTGGATCGTATGCACTTACCTGGCCGCCAACAGTTACTTTTGTATCACCGGTATAATCACCGGCAAAAAGGTTTTCTTCATACGATATTTCGGACGAGGGTTCATCGACCTTAATCAGCGGTCCCTCAGTCCGCAAGTATATTTCAACAGTGTATTGAGCCGTGTTACCGGCTCTGTCGCCGGCTAAAATTAACAGCTCGTTTCCTTCCTGGGAAAGGGAGACCGAGTCAGTTTCAAAAACTTCCTCTTCGGGATTATACTCAAGCAGCTCAGTGTCATAAGTTCGTCCATTTACCAGTATTACCGTATCTCCATTCTCCACATCAACTTTTATCTTAATTTCTTCGTCAGCAGTAACGGTATCATAATCTAGATCAATAACCTCACCGCCAACCGCGGTCTCCATTTCAGGAGTAACCTCATGAATAACAGGATCTATGGAGTCATGGTAAATAGTTATAGTGGCAGTATCCTGTTTCTGCTCATATTGTACAGTAAGATCAAATGTCCGGCTGTCCTCAAGAACCAGGGAATCAGCAGCCACCGTACCCTCTATCTCTGCTTTCGTATCAGTACCGGAGAGGCGAGCTGGATACGTATCCCCGACAGATATTTCTCCCCCGATGTCAATATCGTCCACGCTGGTATCCTCTGTCAGCTCTCTAACAACGGCTGTTACCTGGACATCGTTGTGAGCGTTAGTGTCATAACGGGCGCCGGGGTCCACGATTTCCAGCTCCAGGGCGTAGACAGTCGACGGTGCCAGCAGAACCAGAAGCACTGACAAAATAAAAACCATTCGAGAAAAAACTTTATTATCCATAATTACTCCCTTATGATAGCGATTTTACCTGTTTCCACGTGCTGTTCATCGTCTCCATCGGCCACTACTCTATAAACATATCCACCCGAAGCAACCGGGCGACCTCGATCGTTTACAGCCTCCCAGACAAAATTATCTGACTGCCAGGTACTGTTATTATTTATTTCTTCCTGGTCCGAATATACCAGTTCACCGGTCAGGGTATAAATTTCCAACTCAACCTCACCAGTCGCTTTTTCTCCCAGTTCAAGTCCGATCTTAACTTCTTCATCTCGATCAGGGCGAGCGGGGTTGGGCCAGGCGACCGCTTTGTCAATTCCAAAGTCAGCAACCACCTCAAATCCGGCAATACGTCCCACTCCGGCAACATCGTCGTCTTCAAGTTCATCCGGCGGCCGGCTATCAACGGGAAATTCACCGGATCCCGGCACTTCGACAAGCACAACAGCATCAATTATAATGATCCCCAGTGGGACATCTTCATCTACATCAACACTATATTCAATTACTCCCCGTCCCGGGCTACCATCTTCATAAGGAGGAATACCCTCTGTCATTGAAACACGATCATATTCAAAATAATCACTCACTGTGTCACCCAGGTCATTGTGGAGGAAAACAAGTTCATCTACTCCCCGGGGATAAATCGGCGAGGTGTCATAATTTTCAATTTCAAACAGAAGCGAATGATTCTTTTCACCTCTTTCGACTAATAATGATTCAACCCTGAATGTAGCTTCCACGGAGGGCCGGCTACGTGTTTCAACGGGGAATTGACCTGCTTCGGCTTCTGCTTCACCCCAGTCCTCCATCAACTCCGGCTCTCCACCGAATTCAATCCAGTACCTCCGAAAACTCTGATGGTCGGCAAGCGGAAATGCATCAATTGTCGCGGTATCACCCGTTGATCGACCTTCCGCCGTTTCATAGCCAGCAAGTGAAAACTTCAGCCAGGCCAGTAACGGTTCATCGTTTAACTCCCCCGACAGGGTAAATCTCGCTTCTTCCCTTCCCTCTATCTCTTCTGTAGCTTGAGTAAATTCAAATTCCCCGATTTCATCCTCAATTGTACTGCTATCAAGGGGCTCCTCGGGAGAATCTGGCCAGTAAAAATTAATTACTTCACCCGCCGGTCTTTCTATAACATGAGGCCAGAGTTTAACGGGAGAATGCCCCTTATTTTCCACGGTAAATTCAACCTCAAAATCGTCCGTCCCTTCCACGGGGCGGGGTGGATATTCGAAACTGGTTATTTCCAGTTCACCAAAACTTTTATAATAAATATCCACACTTTCCTCGGTTTTATTGCCAGCTACCGTTTCAACTTCAAAATCCAATCCTACACGTTCTCCCTCTTCAAAATCATCAAATTCAAAAGCCAGGGTACCACCCGCAGTTAAGGAAAATTTATCCCGCCCGACCTGTACTTCTGGAATATCAGTGTCCGTCTCAACAAGGACGGTCACCGGCTTGGAGTCGGCAAAATAATCGCCGTCAACTTTTTCCAACTCAGCGCCTTCAGGACCAAAAACAGTTACATCAAGCGAAGCCGTGTCATCCGTATATTCAAATGTAACAGTATCGTGGGCTTTGTTCCCCCAGTAATCGCCTGCTGTTAGAACAACATCCTGAACAACATATTCAAGCTCGACGCTCGTATCAAACTCAAAATAACCATTCTCCCGAATCCCAGGAACCCGGCTGCCCTCAACTTCAAACCAGACAGTATCTCCCGACGGTTTATAAACTTCAGCCCGTAAATCCGGATTTTCGTCGCCCACACGGGCCCAATGTGTTTCGGGTTCAAGTAAAACAATCTCCGGCTCCGAAGTATCAAACTCAAATTCCCGAGTGGTTGGTGAAAAACTGCGTCCACCATAATAGGGTCTGATTTTTACTTCAACTGTATCGCCGGACTTTTCTCTAAGATCAAACTTAAAAAGTTCCATAAAAGTAGTATCTCCCTCTGTCATAAAAACCGTTTCTCTCCTTACATCCTCGGGAACGGCCGGACCAACCATTTCTAAGGCCAAAGTGTCCGCCGGGTATCCCTTCACAGCACCACCCAGGTAAAATTCATCTGTCCCAACAATATCAACCGCCGGAGTATCAAAACTAACTTCAGGCACTTCATCACTAATTCTAACCCGGAGATCGACTCGACGCTCATGGCCATATTCACCAGTAACATAAATATAAACCCGGTTTAGGGACCGGCCTCGCCTTAGTGATATTTCTTGATTAATAGCAGTGTCCGCGATTACGGCCACGGTTTCGCCATGAGTTCTATTATCAATCTCAATCTCAGCCCGTCGACTGGTTTTAAGAGTCAACTCAAGAGAATCGCGTTCCAATATCTCGACTTCAGGTTCTTCTGGATCAGTGTCAAAGTCCAGCACATCTTCAACATCCAGCTCAAGGTCCGGAGCCTCTTCGTAATAAGTTACCGTTCTGCTATCCCGGGCAGTGTTAGTGGCTGTATCATAAACCTCAGTCATCAACACGTTCTTCCCCGGGTCGAGCTCAATATCCCGCGCAAAAGTGTCATCGCCCAGCTCAGGAGCCGAAATAGGCGAGTGAGGCTCACCGTTCACAGCTACTGTCCCACCGACAGCACCTTCCGCAGACGCAATCAACTCAACCTGTCCGACACCGGTGGAAAGACCATCTTCGGGAGCAAGCACTTCCAGTTCCGGGGGCTCATCGTCATAAATCACGGTCAATCCCAGAGCGTCAGTATCTCCCGCCTCATCTTCAGCCAGCAGTTCAAATTCGTTTTCTCCCCGGTTAAGATCACGAGTTAAAGTGAAAGCGCCGCTGGATTCCAGACTTTCAATTACGTCTTCACCATTCATCTCAAACCGCTCAACAGGTGTCACCTTTGTCTCGACGTTTCCGGAAAAAACAACCGTGTCCTGGTTAGTATGATAGCCGGCCTCAGGTTGTTCCAATATTATTTGTGGTTCATAGGGATCATATATAACTTTGGCTTCAGTATCATTGTAAATTCCCCTGACAGGGTCCTCTATACGGAGAGGAATTCGGTTAGTACCGGTATCAAGGTCAACTGTGCTAACAAAGGAATCATTTTCTTGTTCAACTGCCCCGGTGTCACCATCGACATAAACCTCATAAATCCTTCTGGAAACAACAATTATTTCGATTTCTGAGTCGGATACAATTTCACCATAATTGGGACTAATTAGTTCATAAGATAGTTCAACCCCGACCTCTACTTGCCGGGTTATAGAGTCAGATATGGTTTCACCGTCTTTTTCCAGTTCGGCGGTCACCTCGAGCTCATACTCGCCTGCCTCAGAATAATCCCGAACAGTAGCAAACGTGTCGGACTGCTCTGCCTCCCGTATAATCTCCCCGTCCAGGCGGATTTCTGCGCTGCTATCGGCAGTCCCCCGAACGGGTACCTGCAGGCCACCGGTCTCATACCCGTCCTCAGGTTCCGCCAGGCTCAGATCAAGATCACCCAGGATGACTCGAACTTCTTCGCTTCTGGCAACTACTTCAGTTTCACCTTCTTCGCTATGCTTGTATTTAACTTCGAATACATTCTCCCCCTCCAGCAGTTCCACTTCACGCTGATAGAGGGTATCGCTCTCGGCGCTCATTTCCCAATCTGAATCCCCCCGAATTAATTTAACAGCGGTATCCCCGGCAAGATGTTCATCCTCAGTTACTGACGCCTCAACAAGTGCCATTGAATCCGCTGTCAGGTCACCATCTCCCGGACGTAAAATTTCCACCCGTGGACCGGTATCCCAGTATTCGACCTCAACTGTGTCTGAAAACGACTCATTACCCGCCCTGTCAGCAAGTTTTATTCTCAAAGGTGTAACCCCGGTATCAAGACGGATCGTATACTCGTTGCCTTCGCCCACTTCAAGCTGATCCAGGCTTTCTCGGCTCTCTCCAGCATAAATTCTACCGCTTTCAAGTGGCACTGCACCGGTATCTCCAATCTCATACACGACCTCGAGACGCCCGTCGTCAAGACTATCCCCGGTGTCAGGATATGTTATGTCCACCGGCGCTGCGGCCGTATCATACCGCACTTCAATAGCTTCGGTCCCCGTCCCGATTGAAGTTGCAACCCTCGCCTTCAGCTCAAAAATTCCCGTGTCGGCCAGACCGACGACAGTGTCAAAACTGTAATCGTCTACAGCCATTTCTGTACTTAATTCACCGTCCAGCAATATTTCAAGCTCATTAACCCAGGGGGAGCGGTATGTACCTGCCACCGGCACCTCCGGCAGGCGGGTATCGTAAGGCGAAGCGGGAGAATCTATCTCAATAAACGGCTCAAAATTACCGCTGATTTCTACAGGTTTTGTGTCGTAATTACCAAATTTATCTTCACCGCTAAATATAACAGTGTTAGTATCACTGAATATTTCCAGGTTCTTTTCAAATCGCCAGTCAGCTTCTACTTCCAGTTCTATTTCTTCCACTGTGTCACCAGTTTCGCCGCCCAATAGAGAAATAGAGTAAGTGTCGTCCACTGTTGTGTCCGCAACCGCTCCGGCAATATCAATTGGTGTGGTGTCGTATTCATCCTCAACGTCAAGCTCAAAGCTCGGCGGATAATCCTTGTAGTAGACCTGGACAGTATCAGCAGTGTCGTTGCCCGCTTCATCAACTGCCGTCACCACAAAAGTATTTGCCCTGGACTCTAATTTCACCTCATTCAACTCGAATTCAAAGCGTTCAATTTCTGTATCTTCGTTATTAGCTGTCCAGTTAGTATCAAAATTATCATCGTTGGGATAAAAAGTCGTGTCAGCGTTATGCTTTATCCACATTGTATCTGGTATTTCTTCAGCTTCACCGGCCAGATTTATCAGCTCCTCGCCGGTGTCAATATCTTCTTCAGGAGAAGTAAAGGAGATACCGGCGGCAACCGTATCGGCAAATATAGTTATCGTGTCACTGGCCATATTACCGGCTGAGTCGTAGACCCGTGCTTCAATTACGTTAGTATCCGCTCCCAGGTGAACTGTATCCTGCAGAGTAGTGTCAAAAACAGTAGCAATATCAAAAGTATCTGAGACCGTCGTATCCAGGCTGTCGTCAAGATTCTGGTCAACCCCAAACTCATACCTCTCGATCCCAATTTCAGTATCGGCCGCTTCTACTTCAAGCAGCGGGTTAACCACATTAGTTGTAATACCATCTTCCGGCGCAGTTATTTGAACGCTGGGTTCAGTGTCGTTGTAGAAGAGGTGAGCAGTATCATAGCCCACGTTCCCATAAATATCTTCCGCACGGCCGACCACCACCGCCGAATCTGGCTCAGTCATTATCGTTACCTGCCCCCACCATCGATAAGGCTCCCAGTCTGAAACTTCTCCCTTATAGTCCCACTCCACGTCTCGTTCAATACGATCTCGGTCGCCATCTTCAATTTGAAAACCTTCAACGTGGTCAGGGAAAATTTCTTGTAGATCTTCAAAACGGTCAGGTAACAGATCAAGGCCTTCGGCTTCAAACTCAACTTCAACCCCCCGTTCGTTATAGTAACCCACAGTGTCTGGGTCAATAAATCGCACCTCGGGCGGCGTAGTATCGTAATTCACAACCTTAGAATCAGCAAACAGCTCTCCTTTTATCATCTTTTCAACAGTGAAAATATTACGGGTATCACTTACCGGTGCCTCCACTTCAAAGTCATTACCGTCCTTCTCAAAATTCACCTGGTCAGTTAAGTTCTCGTCGTCTCGATAGAGAGTAAGCTCAGAAAATTCGTCTTCCGGTTCAGTTCTTGTATCTCCCTGCACTCCTTTCAGGGTTACGTATTCTTCGTTCAGGTAAGCTTCGCCATCACGTTCTAATTCAGGTTTGTAAAGATCAATTTCAGGTTCATAGAGAATTTCCACCGATGCTGAGTCGGAGACACCGTAGGGCGTAGTATCATAAGCGACAACCTTATTTTCTCCAGGATATAGACCAATTGAAGCCTGAAAATAGCCGTCCTCGTCGGACCATACTGTTGCGCTGTCTAAACCGTCATCGTGGTAATGACGTAGCTCCTGTGCTGGACCATGACGGGCTTCAAAGTCCGGAATATTATGGTAATTAGTGGTACGGAACTCAGTATAAAAACTCGGATGTTCAACTTCGGTATCACCCTCCGGCCAGATCAGCTCCACTTCAGGTGCTGTTGTATTCTTCTTCACCCTTAAATTATCACTGCGGGTATTGCCTAACTGATCTTCGACTTCGACATAGATATCAAATTCCTCGTCCTCAAGCGGTATCTCCACTTCCGTATCAAAAGTAGCACGGGTATCGTATTCATCCCCAGTCAGCTCTAACTCTCTACGCGACTGTTCACCACCGTCATACCAGAGAAAAATTTCTCCTATTTCAGGTTCTCCGCGATCTACTTCAACCTGGCCGGCAAGACTAATCTTCTCAACTGAAGTATCCACCCGTCCATCGTGTGGTTCGTTGGGTACCGGGGTGTCAATTGAAACACTGGGATCGCTCAGAGGTTCTACCACTTCAAATATACCGCTTGTATCAGCCCGGATGTTACCGGCCTTATCCACCAGCTCCACCTCAACATAAGCAGTGTCGGTGCGATTTGCGCCTGTGTATGCCGGGTCTGCCAGCTGGGGAACCGTCCACCGTTTCTCCCCCTCATCTTCAGTATCACTGGCTATCTCAATTTCGTTCCACCCACTTTCTTCACTACCAGCGTAATAGTCGTAAAAACTAATACTGATCGGCTCCGTTGCCAGCCCGAGCTCATCGTGAGCTTCCCACTCTATGTCCTGACTCCGCTCAAGCTCCCATATATCCCCCTCAGAAGGATCAGTCACTTCCAGCTCCGGCTTGTCGGAGTCAATAGTGAACTCTTCTGAAACAACTTTTGTATCGTTGCCGGCAGTATCCGCAGCAACAACCCGCAGAGCCACCCCGTCACTGGAAACATCATCGGGGAGCTCCCAGTCGTAGCTTCCCGTGTTATCGATATTAGTTTCCAGCTCAACCCAGTCTGCGGTCGAATCTGGTCGGAAATCGAGACTGATCGGCTGAGTATCAAGCCCGAAACTGTCGCTGGCCTCCCACTCAACAGTTTCCAGCTCGCCGCCGCGCCAGTGAGAGCCGGCACCAGGACGTATTATTTCCACTTCCGGATCCTCGCTGTCTATAGTAAAGTCTTCACTTTCGTCAGTGACAATTTCTTCACCGGAATAAAGCAGCAACTGAACACGCGCCTCCTGCGTATGATCGGACGGGAGCTCCCAGCTTTCCAGAGCTACTTCCCCGGACTCTCCGGCGTCAATTCCATCTATTTCCTCGATAGGTTCAAATCCAGCACCGTCGGCGGCATACTCGGCTACGAGGGTATCACCCGATTCAATACCACTTGGTTGCCATTCAATTGATTTTTCGCTTCCACCGGCCCATATTTCTCCACCGGTAGGCGAAATCAGTTCCACCGCCAGCTCACGAATTTCAAACTCGCCGCTGTAATGCTCCTGACTCTGCCCGGCGCGGTCGTAAGCAGTTATCCTTAGCTGGGCGGCATCAACTTCAGTATCCGGCGGAGCATCAACATACCAGTCGAAGTGACGTTCATCACCCTCCTGTTCACCAATTCCCACAAAATCCTGGTCTTCGTCAGCATATTCAATCACAAAACTGTCATACCCGGAGGCTCCGGGGTCAAACTCACTCCACCTCACAACGTGCGTATCCCAGAGGGCGACAAGATCGCCCGCTTCCGGATCGTCAATTTCTATCTCAGGTTCACGATCATCTATCGCAAACTTAGCACTGACTGTGTCGCCTACAATTCCGGCTTTATCCTCGGCTTCAACTCGCACCTGTACTTCGTCACTATTAATCTCGGGCAGATCCCAGTTATACTCGGTTTCCTCTATTTCGGCTTCGACCAGGGTCCACTCGGAGTCTACTTCGGGACGATAGTAGAGCGAGTATGGCTGATCAATTAGATCAGCGTGACCGCTTTCTTCCGGATAATACTTCCAATTTACCGTTTCCAAGGCCCCCGCAACCCAGGCGGTGTCACCGTCCGGTTCGATTACTTCTACAACCGGCGCGGTGGAGTCAACAATAAAGTCTCCCGTGTAGGCGGTGCTGTCATTGCCTACCCGGTCACGGGCAGTAACTCTTATTTCCGCCTCCTCAGTATTATCAGCGGGAACATCCCAGGTGTAGCTGGTCCTCTCCATATCTTCAGTTTCCTCGAGCAGTTCCTCCCAGACTCCATCTTCGCCACGGTATTCAACTGCGAAAGAATCATACTCGGAATAGCCGGCATCGGGCGCCTGCCAGATGATCTCATAAGTTGTCTCTCCCTGCACATTTTCTTCGGCTTCCGGCGCTATAACCTCAATTTCAGGCTCGCTGGAATCGACAATAAAATCTTCACTTGCTGAGTCATTTTCATTGCCGGCACGGTCAATCGCCGTCACGCGGATTCGCGCTTCGTCCGAATTCTCAGGCGGAATCTGCCAGAGATAATCCCTATCTTCACCTTCCACAGCTGCTATTTCATGCCATTGCGCTCCTCCGTCAAAAGACTCCGTCAATACAAAGGTATCATACCCTGATAACCCTGGCTCGTCAGCCGTCCAGACTATTTCATACTCATCATTCCCCCGCATCCTGGTATCTCCAACCGGGCGCTCCAGCTCTACTGCCGGTTCTTCGTTATCAACTATGAGCGCCTTTTCTTCGTCATAAGTTGTACTGTTACCCACCTGGTTTACAACCTCTAACTCGAGATCATACTCACCACTGTCCATATTTTCCACCACTTCCAGTTCTTTCTCCACGGGCTCAACCGCTTCCTCCAGCTCGTAACTGTATATTTTTTCCTCGCCCTCATAAACGTTCAGGGCTGCCGTTTCAAAGTAATCATCATTAGCCTGGTGGTCAATTACAAAATCATGTCCCGTCTGTTTGTAAGCCGGATCACCGTCTTCTGGAGAATAAATTACCGCTGTAGGAGCATCATCATGAACTATTAGGGCGTTCAATTCGATATCTTCCCCCACGTTCTCAGCCAGGTCATAACCACGAACTGTTACATCGTAACGGCCGTCCGCCGTCGACGCTGGCACCGTAACAATTTTTTCTTCAATCTCGCCGTCGGTATTCTCGACTTCCTCGGTAAATATTTCTTCACCATTTTCGACAAGCAACTCTGCCGTATCAAAATAATCATCATCAAGACTATATTCAATTACAAAGGTGTCTTCACTTTCCAGTATTACTGTATCACTCTCAAGCGGTCTATGTATCTCCGCTTCAGCAAACTCATCCTCCACACGCAGTCCAGAGGACTCCACCGGCTCGCTTTCGTTTCCTGCATAATCTACTGCCTCCACCCGCACGTCGTAGTAACCGTCCGCCGTCGACTCCGGCACTTCCACAATCTCTATCTCTTCGCTACCCTCAGCCAGCTCCTCCCTAATTA
>PWHN01000056.1 GCA_003554945.1 bacterium
CTTCTTCAATTTCGTCGTTTTTTATGTTGGCCATATCTTATCACTTATCAGCAAAAATATTTATCAAATAGTGTATCCAGTAATTTATCCGCTTCCTCAAATTCTTTGTTGTTTAATCTTTTGCTTAAGGTTCTATACAAAACTTTTCTATCATGCCAACGCCACCAGGGCAGCCATTTTGTTTTTCTCTCGTCAAGATCAAGCAGATAAATTTTAGACGTTTCCGGGTCCACCATGAAATTGTCAAAATTCTTCAAGTCTCCGTGGTGAACTCTATTATTATGCATTAAACTTACCGTTTTTACCAGATTTTCAACTACTTTTCGCACCCCTTCAGACGTTTTCACTTCATTCAAATACTCGTTCAAATGCGGCGCTTTTAGCTCCTCTGTCACTAATAAACTTTCAACTTTCACACCCCGGTAGCGCCTCTCCAGGACTAAAGCCGGTTGAACGGTCCTAACGCCTATCTTATTCAAAAAAATCATCTTCGCTAAAAGATGGTGGGCAACCGAGGGAAAGAAAAATAGCCCTCGAACGGGGGCAAATAAACGAGTTGAATAACGATAACTGAATTTTTTTACATAATACCCTGCATCAGAGATCTCAGTATAAAACAACTTGCGCTTATGTTTTGATTTAAAAGGTTCTTTAGGCTCGTCCTCTTCTATAAACGGCAAGAAGTCTTCAATCTGAGGAATATCAACACTTTTCGGCCAGTAAGCTGTTATCCCGGGCTTAGCCTTTTCTTTTTCTATTTGGTCCCGCGTCTCACGAACATATCCGTTCAACCATCCAAGCACGTTAAATCGCTGTCTCCTTTCGCTGATCGCCGGGCGCGGGGCGCATGGCGTTTGGCGTAAAACCCAACTTAACAACCAATCAGAGCTAATAAGGATAACAGGATAAACTTCAGTTGAAAATTGAATAGTTAGTTAACTGCTGGTTAACCGACAGAACAGCTCACGATAATCCCTTTCAACCTATCGCATCACGGACGGGCAAAACCATCCCAGCAAAATCAACACAACATTGGACTGGATAAAAATCTGATTAACTGGATTGTAACCTGGTCCATTAGCTATTGACGTTGCTTCTATCGATTTTTGGTATTTACATTCTTTTGCTCTTTCGCTGGCTCGCAGGATCACAAGCTCGCCTGCTCAAGTTTTTTTGATGGCTGCGCCAGCAGCAACTTTTTGATCACTCAAAAAGTAGGAGGCGCAGTAGATTGACATAAAAATGAATTCATTCATTTTTTGCTCAATCTCAAGTCACCAATCAAAAAAATATACGGGTTCAATCCAGTTAATCCTGTAAATCCCGTCCAATTGCCCTTGACCTTGACTTTGATTTTATGCCTCTCATCCGTATAATCCGTGTCCCAAAACTTCAACAAAAGGCTACAACTGTTTTCTCGCGCGGTGGACAATAAATTTTTTCACCAACATTGAGCGTGGATTTATGCAATGAAACCTCTCTATTAGCTCGGTTTCACAAATATCCCTCTCCTCTTTCCGACTCAATTTTAGCCAGCTCTGCAGATAACGGCGCAGATCACGGAGCTTGCTCGGCAGCCAGCGATAATCTACCTTTAAATCGTCGTAATCCGTCCAGGCAAGCTCCGCCTCTTCGTCCATCAGCAAATTATCCAGCTTCGTATCGCCGTAGGCAATATTCAGCGCGTGCATCCGCTGCAGAACTTTCAAGCCCCGTTCAAAGAAATCATAGGCTTCCTCAACCGAAGCCTCCTTCAAATAAGCAGACAACGAAGTCCCCTTGATCTGCTCAAGAACGACAAGACTGCTGCGCTTCAACCAGCTCTCCCGCCTCTCCAGGGCCAACAGCGGCCGGGCAACGTTAAATCCGTTCTCCTTCAGTTGAAGCAACCGCTCAAACTGCTGGTGGCCATATCGCTTCCAGTCAAACATTTCTCGAAGCCAGTCACCCCAGCGGTCGGACGCGGCGTAGGTAAACAGTTTCACATAGACCCTGCCGGCCGGACTCTGCCAGCGATAAGTCTTGCGCGAGTGCGAGTCCTTTACTGGCTCCACCGGCGGCCGACCGTCAAGGAAGGGGACAAACCACTCCGCCTCCAGCTCCGGATGTTCTCCGCGCCTCCAGATTTCTAAACTGTCTCTCTGCCAGTAATCAATATCTTCCATAATTTTGTCTCCGCTCTCCTGAATACAAAATCACTCGTCAGCACTAACCAACCCCACATTTCCCGCTTAATAATATAACACAAACACTAATAGTTGGTTAGTTGGTTGGTTAGTTGGTTGGTTAGTTGGTTGGTTGGCTAGTTGACGAGAAAAAACCTATCTATTGGACAGGATATAAATCTGATTAACTGGATTGTATCCTGGTTCATTATATTTTTTTGCGCGGCTTTAGCCGCGCCTTATCCGACATCCCCCAGAAACCACTTCCAGGCCGGGATTATCTCGATATGCAGACCAGACTTTGTCAAAGTCTCTTCCTCACGCATGGTTATTATCTGACATTTATCCCCTCCCAGCTCTGCAGCGGCTTCAAGCAGTGCCTCAACTTCACGCCTCCTGGTTTCTCTCCCGGACAGATCCCAGCAGACCTGAATTAACCTCTGACCCTCGTTTTCTTTCCGCAGCAGAAAATCCACTTCTCGCCCGCTTTCTGTTTTGTAGTAATAGATTTCATAATTGCGGCGCTTCAATTCAATGAAAACAGCATTCTCAAGGTAGTTACCCCTGGTTTCAGTAAATTTGAACGCCACATTCTCCACGATACCGTTATCAATACAGTAAATTTTCTTCGGATTAACCTGTTGTTTTTTTACGGAAGTTGAAAAAACAGGCACTGTAAATAACAACCAGGCTTCCTTAAGGTGCTGCACGTAATGGCGCAGGGTATCACCGCTCTCTACCCCGACCGGCTGCTTTAGCTTCCCCGGCGAAAACAACCCGCCAACATTACTTACCAGAAAATAACTCAACCGTTTTAAGGCATCCACTTTTGAAACTCCATGCCGGGCCACCACGTCACGAAAAATTACGTCTTCATAAACACTTTTTAATAGTTCTCGATTCTCGTACTTCCAGTAGAGCGGCATCCCACCATATTGTAAAAACTGCTTGAACAGCTTCAAATAATGAACCGTCCTCTCACTGGTCAACCGCTGACCCGGTTGCCAGACCGTCTCCTCTTTAAATCGCAAAAATTCATCGAATGAGAAAGGAAATAAATGGTGGGAAAGGTGGCGACCGGTTAATTTGCTGCCCAGCTCCCGGTCAAGAAGTTGACTGTTTGAACCGGTAAGAATAACTTTGAAACCGCCGTCCATGAGCCGGCGCACAAACCGCTCCCAGCCTGCGACGTTCTGCACCTCATCAAGAAAAAACACCCGGCGCTCGCCAAACTCTTCCAGTAAAACTTCGTAGATCAACTGAAAGTCACCGGCTTTTACTTCTATTAGCCTGTCATCATCAAAATTAATAGCATAATATTCCTCCGCTTCAAAACAGCTTCCGGCAAGCTGCCGCAGCAGCGTCGTCTTCCCCACCCGTCTCAGCCCGGCTATATCAATCACATGTTCCAGCTCTATTTTCCCTTCCAACTCCTCCAGGAGGTTGCGATTTATTCCCCCGTCAATCTGATGAAACATCTCCCACTGATCATTAACCGCCCGAACTAATTTTTCTTTCTCCATATTAACCAACTCCTATTATGCTTTTGTGCCACTAAAAGCATAATGCCAATCGTCTAAAAGATCAAGTAACTTTTTGACTGACTGGCTGGTTTGTTAGTTGGCTGGTTAGCTGGTTGGCCAGGAAAACCTATCTATTGGACAGGATATAAATCTGATTAACTGGATTAAATACGGGCTTAAAGGCATTTTTTTGAGTGCTGTTTTAACAGCACCCTGACGAAGCCATTCGCCAGGCACCGGTGGGGCGCTTTTAAATTCACGCCACGCGCCCTGCACCCTGCGCTCCTCGCCTATCGCACTTAAGTCATGCGGTTTTTCGCTTCTCGCCCTGTCGCTCATTCGCTCCTCGCCCTTTCCCCCACTCCCCCACCTCCCACTCGCGCCCTTTATCCTGTCTATCCCGTAAATCCCGTCCATTTTCTCTTGAACTTGATCTGCGCTCTTGACCTTGACCTACCGCCCGTCATTCCGGCCCCTGAGCCGGAATCCAGTGACTTTGACCTTGATTTAATGAACTTCCGCCCGCTCGCCTTTCCGCAGTTCCTCCAGCAGTTCCCGCACCTCCTCTTCACCGATATCGCCACCATAAAACCGCTCACGCTGCGCCTCAATCTCTTCAATTATCCCCCCCGCATCACCACCATCACCCTCATACCTGTATATCCGCTCCTGCACGTAAGCTTCTTCCCGCTCCTCCGGATAAAACAGCTCCTCACAGAGCTTCTCCCCCGGCCTCTGACCGACAATCTCAATCCCGATCTCTTCCTCCTCAAAACCACTCAACCGGATCATATCCCGGGCCAGCTCCGTAATCTGCACCGGCTCGCCCATGTCGAGTATACAGATCTCACCACCCGCAGCCAGCGTCGCCGACTTCAAGACCAGGTAAACCGCTTCACCGACGGTCATAAAGTATCGCTTCATCCGCGGATCGGTCACCGTCACCGGCCCCCCCGCTTCAATCTGCTGCTCAAACAGCTCGACCACACTGCCGCTGCTGCCCAGCACATTACCAAACCGGACGGAAAGAAACTTCGTCTCCCCCGCCTCCCCGTAACGCCGGTCAAACTCCCGCGTCAATAGCTCAGCAACCCGCTTGCTCATCCCCATCACCGAGCTCGGTTTAACCGCCTTGTCGGTAGAGATCGAAAGAAACAACCCGGCACCACTCTCGCGGGCCGCACGGGCACAGTTATAAGTCCCATAAACGTTCGTCCGCAGCGCCGCAGCCGGATTCTTCTCCATCATCGGCACGTGTTTGTGGGCCGCCGCGTGCAGAACAATCTCCGGTTTATAGTCCGCAAACAGCTTCTTAATCCGCGGCACGTCACTGACGTCGGCGACCACCTCTTCAAATTCCAGCCCCGGCTCCTCGGCCGCCAGTTCGTGAGCAATACGAAACAGGTTGTTCTCACTGTTGTCCAGCAGCACCAGTCGCTCCGGCTCACAGAGCGCCACCTGGCGGCAGATCTCCGAGCCAATCGACCCCCCGGCCCCGGTAACCAGCACCCGCCGCCCTTCAAACCGAGGACGAATATCTTCAAGCTTCAGATCCAGCGGCTCCCGCGGCAGCAGATCCTTCATCTCCACTTCCTTAATCCGCGACCGCGAAAGGTCGCCGGTCAGCATCGGACGAATATCAGGCAGCGTCATCGTCTGCAAGCCGAGCTCCTTGGCCCAGAAGGTCAAATCTCGAATCAACGCGGAGCTGACCGAGGGGAAGGCCATCAACAGCGCCTCAGCGTCACGCTCGCGACTAATTTTTTCCAGCTCCGCCAGACCGCCCAACACTTTGTGTCCCAGGAAACGCCGCCCCTGTTTCTCCGGGTCATCGTCCAGTAGGCCGATCACCCGGCCAATGTGCGGATTGCGTTTAATCTCCTGCAGCACCAGCCGGCCCGCCTCGCCGGCACCGGCGATCAACAGCCGGCGGCGCGAACTCCTGGCGGCCGCACGGGCTCGACTGCGGTGCCTCCGGGTGCGAGCAAAGCGAACCCCCAGCCGCAATCCACCACTACTGAGGAAGAGAAATATACCGTTCAGCAGGAGAATACGAGTCGAATATTGAAGCGGAAACAAAAAGTAGGTAAGTAGGCCATACAAAACAGCCCCGGCACAACCGCCGGCAATCACTACCCCCAGCTCGTCAAGGGTAAAGAAGCGCCACAACCGCTGGTAGAAGCCAAGCAGGTGAAAGAGCAGTAGACAACCGGCCATGTAAACAAAAAGGAACCAGCCACGGGCTGTTAATATCTCCACCGCCCCAGACCACCCATAAAGAAACAGATAAGCAGCCAGCAGGGAGAGCAGAATAGCAAGCAGATCACCGGCCAGCAGCATAACCAGCTTCAGCCGGCGCGGCAGCGCAAATCCCCACTCCAACACCCGGTTGGGGGCAGAGGTTGAAAGTTGAAAGTTATCCACCCAGTTCATCCTCCCAGTGCTGTCTGAGCTTTGCTAACTTACACTTCAGACATTGTATCATGTTTGAAACCGCTGACGAAGACACCGCAGAACCCTCCAACGCTGCTTCATTGTCGCGCCTAACGCGCCAATCCATCTTGAAGATCCCCTGATTCAGGGCCTGCAGTATATATGTGGCTCACGAGCACAACGGGCTTTTGATGTCCAAGGTTTTTAGGGCTTGACCTTTATCCCATGCCCCAGGCTGGTTTTAGCTCACTACTCCAGATCTAATATGCCCCTTTTCCGGTCAGAACAACAGGTATTGTCTTTAACAAAATCTTCAAATCAAGTCCCAGAGACCAGTTTTCGAGGTAGTAAATATCAAGCAGGCACATCTCATCAAAATCCAGCTTGTTGCGTCCCGACACCTGCCAGAGCCCGGTCATGCCGGCGTAACCATCCAGACGTCTCTCCTGCCAGGGTTCGTATTCCTCAACTTCGGCCGGAGTCGGCGGCCGCGGACCAATTAATGACATATCTCCTTTGATGACGTTGAACAACTGCGGCAGTTCATCGAGAGAAAAGCGGCGCAGCCATTTACCCACCCGGGTAATCCTTGGATCGTCTTTGATTTTAAATATTGCCCCATCCATCTCGTTTTCGTCCATAAGCTCCTCTTTGATTTCATCAGCTCCTTCAATCATAGTCCGAAATTTAAGACAATCAAAGACCTCATCCCGGCTCTTCATCCGTCTCTGGGTAAAAAATACAGGACCTTTGGAGTCAATTTTTATCAGCAGCGCAATGGTAAGAAAGACCGGACTGAAAAGTAAGACCAGAAGTCCCCCCACCAGAAGATCAAAGCTGCGCTTAACAAAAGCCTGCGCCTGTCGAACTGGAGTGTCCTGAATTTCAATTACCGGCCATTTCTCCATGCTTCCCCCTCTTACTTTCTGAGCCACAATGTCAAAAACATCGGAGATTATCTTTACCGGCAGGCCAACACGCCGCGCCTGACGCATCAGCCACATCATCCGATCCTCCTCAATGTTAGAGATCGATATAAACAGGCTGTCTGGTCTGTTCTCCAGGTAAAAACTGGGGAAATCTTTCAGACGTCCCAACACGGGATAGTCAAATCCCTGAACATTGTCGTCCAAAAAACCTAATAGCTCCACCTGTTCTCCAAATAGAGTTCCAAGTTGATCCGCGACTCTTTTCCCCACTTCCCCGGCACCGGCAATCAGCACACGGTGAGGAGATTTTATTAAATAACTGGAAAAATAACGATTAAACAGGTACCGGTAGCCACCCATAGTCAATAGACCAAAAAGAAGAAAAAAAACAAGGACCTGCCGACTTGGGTGAGTTGGTATCAAAAAGATAATAGACATTAGTGCCAGCAGGTAGGAATAAACAAAAGTCTCCAGAAAGGCGAAGAAAGAATCAAGTGCATCACGGGGAATCTTCTGCATGTAGTCGCGCCGCAGAAAGCTCAACAGCCAGAATAACATTAAGAAGACAATTCCAAACCCCCACAGAACCCGGGTAACGCCGCCAAAACTGCCAAACCTGTGGTAAATAATCCCAGCATACAGTCCGGCAATCAGCAATCCATCAAGACAAAATTTAAAAAAATAATAATAGCGCGGAGTTTTCACGTCAACCGGGCTCCTTTCTAAGGTAATAGACAATTATAACTAATTTCCCCGGCAATGTTTACGTGAAATTATTCACACTCACATACCAATCGTGCCAGTGAATAGCATACTTATTAAACTTGCCCTAGCTTCGCTCGTCAGCCTCAACCTTCCGTTTCGTACCTTTGATAATTGTTTGTCGGACCTGCGCTGTAGTAATAACACCGGCAGCAATGCGCTTAACATCATTCCAAACTTTTTCAAGATTGTTTAAATTCTGCATCGATTCGGTCAGTTGTTTCATCAGCACTCAAAGCTCAATACCTTCCTTCTTAATTTTTTTCTTTAACGATTCTTCAGAAGAATTCAGTGGGAAAATTTCCACAGGAATATGATCATCCAAGTAATCCAAACGTGCACTTGCCGTAAAAAATTGTTCGTCGGGCTGCCCTTTCACAGCAAGATCTACATCCGACCACCTGGCGAAAGGTTGATCATCCCTCGCTAGTGATCCAAAAACAAAAACTTTATCAACACCAAACTCCTCTTTTAATATTTTTTCAGCCTTGCTTGCTACCGTCCAAGCCTTTTCTTTTAATCTCTCATCATGAATCTTCTCGAGGTTGGCTCGAGGATTATATTTCTTGAGTTCCTCTTCAGACAAATCCAGAGCTGTTTTTGCCATAATCCAAACACCTCGCGAATAATTTTAATAAAAGGGACTATTAGCCTTCCTTTATAGTATACAACATTTCAGCAGTTTTTCAGCTAAGATAATCTGGTTTAGTCCAGGCGCGAGATAAAGCTGGTTCATTTCGTGGGAATTGAGAAATTTACATGGTTTGAAATAAGGTTTGCTGGTAATATATTCAAGAAAGGAGGTGAACTTTATGGAGATCGATGAAGAAGTGCATCGAGCGGCAAATGTTCTTCGAGCCGGAGGAAACGCAATTAGACTGCAAATTTTAGTGCATCTCTCTACTCGTAATGCTTACGTCAGTGAGCTTGCCGGACTACTTGACCGCAGCACGTCAAGCATCTCGGCGCATCTGAAAGATCTCAAAGCTGTTGATCTTGTGGAGGCTGAAACAGAAGGCCGTCACGCCAAATACTCTATCAAGCGACAGGATTTAGTTGATAAATTGCTGGATTTTATAGACCTGCTCAGCCGCGGCGAAGACGACAACGGGTAAAAACTAAAACCTTACACTCTCCCGCTTTCTCCAAACCTTTCGTCCATGGACAAAAAGATGGACGATTTTGGGAAACATTTCGTCCATGGATGAAAAGATGGAGGGTTTTGGAGAGACGTTTTGTCCATGGACGAAATGACGGACGGTTTTGGGGGAACATTTTGTCCATGGATGGAAAGACGGAGGGTTTTGGGGAGACATTTTGTCCATGGATGAAAAGATGGAGGGTTTTGGGGTGACGTTTTGTCCATGGACGAAAAGATGGAGAGTTGTTGTTTAACTACTCTGTATTCTGTCTGGTTCGGGCGGGGCGTCAATTCGGGTTTTGGTTGTTGAACAGTTCATCGTATAGTTTTTTTAGTTCTTTTTTCTGGTTTTGCCAGCTTAGTTTTTCTTCCAGGCGGTTGCGGCCGGATTTGCCCATTTCTTCTCTCCTTTCGGGATTGTCGGCCAGGTCTAATATTTTATTGGCCATGTCCTGGGGATCGTTATCGTCTGCGTAGAGGGAGGCGTCTTGGGCCGAGTAGCGGCCTTCGGTGAGGTCGAACTGGACTATTGGTTTTTCGAGAGCCAAAGAGGCATAAGCCTTCACTCAGCCCGAAGGAAACCACCCGGGTGCAATACAAATTGATAAAACTTCTGAAGTCAAGTCATACAATCAGGCTGTCTTCTGATGAATTACGGGGGCTTCATAAACTTCGTCCGGTTCTAATTCGCCCGAAAAATACTTTTCTATAAGTTCCATCGTCTCCGGGGGGTTCCTTCTTTTCCACAAACAGAGCAGACATAAAAGGTTAAACCCTCCCCTATAACACGCTCTCCATTGGGCCCTGTAAATAAACGATCCCTTTTTACTGGTTCCATCGTTTTTCCACAGCCATTAGGACATTCACTTTTTTCACTCATTTTAATCAAGCCTCCCGGCAGTTATTATAAACGGGAAAACAATTACATCAAAATCAAAAACATATTGGACTGGATAGTAATTCTGATTTGCTGGATTTAAAACACTTCAACGTCAATTGCATTTTTTTGAGTGCTGTGCCAACAGCGCCCTGGCGAAAACACTTCGCCAGGTACAGGGCAACAATAGTGGCAAAAATAAAACCCCTTTTATTTTGACTCAAGAGATATAATCAAAAGTTGTGGATGAGTCATTTAAAAAAATGTGCTCATGACGTATCCTTGGGTATTCAAGATCAATTGAGTTACCCAATTTTTACTTTGGAGGGATACGCCATGAGCAAC
>PWHN01000092.1 GCA_003554945.1 bacterium
GACGGAGGTGTCGATTGTCATTTCTCGGCCCCCGTTATTAGCTGATCAAACAAAGATTGAAGACAACTTCAGGCCATTTGAGCTATCGCCAGGCAATTTCACTGAAATTAATAATGCCGGCTGAATTGAAATACCGAACTGATTGAAGTGATCAAATTTACCGTGAATGACAGAAAATGATTTCCCGATTTTTGGGGCTATTTAACGATTCGAATTTATAGGCCCATGACCGACTCTCTTACATTTCTTTCCATAAATTTGCTCATTCCCCTGAATTATCGTATACTTTTAGGTGGCCTACAGTTGATTGGAGTTATTATTTCTTTGGCGCCGTTATTTATTGTTAGGCCCATAAGCGTGAGATAAACGAACAGCTATATGAGAAATAAAAAAGTGTCAATTTTAAACTAAAAGGAGGCAGTTAGCCGTGTCCAGGGCACAAAAAATCTATCATGAACTAAGCCAACTTCCTGAGTCGGCCCAAAATGAAGTCCTCGACTTTATTGAATACCTCAAGGAGAAAAAAAGTCGCTCCGAGACGAAAGAATGGAACCAGTTTTCTCTTTCTCGAGCAATGCGAGGAATTGACGAGGAAAACGAACCGGAGTATGATCATTCTGATATAAAGGAATCTGTTTGATGGTTGAGGCTGGTGATGTAGTTCTCTTCAAATTTCCAACGGTAAATCAACAAGAAGGCAAACTACGTCCGGCTCTTGTTCTGGCTCCAATACCTGGCGATTATGACGACTATCTTGTTTGTATGATAACTACGCAGCTTCGACAAAAAATAAATGAATTTGATGAAATAATCTCTCCCTCGGATTCAGATTTTGACTCTTCAGGTTTGAAAGCTGAAAGTCTAATACGGATATTTCGTCTTGCAGTAGTTGAAAAAGAGGTTTTTGAAGGCATTGTTGGTAATATTTCCCGTTCTCGACTGAAACGGCTTCAGCAAAAACTTTCCAATTGGCTAAGTGCTCTTTGAGTTATTTCGATGCAGAATCTCCTCATACTTTGAATTATTTATTTATTCCCTGAAAATCTTGTTTGAGATTGTAAATTAGGAAGCGGTATCAGACAGTCACTTTTGACTTATTGCGGTGTTGCCTCTGCTGATTGCAAAAAAGAGCTGTCCTGGGTGAACATCTTTGAATGTTTTTTACTAGTTCTGAGCTTTCATGCAAGAACCGAGAAGTGGTGTGGCTTAAATATTTGTTTTTTGTCCGGTATACTAAGTCAAGCTGGAGGACTGCTGGATCTATAGTGGGGATCTGTTAGGTGCAGAAAGCGGTTATGATTAAGATGGGGACAGAGCCGGCAAATGCTAATTTTATCTGGAGGCGAAATAGACGTGAGTGAGTTTGAGTGGTCGGAGGAGCTAAAAGTCGGGGTTGATTGTTTTGACAGCCAGCACAAAAAATGGATAGAACTTGCTCGGGAAGTCAACAAAGCCCTGCAAGAGGAGTATGAAGTTGATTTAATCAGTGCAGCTGAGAGCAAAGCCCAGGCGGAAAAAATAATAGAAGAAGCGTTCACGGAGTTTCTTCTCTACACTCGTAGGCACTTACGGGCAGAAGAGAAACAGATGCGAAAATATGATTTCCCCGGCTACGAAGAACATCGTAAGGAACACAACAAGTATAGAAACTTAGTGCAGAAAATTAAAAAAATATACAAAGAAAACAGCCGTGAGGGGAAGGAAAAGTTGTTGCAGTTTTTGAGGGAATGGCTGTTGAAGCATATTAAGCAGACAGATAAAAAATACGGCGATTACTTCCCCTCAAAATTAGAAATTGATGAGACAACTTAATTGCTCGGTGCTTCCTCACGGCGACCGAGACTAAAAGTTGCGAGGTGTGAAAGTTGATCTATCTTGGTATTTTCTACTTAACTCTGGTTAGTTTTTTAGCAATTTATTACGGGATTCTGTTTGAAATTACCAGTGAAAAGGTGTCAATTGCATTCTGGCTGGGCTTACTCTTCTCCATAGTGTTCATATTTATTTCTTACTTTGTTCCTGTGAATACTCTCGGGTTAATTGTTGTGGGACTGGGTGGCGGAATAGCTGTGGCCGGTATAATAGTTCCGCCTTTGCTAACGGTCCCAGGTATTTTGGGTTTGTTATTAGTTGTTTTTGGTTCATTTTTATCTTTGCCTAAAGCATTATCATTAATAGCTATTTCGCCCGGCGAATTAATTTTAACCCGGCTGCTCCCAGCCGAAGTAGAGTTATTAATTTCAGAATTTCTGGCTCCTTTCAGTGGAGAACCACCGGAAAGTTGGGCTTATATATTCCATCCATTATTTGGTTCTTTCCTTTTCATAACTACCTGTATAGTGTTATCTATTTTATTTTTTAAGAAAGATGAACAAAAAGTTCCGGGCGGGAGCTTTGAGTTGATAGGACAAACGGGTGTTGCACGCTCTAATTTAGAACCGGAAGGTAAAATAGAGATGGGGGATGAAATTTGGATAGCCCGGGCGAAATCAGGAATAATTTCACCAAACACTGAAGTGGAAGTAATAGGCGAAGAAAATGAAATTCCAATTGTAAAAAAGAAAAACAATGTTACTAATCAAGGAGTTGATTGATGATGGCAATAGTTTACACAGTTCCCGAGAAGCATTGCGTCATAGTTAAAAGATTTGATAAATTTGCTCGTGTTCAATCTTCCGGGATAAGGTTTCAGTTACCAATTATCGAGAGTTTTCATACGGTTCCAGAATGGGAAGGGGAAGCGGTGAAAAATGATTATCAAATAGAAGTAATGGAACAGCAAACCAATACTCTTCCCCGGCAGACCCAAACTAAAGATAATGCTACAGTTGAGGCAAACGCCAGCGTTTATTGGAGAATACATAGCCCTAAAAAGGCCTGTTTTAACGTTGATAGCTTGCCCCAAGCTATGGCGGATACTGCGCTGAATGCATTGCGTTCAAATATTGGCCGCATGGAACTTGACGAGGTTCTTTCTGAGCGGAGCACCTTGAATAAGCGTATTCAAGAGGAACTCGTCGAGTCGACGGAAAACTGGGGAGTAAAAATAAGACGGGTGGAGATTCAAGAACTAAAAACTGATACTGATACCCGAGATTCTATGCGGCAACAGATGGATGCTGAACGAAAGAGACGGGCCAGAGTAGCTGAGGCAGAAGGAGAAGCAGAATATGAAGTAAAAGTTGCCAAAGCGAAAAAGGAGGCCGCCATTCGGAAGGCCGAAGGGGAGGCTAAGGCGATAAAGAAAATAGCCCAGGCGGAGCGAGAATATTTAGAGACGCTAAAGCAGGAGGTATCGGCGGAGGACGCCGCCCAAATTCTTGTGGCTCAAAAGTATATTAATGGTTTTGATACTATTTCTGAAAACGAATCCGATAAGGTCTTTTTACCCAATAATTTTCAGCCGCTTCTCAGTCTTGATGCGGACGATGGGTAGGGATGATTTATGAACTCACTTTTTAACCTCAAAAACAGCAAAGGGGGATTTGTTCGTAGAAAAATTACTTGTTTAATTCAGCTCATGATTTTGTTTATAGTTTTGTGTTGGGTAGCAATTCCGCTATCAGTTGAGGCTCAACAAAGAGACCACAGAGAGCGTTGGTTAGAAGAAGATAGCGCCTCGGCCCAATTAGATTTTCCTCGTTTTTCTGTAGGGATATCCAGCTTTGCCCTTGTATATGATGATGGGATTTCAGAACATGAGTTCGGAGGATTAGCTTTTCAATCAACTAATTATTTTAATCGCAACCTGGCGCTTCGTGGGCGCTTTTACAACACTGAGAATGACTATAATGAAGAAATTTCAGGACTGGATTTAGCGCTTCTTTTAGGAACTGATTGGGGCGAGGGATTCAATGCCTTTGCAGGGTTGGGCTTTTATACAGAAAATTTTGAAACTCCGGAGATTTATCAGGCGTTGGGAATTGACTTGGGGGATGATTCATGGTCCGGTTATATGCTTGATTTTGGAATTGGTTATCAATGGAAACATGCTTCCCTGGGATTGAGTGGAGCGATCAGAGATTCATCGGATCTTGACTCATATAGGGAACAAGATCCGCAAATAATAAGTGTCGATGGGGCTTATGCTTCTGGTTCTTTATCTATCGAGTATATTTTCTAATTCCTTAGGGACAGAGGTTAAAAGTTTCAGTTGGGACAGGGGTGTCGATTGTCATTTCTCAGTGACTGAACAAAAAAATAGAAGAAAACTTCACTCCATGTAAGCTATTGCCAGGCAATTTCACCAAAATCACTCCTGTCGGCTTATTTTTATTCGAGATAATTTATAAATTGATTATAGGTTCTCCCGTCTGCATCAAAGTGGAAGGCGGTATCGTGCTGTCACTTTTTACTCATTGACGTTTCTATGCAGGCGGAAGGATTGCGGTTTTTATAAAAAATCGGGGGTTTGAGGTCCTGCGGCGTTTATTTGTATAGAAATCGGAAAAACTTTTGTGTTTATTTTCCCGGATTTATAAAGTTACCCGTTGAGAATGTTAACCAGGAGGAGTAGCGGAGTTTATTATGTAGAGAGCAGGGCAAACCAGGTAGTTTTATAGGAGGTTTTATGATCATGAATAAAATCATTGAGCGCGGCTATGTTCAGCTGATAATAACCAACCCGAGGAAGAAGCAGTTGACGTTGTTAGTTCGGAAAATGATGAAACAGAAAGATTGCGGGGCAGAGACTTTGTGCAATTAGGCGAATTGGATACGGTTACTGGCATATTGAAAACAGAATTTGGCGAATGGTTTCTTTCTTCAAACGATGTCACTTATGAAATACACATGGGGGACCACGATCACAGAAAAGAAATTGGTATAAACCTTGAAGAGGGAAAAAAAGTAACTGCTGCTGGTTTCTTTTATCAACAGGAAGATATGGAAAACGTGGATATTGCAGTTACAGCGCTTACGATAGACGGAGAAGAGTATCGGTTTAGAGAAGATGACGGTACTCCCTTATGGAGAGGGCAAGGGTTAGAGAGCGGCCAGGGCCCGGGTGGTGGGAGTGTTGGCGATAGGGAGGGCGAAGGTCACGGACAAGGCAGTGGCCACCACCGCCATCAGCAAAACTAAAACTTCAGTAAGGTGTTCAAAAACAACCTCGAAAATTTGTTAAATAAATCCATAATCTCCTCGTACTTTGAATTATTTACTTATTCCCTGAAAATCTTATTTTTCATCAAGCCTATCAAGCCTTGGAGGTAAAGTTGTTAAGTTATTTATTCTTGCCAAATGCCCTCAGAAGCTCAAAATTTGATATAAATTAATTAGACCTAATAGTGTTATTAGTCAACATTTGACACCAGCCGGTGAAAGTCTTCTATCCGAAAATAGTTCGTGAAAAATCATCAGATCAAGGATATCATTATACTGAACCATCGCTGATCAACTCCTCTTGGGACTGGGTTCTTTCGTCAGTTACTAATCTACAAGAGGGCGGTGGCTCTTTCAACTATTAATTTACACAATTAGATGGACACCACTTCGAATGCATCAATTTAGACCATACATAAGGGAAAAATGCCATGGATTTTTTAAAACAAATAAGCTATCCGGAAACTGATTTCTCTGACAAAAAAGAATACTGGTTACTGCTCGCCCTGGCTGCTGCGGTTCTTGTTTTATCTCTTCCGACGCCCGAGGGGCTTACAGTCACCGGCCACAGGTTTCTGGCCCTGCTGGCCGGATTGGTTGTTATCTTTTTAACCGAGTCTTTGCCGCTGCCGATCGCCATGGGGGGATCGGGTGTAATGCTGTCGCTCATGGGTATAGGAGAAGTTGATAAGATCTGGCCGGCCTATGCTCACCCTGTTGTATTTTTTGTCCTGGGCTGCCTGATGCTGGCCACCATTGTCGAACAGGTGGGCCTCTCAGAAAGACTCGGTAATTTTCTTTTGAAATATTGTGGAAACAATATAGTCAGATTTTCCTTCTTTTCCTGTATGTTTCTCGGATTCATCTCCGGTTTTATGCATGATGTTTCGTCAATCACCATCGGCCTGGTAACCATCTTACCGCTGATGCGAGCGGCGCGGATAAAGCCGGGCAGTTCAATGGGCAAATTTTTGGTTCTTTCGATGACTTTTTGCTGCTCGGCCGGTGGTATGGGGACCCTTGTCGGCGGGGGGCGGAATATGGTCGCCGCGGCTTTTTTAAAAGATTTTACCGGTATAGAGATAAGTTTTCTGGACTGGTTAATTCACGCAATGGTACCGGCTCTTCTTACCCTGCCGGTAATCTGGTCGGTTGTCTATTTAATTTTCCGGCCGGATACATCGGTTGAGTTTCCCAAAAAAGTCCTGATGAATACAGAGAACAGGAAAATTAGCTTGTCTGAAATTTTGACCCTGGTAGTTATCGGACTGGTTTTTGTTGGCTTTTTAACTGGAAACATGCATGGTTTTGATTACTCCGTGATTGTGTTCCTGGGGGTTTTTATTCTTACTGTTCTCGGTATAACCGACTGGGAAGATTTGAATAAAAAGACCGCCTGGCCAATTGCATTTCTGGTGTTTGGCGGTGGGATTGCCCTGGGACGGGCGATGGATTACACCGGCACGGCAGCTTTTGTTGCTGATATTTTCTTCCCCTTCTTTTCAGGCAGAAACTTTTTCTTGCTGATAATTGGGGTGGCTCTTTTGGGGACTCTGTTTTCAGAAGTAATGGCCAATGTTGCAGCAGCAGCGCTGATAATTCCGATTGCTATTCCTATCTCTCTGGAAATGGGTCTCGACCCCCGTGTAATAGCTTTTTCCCTGGGAATGTTTACCTCTTTCGCTTATTTGATGGTTATTGGCTGTCCGCCTAACGCTATTGCTTATAGTTTTGGTTATTTCAAGACGTCGGATCTGTTTAAAACTGGAATAATAACGGAAACGGTAGCTATAATTTTTATGTTACTTGTCGTTTGGATTTGGTGGTCACTACTGGGCACAATAAACTGAGGAGGTTTTTTTATGCCTGATGTCCCCGTTGTTGAGTATATGCAGCCGATTAAAAATTATGAGTCAGTGAAGATGGATGCTCTTTTTGAGGATATTGTTGATGTTTTTTTAACCGATAGTCCGAAAGAAAGAGAAACCAAGATTGTCGCCGTAGAAGACCAGGGCACCATTACGGGAATATTGTGTCTGGGAGATATCCTGCGCACTTTAAAAGAGTTGACCGGAGCTTACAGCCGGGATGAAATATATGAACGGTCATCCCGCCTGGATTCTTATGAGAACAAGAACCGGCATGAAATTGAAAAAACTCTTACTGTCGGTTTTTCTCTTAAGGTTCGTAACATTATGATTATAGAGCGCCCCAAAATGACTGTGGATTCTTCCGCCGGCGAGGCACTGGATCAACTCCTGATGCACAATCTTAGGTTTCTTCCTATATACGACAGCAATGAAGAAAAAATTGTAGGTGTCGTACATGCCTCGAATCTTTATGAAAAAATAGTTGAAATTTGGAAAGATTCACTCTGAACTGAGTGAAAACGTATCGTACTTTAAGTTTTTAAGTTATTCACCAGCAGATTTTCAGTTGGGACGGGGGTGTCGATTGTCATTTCTCAGTGACTGAACAAAGAAAAAACAGGAGACAACGTCATTCCATGTGAGCTGTTGCTAGGCAATTTTACCGAAATCACTCCTGCCGTCTGGATTGTTATCCAATGAGGTATCAGACCGTCACTTTTTTACTTATTGCGGTGTTGTATCTACTGATTTCAAAAAAGAGCTGTCCTGGTCGAAGAGCCGTGGGGATTAAAGAACCTGAACCGCGTGGGCATTAAAAATAGCAGTCGTGATTTATTTTGCGGCCGGCAAATCGATATGGTATAGTAGAATAACAGCCTAAAAAGGGACGGGTGGGCTCATGTGAATTTTTTGTCCGGTATCTTCAAAAATTTATCTAAATTGCTATCCGCCACTAAGCCCTCCGAAATATTGCTCCGGCTTTTGTCACTTTCCTGCCTAATTTTCATATATTTTTCAATAGATCATCTGATTAATTTATCCCCGGGGATAAATACCTTAGCGCTGGTAAAGTAGAGGAATTGCAGTCCTATTTCTTTCGGAGAGTTTTTAATTGTAGATGATTGGAGAATGTAGAAAACTATAAATAGAAGAACAAAATTATTTTGGGGCGAGGAGGCTCTATCATGGAGAAAGAATTTAAAATTTCAGAGGCTTTTCTGAATAAAAAGAAAAAACATATTTGGCTTGCCACGCTTGCTATGACAATATTTGGCTTGTTTATTATAGCTGTTATTCTGACAGGACCCGCATCTCTCACTCCGGGCCTGAGTATGTTGGGTGTTATTTTTGTAGCAGTTAGCCTCATCTTTTTCCTGATAGTTTTTTACGTCATTCCCGTTCACTTTAGTTTAAAGAAAATGGGCGAAACACGTCTGGTTATAACGCCAGGTCAACTGATTAGAAAAACAGGGGACGACGAGGAAAAAATATCTTTTGATGAAGTTGAAAAACTAACTGTTGTATATGGTGATTCGGAAGAACCTTCCGAGGTTAAGTTGTATTCAAAATCGGGCAATCTATATTTACAGGTGTATGAAAATACTGAAAAGATAGTTGATGAATTAAGCCAAAATATGGCTAAAGAAAAAATTAAAATAAAAGACAAAAGTTTATTCTCGACGTCAACTATCTGGCAAGCGATAGTGTTGGTTAGTATATTCTTATTTTTCTTTCTGCAATATATTGGAGTTCCAGCCGATTCCCTGAGCTGGATAGCACCCGCTCTTGTATCTTTTTTATTTGGGGTAAAAAGTTTAGCAAGCAGTTTTAATCGGTCTCTGGATGAATGGCATTGGGTAAAAGGGAAAACGGATAGAACCGTAGATTTTATATGGGGAGTAGTTTTATTAGCACTTAGTATTGTTTTAGTGGCGCCGTTTTTCATAGCTCACATAGGAACCCCGGAAGTAAAATGGTCGTATAAGACATGGGGCTCGGTAAGTAGTTCCCCCGCAGTAACTAATGGAGTGGTTTACGTGGGGAGTGATGATAACCACCTGTATGCGGTTGAAGTTGATAGTGGCCAGGAGTTGTGGTCGTATGCGACAGGGAGCCGGGTAAGAAGTTCCCCGGCAGTAGCCGATGGAGTGGTTTACGTGGGGAGTAATGATAACCACCTGTATGCGATTGAAGCGGATAGCGGTCGCGAGTTGTGGTCGCATGAAACCGGGGGCCGGGTGCATAGTTCCCCGGCAGTAGCCGAGGGAGTGGTCTACGTGGGGAGTTGGGATAACCACCTGTATGCGGTTGAAGCGGAGAGTGGTCGTGAGCTGTGGTCATATGAAACCGGGGGCCCGGTGCATAGTTCCCCGGCAGTCGCCGATGGAGTGGTCTACGTGGGGAGTGATAATTTGCGCCTGTATGCGGTTGAAGTAGAGAACGGACGGAAGTTGTGGTCGTTTAGAACCGGGCTTCAGGTGCAGAGTTCCCCGGCAATAGCCGATGGAGTCGTCTATGTGGGGAATAATGATAACCACCTGTATGCGATTGAAGCTGAGAGTGGCCGTGAGTTGTGGTCGTATGAAACCGGGGATGATGTGCGAAGTTCCCCGGCAGTCGTCGATGGAGTGGTCTACGTGGGCAGTGATGATAACCACCTGTATGCGATCCCATCAGGAGATTAATGATGAAAATACGCTTAATTTTCATATATTTTGCAATAGATCATCTGATTAATTTATCCCCGGGGATAAATACCTTAGCGCTGGTAAAGTAGAGAAAATACATTCCTATTTCTTTCTGGGAGTTTTTAATTGTAGATGATTGGAGAATGTAGAAAACTATAAATAGAAGAACAAAAATATTTTGGGCCGAGGAGGCTCTATCATGGAGAAAGAATTTAAAATTTCAGAGGCTTGCTTGGATAAGTATAAGAGAAATTTTATGATATCGGTCCTGGCGGTTACTTATTGTCTTTTTACAGTCATTTACCGCCACAGCACTTCGGCCAGGTTTTTTATGTTTTTGCTGGGGGGCTGCGCAGTCGTTCTGGTAGTTTTTGTAGTCATTCCCTTTCACTTTAGTTTTAAGAAAATGACCGAAACAAGCCTGGTAATAATGCCGGGACAGTTAATTCAAAAAACGGGGAAAGATGAGGAGAGGATCCCCTTTGATGAAATCGAA
>PWHN01000033.1 GCA_003554945.1 bacterium
ATAGGTGTTAAAGTTGAAGAATTGTATGTCGCTCAGCCGAACACGGGCGAAGAGGCGCTGGAGATTACTGAAAAACTGGTCCGCAGTGGCACGCTCGACATTGTTGTTATTGACTCGGTAGCCGCCCTGGTCCCCAAGGCTGAAATTGAGGGTGAAATGGGGGATGCCCACGTTGGCCTGCAGGCTCGCTTGATGAGCCAGGCGCTGCGTAAACTTTCCGGGGCGATCAGCAAATCGCACACGGCCTGCGTCTTTCTTAACCAGATCCGGGAGAAAATTGGAGTCATGTATGGTAATCCCGAGACAACCCCGGGAGGCCGGGCGCTCAAATTTTATTCTTCGCTGCGGCTGGACATTCGCAAGCGCGATGTGCTGAAAGATGGTTCGGAGTCGCGGGGAATCCGTGTTCGTGTCCGTTGTGTGAAAAATAAGGTAGCCTCACCTTTTCAGCAGGCTAAGTTTGATATTATTTACGGCTCGGGGATTTCTAAAATTGGTTGTATCCTGGATGCCGCCATAGAAGAAGGCGTCGTCGAACGGCGGGGTAGCTGGTACAGTTATGGCGACCTGCAGCTTGCTCAAGGCCGTGAAAACTCGATTAATTTTCTTGAGGACAATCAGGAAGTTTTGGAAGAAATTGAAACAGAAGTGAAAAAAGAGCTTGGCATGCTGGATGACGAGTCAGAGACCGAGGAGGCAGAGGAAGAAGAGGCCGAAGAAGATTGATCAAAAATGGGAAGGGTTAGAGAGATCCACCGGCGCCGGGGAGGCCGTCGGGAGATAGAACTGGACGGCGGTGAACGCCTCTGCTGGCCGGCTCCCGTGGTTAGTGAGGTCGACGTTGAGTCAGGGGAGGAAGTTAGCATCAGCAAGTTAAAGCAGCGTCTGCAGCAGGCGGCGGCGAATATATTTCCCGCCAAAGCTCGTGAATACCTGGCCCAGTATGAACAGACCAGTCACCGGTTCCGTGAGCATTTTGAACGCAAGGGCTATCCAACTCAACTTATAAATTCATTAATTCCCACTCTGAGGGAGGAGGGCTACCTCGACGACGAACGCTGCGCGCGAGCTCACGTTGAAAGACGGTTGCGAAACAAGCCGCGCGGTCGCCGGAAGATAATCGCCGAGTTATGTGAAAAGGGGGTTGACCGGGAGCTGGCACGCTCTGTTGTTGAGGCGCAGGTCGATGCAGAGACTGAACGCCGTCTGGCCCGCCGTTACTGCGAGGACAACAAGGGCCTCAGCAAACGAAAACTGGCGGGGCGTCTGCAGACTCGCGGTTTCCCTCCACACTTAATACGCGAGCTTTTAAATGAATATTCTGGAGATGACGGGAATAAAATTTAATTTTGATTTTGTAAGAAAATCAGGTCTGGTCTTTTGTCGCTACGTAGACCCAGGCGGGGAAGATGTTCAGCAAGACGCGGTGTAGTTCGACCGGTCCAAATACATTCTCGATATTTTCCTTGTAATCTTGTGAGTATTGGAATTGGATGTAACTGCCCCCGGCCCGCAGGGTTTCATAAGTTGTGGCGATTATTTCTTCTGATAAATCGTCGGGAAGGGTAGTTAACGGTAGCCCGCTTACAACGTAGTCCAGTCCCTCAATGTCTCGCTCGGCACATATTTCATCCAGTTCGGCAGCGCTGCGATTTAATACCTCGATTGCCTGTCCCTTCTCGTGCTTTTCGTATCGTTCGCTGAGCTCTTTACAGAAAGACTCTACAATCTCAATCAAGAGCAGGTTAGAGTCGGGGTGCATACGATCTACAATCGGACCGGTCAAAGCACCGTCTCCGGGACCGAGCTCCGCTATATCCCGCGGTTCCGAGAAATCTATCTGATCGGCTATCGTTCGCGCAAGAAAGCGTGAACTGGGAAAAATAGTCGAAAGCTCACGGGGATTTTTTAAAGCCGTCTTTATCCATTTGAATAATCTCATAATGTAGTATTTTACGGGACCCGCCCGTTTTTGACAAGTCACTTGTTATCGCCTTAAAAATTTTCTCACTATCTCAGACAAAAGCAGTCGATTTTATAAAATTATTTGTCCGCGCTCCTGTTCAAGCTCAAGGGAGGCAATACTGAAACAGTTGATAAAAGCTCTGTTTTTTCAGCGGGTGAGGTGGCGTTAGTTTGCTCGCAGCTATTTGCCTGTTAATTCCCGGCGGAGTTCGTGTTTAGTTTTAGACCACCGGGGGGCCAGTAGCAGCGAATCTGGAGCCTCGGCCATTAACCTTTGGACGACTACGTCTTCGGGCAGTATTTCAAGAGCTGCTTGCAAGATGCCGCGGTAGGTTTCATAAGCTATGGGTTGATAGTCACCGCTCTGGTATTGGGCAGCAAGCGGAGTTTCGGTCAGAACCTGTAGCTGATGAAACTTGACCCCATCCACTCCCAGATTGGTTATTTTTTCAACCGTCTCCAGCATCATCGAACGATCCTCGCCGGGCAGCCCAAATATCAGGTGCATGCAGAGGTTTAATGCGGAGTGCTTCTGGATTCTGTCTACTGTCCGACGATAGGCGGCAAAATCATGGCCCCGATTTATTCGTTTCAGAGTTTCATCGTGAGCGGTCTGCTGGCCAATTTCGATCCAGACTTCGCTGCCTGAGCGGGCAAACCCGGCCAGTAAATCGATGACTTCCTCCGAAAGACAGTCCGGTCTGGTGCCGACGCAGAGACCTATAACACCCGGGGAAAGCAATGCCCGGCTGTAAAGCCTCCGCAATTGTCCAATCTCAGCATAAGTGCTGGTATAGGCCTGAAAATAAGCAAAAAAAGTGTCTATATCACGCCGGGAAAACATTCGTCGGCCGGCTGCAAGTTGTTTTTCCAACGAGTCATTAGACGATATAAAATAAGGCTTAAAAGCATCGTTACGACAATATATACAGCCTCCCTCGGTTCTATCATCTTTTCGGTTTGGACAGGTAAAGCCGGCATCCAGCGGTAACTTATATACTTTACAGCCAAACTTTTGGCGGACGTAATCGCTAAAACTAAGGAAATCTGACATAATATTCACGTGTTTTAAAAAGTAAAATTAACTGTCCAGCGCTCCCCCGCGGAACTGTGGGAACGTATGCCGTTCCGGGGCTTGACGCCCAATCTACGTTTATAGTTTTTCGTTTCCAGTTTATAGTTTTCATTTTCTGCCAATAACCCGTAACCGCAACAAGTTTTTAAGTCTTAAACGATAACCGTTTAAAATACAAGATGGATTCCGGCTCGGGGGCCGGAATGACGAGCAATTCAGATGGATTCCGCCTCGCGATTTTCCGGCTCTATTCGGGAGGTGCTTGTTCGAACTGACGTGCTGAAGTCGGTGAAATATAGTCATCTGATTTTATCCGTGTTAAACTGTGTCCTATATTGAGGACCTAATAGGCTTGTTCGATGACTTCTCCCGGGTCAACGCTGAACTCAAATTCCGGTTCTGGACCCTTTTCAGGGACGACTTTAAGGAAATGTTTTTCCGGTTTTTGGCGCAGTTCTTCCAGCAGATCACGTTTGTGGGGTACCTGGCCTTCAACCGTCTCCAGCGCGAGCGTCAGCAACTCGTTGATTTCGGTTGAATCAGCCGCCTGCAGTTCGGCGATTTTGACCCGTTCGCCGAGTCGTCTCTGTAGAGCCGATTGGTCGAGTCCGAGCTCTTCGTTCAACCGGACGTAGACGACCCCGCCGGTCATACCGGTGCATAGATCATCGCCAGGATCACCGAGCACAAGTCCGCGTCCGGAGGTCATGTATTCGAAGGCAAAACCCTTCAGGTTGGCGCGGCTGTTAATCAGTGAGCGTTCGTCGGCCACGGGTACAGTTATTTCCCCGAGGTGGATGAGATCGGCCCCCGAACAGCGGACACCAAACCGCGAGTCGGCGTATTTACCCGCTACCACCAGCACGCCGCCGGTAGCTCCATAAGCAGCAGATTTGCCGACGCTGCCATCGAGGTGGGTCCCCATGTTGTTTTCGCCGGGCAGCACCACCACCCGACCGCCGCTCATACTTTTGGCTGTGCCGTCCTGGGCACCTCCTTTTATAATTACCTCGACTCCTTCCTCGTTGAAAGCTGCAAGGCCGTTGCCGGGTATACATTCATCGCCGGGCTGCACTGTTATTTGTTTAAACTCATTTTTAGAATTGTCAGCTTGTCTCCGGTGTCTGGCCAGCACGCCGGAAAGCCCGGTGCCGACGGCTCGGTCGGTGTTTTTTAATTCAGTTACAAAGCGTATTTTTTTATTAGCTTTCGAGCGCCGTTTTTTTAGCTCCCGGCGTAGAGTTTCACCTTGATCTACGGAAATTGATGTCTGCAGACGGTCCTTGATTATTTCGTTCTCTTCCGGCGGCTGAAAGTGATTGACGGGTTCCAGTAGTGGCGATAGATCCAGCCCGCTGCCCGCTGTTTCCGTTGGATTTAGCAGTTCCGTTTTTCCCTGTAAATCTGTAAACCTTTTAACTCCCAACCTGCCAACCTGGTGAGCAAGATGCTGTCGCATACTGCCAAAAAAATTAACTAAACGGTTAATTGACTTCGTGAGCTGACGGGACTGGAAGGCGCGCACACCGTTTTTTTGCGCCTCTTCGTCGCTATTGAAGGGACTGGTTATGCCGCGCGGACAGCGGTTAGTGTAGCACTGACCGCAGTATATACAGCCAACTACAATCATGGGGAGAGTCCCAAATCCAACACGATCAGCACCAAGCACACCCATTTTCAAAATGTCGTCAACCGACTGGAAACCGCCTTCAACTCGCAGTTCCAATCGTCCGCGCAGGCCGCTGCGGCAGAGAGCCCGGTGTGCTTCGTTAAGAGCAATTTCGGCGGGGAAACCAACGCGGCGTATGGCGTGCCGCCGCGCTGCCCCGGTGCTGCCTTCAAAGCCACCGATTGTTATCGAGTCCGGGTGACCTTCCTTTCCTAACCCGGTAACAATTGGAGCCAGGTTTGGAATAGCCGGCACCTTAACATCAACTTTGACTTCTGGATTTAACACCCGCAGCTCATTTATTACCGTTGGTATGAGATCTTCGATGCTGTAGAAGTCATGGTTGTTGGAGGGACTGATCAGGTCGATAAACGGCGGCGTGTGACGGGTTTGAGCAATGTGTGGATTTACCTTTGCCCCCTTGAGCAGCCCACCCTCTCCCGGTTTTGCCCCTTGACCTATTTTAATCTGTATTTCGCTTGTGTTGGCCAGCAAATCGGCGTTAATGCCAAAGCGACCGGAGGCAAGCTGTTGAGCACGATATGGACCGGTGTAGGAGCGTAGGTGAGCTGGCTCGCCGCCTTCGCCATTGACGACGAGAATTTCCAGCTCGCGTCCCGCCTCGGCGTAGGCAGTAAAGGGGATAACGTTGGTGGAACCGTAGGACATGGCGGCGAAGTAAAAGGGGGCGCTGGATTCAGCAACGCTAATTTCGCCTTTGTTCTGCTTGCTGGGTGCTTTTTTTAGTTCCAGACAATGTCTTATTCCTGTGGGATTCTGCTGGCGGTGTTCGCGCAGAGCCTCCTCATAGGCTGAGTAGTCAGCGCCGTTTGAGGCCGTGTTTTCCAGGTGTTTGCGGACCGGTGCCGGCCAGGGTGATGGTGTTGAAAATTTGTTGGTTGAATTTTCGGCGAATTGACGCTCCCTCTCTTTCTCTTCGTTCGCCAGTTGTTCGAGAGTTAGACCTGCTTCTGAACTACCCAGGTAGCCGTCGAGACCCAGTAATTCTTCCACCTCGGTGCTCAGGCCGATGGAACTAAAAATTCTACCATAGCCCTCTATTTCGTGGATCCCCATTGTTGAGATCACTTTTTTCATGCCTTTTTTAAGCGCTTTTAGACAGTTATGAAGGCGGTCCATTTGCTCGTTTGCGGCGGCCTCTTCGCCGGCGCTTGCAAGTGCTAACTGCTCAATTTCAGCCGGATAGATAAGTTCAGCTCCTAATCCGTAAGCAAGCATTAAATCGTGCAAGTTGCGCAGCCGTCTCGACTCGAACAAAACCGCTGTCTTATTTAAGTCTCCACTCTGGCGGAGTCCTTTTTTTATTGTGGCCAGAGCCAGCAAAGGGTCGAGCAGTCCCTTCTTATCGGTTAGAACTCCATGATCGTGAAGGTGGAGGACAGTAAAAGCATCCGCACTTGATGCTTTTTCTTCAATACGTTTTAGCGCCTGTGCTTGCGTTTCTCCGCTCTTTTTCCCCGCAAATACCTTCTTGAGAGGAACACCCTCCTCATTAAGTTCAGCGAACAATTCCTGGATTTGTCCGGCAAAGATAAGTGGTGAGGGAAACTCCCAGCAGGGACCCTCACGAGTTTGGCTCAGGCTTCCGCGGTCGCCAAAGCGGACGCGCAGACTGAAGGGACGGCTCTCTCTTTCGGAATCTAGCGCAGGATTGGTAATGACGGCGACCGACTCGAGACAGTAGTCGGCGAGAAGCCGCTCAGGTTTCTCGCCTGCCGCCGGAAGGACGGCGAGATTATAACCAACAGAGCCCAGGGGTTCCTCGCCAGTTTGAGACATTTTATTAATCGTGTCGATGTCATCTGCATTGAATCCCAGGACTCGCCTGTAATCTTCGGATTGACGTTCCTGGACGGGAGAACTGATATCCGGAAGTGGAAAACGCTTATAGCTTTCCTCAAACTGTCTGGTTTCAGCGGGGAAAATATTCTCCAGGTCACGTTCGTATTTATCCAGCAGCTCAGAACGGGGCAGAACTCGTGGCCCGGCCAGGTCAAGCTGGACAAATTCGCCGCCCGCTACCGGCCGTGGAGGCCGCCGGTTTGATTTAAAGTTGACAGCACCTCGTTCGCTGGTGGCGTAAAATTCTTTTTCTGTCTCGCCAAACCAGACTGGTCTTAAAGCCAGGGCGTCCGAGGCAATTAATGCTTCATCGCCGTGGCGTGCAATAATTCCCGCCGGTCCCTGCCCAAGGTTGCCAAAGGGGGCTTTAAGTCGGCTCTGTAATTTTTTCTCCCTCTGGTTCAATTCGTCTATTTCAGCGTCGACGAGTGGAAAAATCATCCGATAAGCTGTAGCCAGTGTGCAGTCTGTTTGTGAGATGAGATATTGCAGGATACGGTCGACAACCATGGTGTCGCTGGCGTTTTTTGGAAGCGGAATGCCAAGCGCGTCGGCTCTTTCAATCAGGCGATCAATTGTATTTATCTCACCGTTGTGAACCATGGTGCCATAGGGATGTGCCAGTCGGAAGTCGGGCTCAGTGTTCGTTGACATGCGTATATGGCCGATGGCCAGGTGGGTTTTGTATTGTGAGTTATGTAGTTCCGGGTAATACTGCTGCAACGTTTTTCCCGTGCCCATGACCTTGTAAACAAGCGAGCTGGCGCTCAGGCTGACCACGTGAACGCCGTCCATTTCACGCTCAATATCGACCCGGGCCTCAAATAACTTCTTAGTCGCTCGGCGGGGATTTTTAATTAATAAACCGATTCTGACAATTTTTGGTTCCTTTGCTGCAGCTGCCGGTCCCAGATACTGCGGACGGGTGGGAACAAAACGGTCGTAAAGCACCTCCAGTTCCTGATGGACCAGATGATTTTTAATCTGGTCGATTGCTTCATCAGGGCCGTTTTGGTCGAGGAAGAATACACCAAGAGCAAGACTGCCGGCCAGTTTCTCATTTAGCCCGGCGGCTGCCAGATCCCGTTTGCAGACGTACTCAGGGATGTCGGTGAGGACACCTGCGCCGTCGCCGTCGGTTCCCCAATCGGTCTGAATACTACCGCCTCGCTGCTGCAGGCGCGCCATGCTGTCCAGGGTTCGCTGGAGTACTCCGTAAGTGCCGCCACCACCACCGAGATTGCGTTTTCGGAAACGGGCAACAATTCCACAGGCGTCATGTTCGCCGTTCAAAATTGAGGTTGAATGTTTATGTTTTTTCATGCTATCACCTTGCTATTTGGGTAATGGGCTCTCCATTCAATGAAAAAGTGGAGGGTTGCTGGTAATGAAAAAAAATCGATTTTTTTGCAGATATAATATTGTGTGCCACAGAACTAAAATAACCAAATGTGTCATTAATTCTTTATTTTCTGACCGATTGTATTTTTTTATTAAGTTTTTATTATCGGTCATCCATAAATAATTGTCAAGAACAAAAGAAAGTCCAGTCCCAAAAAAAGCCCTCCAGCGCTTTCTTTTCAAGGGGGAGGGCTTTTTTGGGGGAGGCTCAATAATACATGATAAGAAATTTTTGGACGAATTCTCTGCCCGATAAAGCCGGAAATTATGATAAAATTTAGGTGTTGGTTTTTCTTGCTGAGGAGTCTTTTATACTAAGCGTGGAGGTAAGAATGGCTTTTGTTCAGGAGTTTAAACGAGCCGAATTATCGGGCGGAGCCCGGGAACCCGTGCATCGGGATCCCTGTCTGCACATCCGCCGTGAAGTCAAGGGAGCGCTCAAGGGCTGGTCTCCATTTTATCAGCCGCTGCCTTCGCCCCGGCTGGTGCTTGCTCCCTACATAGGGTGTGTTTCTCGCTGTCAGTTCTGTTTTTTACGCAGTTTTCCTGGTTTGCACCGGCTGGGAACTGAAGAAATGATTATCACCGTATATTCCAACTATCCCGAGCATTTTCGAGCGCGCTTGAGTAATCTCTGTCTGGTGCCTCCGGTTGTTCTATCTCCTTTTACCGACCCCTTTCAGCCAATAAACGATCGCTATGGTCTGGCCGAAAAATTGACTCAGATATGTGTTCTCAACAACCTGCCGCTTGAGATTTTGACCCGTTACCATGTTCCGGACGAAGTTCTGGCGATGATGGAGTATCTTCCGCACGCCCGGGTGCAAATCAGCGTTGATCCATTGAACCGTGAAGGGGAAGTCCCCTACTGGTTGGAACGGTTGGATGTTCTGGAACGGGTGCGTCGGCTGGGGATTAACGGCGTTCTGCGCCTGGATCCGCTTGCACCGGGCGGGGAGCTGCTGTTTGAACGACTGGAAACGATTGTAAAAGAAGCTGCCGAACGTGACATTCCTCATCTTGTAGCCAGGTTTCTGCAGGCCCCTTCAGCGTTGCATGAACAGTATGTAATTCCTCACGAAGACTGTTATGAAGCTGTCCCAGAACGGGCCGGCTGGTGGCAGGTGCGACCTGCGGTTCGCCACCGGGTTCTCTGTGTGCTGGCCGATATCTGTGAAACTTACGGTCTCAGCATGGGAGTGCTGGGTGATTCGTCTCTGCAGGACAGATTCGGCAGTTTCGCACGCCCCTATTCCGATTACTTGCCGCTCAGTTATCGCAATTCAACGGGAGAATCTTTTCACCCCGTCGAGGGCTGTCGGGACGATTGTCATCGCTGCTCGGAAAATTACTGCGGCATCGAAGACCTTGTAAAAAAACCCTGGCGAAGTGAACGATTCAAAGATACTTTCTGGCGTGAAAATGGTTTCCAACGTTTACAGGGTGAGTTGCTTCAGTGAGTGTTGAACGGGACTGGGAACAGGCCAAGGAACAGATACGTGACCGGCTGGACATATCTGAAGTTGTGCGGGACTACGTTCGGCTGGAGCAGAAAGGGAAACGTTACTGGGCGCTCTGTCCGTTTCACAACGAGGATACCCCTTCCTTCGCAGTAACTCCCGAGATGGGAATTTTTAAATGTTTCGGCTGTGGGAAAGGCGGTGACGTCTTCTCCTTCGTCATGGAGATGGAGAATTGCGAGTTTCCGGAAGCAATGCGCCAGCTTGCCGATCGTGCCGGCGTGAAACTGCCCACGAGTGGTGGTGACGAGGAGGGAAGAAGCCGTCGTCAACAGCTCTTTGAATTAAACCGGTATGCGGCTGATAAATATCAGTACGCATTCAACTCTGATGTCGGTAAGAAGGCAAAAAAATATATGCTTGACCGGGGTTTTAGCTCCTCAACGCTGGAAGAGTTTGAAATTGGCTATGCCCCGCCGGGCTGGGACAATTTACTACGGGCTTTAAAGCGAGACGACAAGGACATGGAGAAAGCTCACCAGCTTGGGCTAATAAGCGTTAGTAATGACAATGCTTTTGATATGTTTAGAGATCGGGTTATTTTTCCGATTCATGACCTGTCACATCGGGTTGTTGGTTTTGGTGGACGTGCTCTGGATACCTCCGATGACACGCCAAAATATCTTAATACGCCGGAAACACCCGTTTTTTCAAAGAGTAACCTCCTTTACGGGCTCTATCAGGCACGTTCCCGAATCAGGGAAGAGGAAAGCTGTCTGGTTATGGAGGGCTATACCGATGTAATGCGCTGTCACGAGGAAGGGATTGAAAACGCTGTTGCCGCGCTTGGCACGGCCCTGACAGCCTCGCAGGTGCAGTTGCTGAAGCGTTATATTGATGACCTGATACTCGTTTACGACGGCGATGAGGCGGGCAAACAAGCGGCTCGCCGTGGGGGCGAGGTGGCCCTGGACAACGGTGTCCGCCCCCGGGTTGTTATTCTGCCCGAGGGCAGTGATCCCGCTGATATTCTTGCTGAATCTCGCGAGAGGTTTTGCGATCTGCTGGATAACGCTCGCCCGTTTTTGCACGTCTTATACGATTGGCTCTGCGAGGAAAATGATCTTCAGACGGCGGCCGGTAAAGAAAAAATACTTGCAGCTTTACTTCCCCTGGTTGATAAACTGCCCGGACAACTGCAGCAAGAAGAGGCTATAAAGTGGCTGGCAACCCGGATGGGAGCCGATGAAGCCTTTCTTTTTCAACAGTTGTCGTCGCTGAAACGGGGACAGAATAAAAAATTGCGTCGGCGATTGCAGGAACAGAGCGGTCAGACGCTGGAAGAGATATTTTTTGTAAGCCTTGCCCGTCATCCGGAAAAGTTTGAAGACGCAATAAATAAAATTTCAAAAAAGGACTTTTCCTCTAAACGTAGTAATGTAATAGTAGGGGCGCTTTTTGAGATAAAAAATCGGGGCGAGGAGTTCTCACCTCAGAGGTGGCTGAAGTCGACACCGGCGGAGTATCACTCTTATCTTGCCGGATTGCTTAGTAATGACGAAACGGCGGAATTTGTCGCTGATATTGATCCCCTTGAAGTTGCGACAATGGTTAAAAACAAATCGTTTCGCCGCGAGCGCTCTGAACTTGCACGAGCTTTGAGCAAGCAGGACAAGGAAAGCGATCCCGGGAGCCTTGATGAGGCCAAGAAAGCGCTCCTCGAACAGACTATTGAGATGAAGCGTCAGGAAGAACAGGATAACTAACCGAAAACAGGAGGGTCGCTGCCCATGCAGCTAGTAAAAGAAAAAGTTTGTGAACTCGAAGGTATGGATGAAGTTCTGGAAATTGCTGAAAATAAGGGAAATATAACTTATTCAGAGCTCAACGAAATTTTACCCGATGAGTCCACCGAAACCGACCATGTCGACGATATAATTACTTTCCTTAGAGACCAGGGGATAGAGATAATTTCCGATGATACCGGCTATGAATTCCCCGACGAGCTTGGACTACTGCAGCGGGATGAGGATGAAATCGAAGATGGTCTGACCGACCCGGTCCGGCTCTACCTTAAAGAAATTGGTAACCACGAGTTGCTCTCCTCCGAAGAAGAAGTTCACATTTCAAAACAGATTGAGCTCGGTAAGCGTCGGGTCATGGAGGCTGTGCTGGGAACCTCTTACGCAGCTCGCGAGTATATAAACCTGGCCAGGCGTGTACTGGATCGCGAAATAAGTTTGAAAAAACTGGTCCAGGTCAAAAAAACTCAGCGGTTGGAGGAGGACGACGTAGAATACTGGTTTGACAAAATTGAAACGGCTCGTAACAGGATCATACAGTATCGGTCTCGGCTTGACAAAAATTACGAACAGTTGACGGAGTCCGAGGACTCATCGTCTAAGCGTGATCTTGTTGAGAAACAGCGTCAACTCCAGAGTAAACTATACGACGCTTTTGAGGAGTTGGAAATAAACAAGGACCTGGTCTTTCGCTGGGCCGGTGACATACGGGAGACCGTGGAAGCGTTGGAAGAGTTGAAAAGCTTTGAACAAAAGGTCAAAAAGCGCTTGAATCGCAGTCCCAATCAATTGCTTGAGCTTTATAACCGTATCCGTGACGACCAGGAGGCACGCCGCAAGTGGGCCGAAGGCAGCAAGTATCGCTGGCAGAACATCAGTCGCTTTGCTCAGCGGCTTATTCGACTGGCCAAAGCGGCAGAAGAAAAACTGGAACGATTTAATCTCCACGAACGTGACCTGCGCAAGGCTTATCACAAGATTGAGCTCGCCGAAAACAAGATGCGCAAATACCATAACAAGATGGTTAGTGCTAATCTGCGGCTGGTCGTCAGCATCGCTAAACGGTATACCAATCGCGGTCTCTCTTTCCTTGATTTGATCCAGGAGGGTAATATTGGTCTGACTAAAGCTGTTGATAAGTTTGAATACCGCAAAGGCTTTAAGTTTTCCACCTACGCCACCTGGTGGATTCGCCAGGCTATTACCCGTTCGATTGCCGACCAGTCTCGGACTATTCGTGTTCCCGTCCACATGGTTGAGCAGATCAACAAGGTTCTTCGGGTTGCTCGTGAGCTTGTCCAGGAGAACAATCGTGAGCCTCAGCCCGCTGAGATTGCCGAGGCTCTTAACTGGGACGAGGAGCGGGTCAAGAATATCCTCAAGATTTCCCAGGACCCAATTTCACTCGAAACCCCTATTGGCGATGACGGTGAGAGTAGTCTTGGTGACTTTGTTGAGGATAAAAAACTCGAGTCGCCGATGAAAAATACCTCTGATGAACTCCTCCAGGAACAGCTCGAGGAGGTTCTCAAAAGTATTGACTGGCGTGAGGAGCAGGTTATTCGTCTCCGTTTTGGCCTCGACGACGGCTACGAACGCACCCTCGAAGAGGTGGGTAACATGTTTAAAGTCACCCGCGAACGTATTCGCCAGATTGAGAACAAGGCGCTCGATAAGCTTCGCCACCCCTCGCGCAGTAAGATCTTGCATGACTTTGTCTCTGAAGAAACCGAGTGAATCTAAAGCAGCAGACAAGTATTTACTCACCGTATTAGTTTTATTTTGCTTCCTCTTCCCTGGTCCGCTCACGGCCGGTGAGCGCAGTGTACACTTCACCGAGGAGTGGTCTCTTAATTTTGACGAAGAGATTTTTTCCTCTCCCGCTTACGGTAACGGCCTGCTCGTATTTGGAACTGAAGCGGTCAATGAGGGCGAAGTCGTTGCTGTTGATGCTAATGATGGGGAAGTGGTCTGGAAATTTAATACCAAAGAGATGGTCCGCTCTTCACCCGCTATAGTTGGCGATAGCATCTTTATCGGCAGCGAAACTCATGGCGTCCCCGATGACCCTACCGGCCGCGGCACCCTGCATGCTTTGAATCTTTCCGACGGTTCCCTGGCCTGGCAACAGCAGTTTGATCACCTGGGATTTGCTTCCCCTTACCCCTGGCGCGAACTCCTCTTTTATACCGCCGGTGTAGTTAAGGCGTTTGATCCTGCCGGCGGTGAAACGGTCTGGAGCTATGATCCACCCGGAGACGCTACTTCCTCGCCGGTAGTTGCTGACGGGATTCTTTACTTTGGCACTTCGGACCCCAGTTACGTGATTGCTCTCGACGCTGAAAACGGGTCGCTGAAATGGAAGACTCCGGTGGAATATTTTGTTGAATCCTCCCCCGCCGTTTACGAGGACGTCCTTTACATCGGCGACTGGCAGCGCACTTTTTACGCTCTCGACGCTCGCACGGGCGAGCTTCTCTGGCAGGACAAATACGAGCATCCCGAGTCTCCCACCGGTATATTGTCCTCGCCCCTCGCCGCCTCCGGACTTGTCTTCTATGGGAATTTCGACGGTCGTGCCGTAGCTCGCCGGGCGGATGACGGCACTAAAGTCTGGCAGCATAAGTTTGATCATCCCTGGCACAGCTCTCCTGCTCTTGCTGAAGCTGATGATCTCCTGTTCTGGCCCAATTACGGCAAACGTTACACCGCTGACCCACCCGCTTACCTGTATGCTTTTGATCCGGAGACAGGCGATGAGCTGGGTCGGGTTGAAACGAGAACAAATGTTTCCGCATCTCCACTGGTAAAAGATGGTCGTGTTTATGTTGCTACTTCTGAAGGCGGTCGCGGAGGTCAGGGGGCTCTCAAAGCATTTTCTTATCGGGTTTTGGAGAAAAAAGAGTTAGATCTGCACGGCGCGGCTGAATTTCCGGCCCGTAATTTACAGTTGACGGACGAAAAGTTGATTATCAGCGGGCCGCACGGCTTACGAGTTGCCCCCCTTGACGGCGATACCACTTACTGGCAGTTTAAACCGAAATACGGCGAAGTAAGTTATTTTGCTGCCACTGATCAGGATCTGCTTATGGGTAGCTACGATGGTCGGGTCCGGCTTTTTGATCTGGAAACCGGCGAAAAAAGGGGGTCGCAGAAACTGCTTGCCGGCCCTCTGCGGCAGGAACCGTTATTTTATGCCGACCTGATATTTTTTGTTCAAGAGCGGGGCCAGTTACTTGCCGTCCGTCGTCTGAGCGGTGAGCTGGTCTGGGAACGTGAACTCGATTATTCCCCTCGTGGTCTTGCCCGCTTTGATGACCAAGGGGTCTACGTAACCCGGGAGGGGTTGTTCTGTTATTTTGATCTCTCTACCGGGCAGGATGAGCGCTGTCTCGAAGCCTACGATGGTTACAGCGGTCTAACCGCGTACGATGATCTGCTCTACCTTCACGGCGGTAGGAAATTTTACGCAGCTGATCCGGAGACTGAAGAGTCTCCGTGGTCTTATCAGCACAACTTTGGTCTGGCGGCGGAGCCTTTAATTACAGAAGAACGCATCTATTTTAGCGACTGGGCCGGCTATGTGCACGCTCTTGATCGAAAAACGGGTGAACAGCTCTGGCGCCGGTTTATCGGTCGCGCCGCCCGCGCTCAACCGCAAATTAGAGGCAATCTTCTCTGGCTGGCAAATCTTTCAGGTGAGGTTTATGCGCTGGATAGAGCTGCCGGCGAAAAAATTTACAGCTTTACAATCGATGCTTCCCTGACTGATCTTCAACTGCTTGACGGTCGAAAAATCTTGCTCGCCGCTGTCGGCAGGGAAACCCGTGGTTACCGCTATTATCCCGGCTGGCCCGGCTACGCCGGTCGCGGAAGCGAGCAACTGCAGCGCTCCTCTTCTCCCGGACGACCTGAAGACAGTCTCGCTGTACTGCAGCCGGATACGGTCGCTTTTGCGCCACTTGCCTCGGGGCGTCATCTCTTTATTTTTGACGGGACAGATATTCTTGCCTACCGGGTGCTGAAACGTCCGGCGGAGACTACGTTTTTTCTCGGTAACCGCCGCCGAACCGGCAATTTTGCCGCTCCTAGTTCCGGTTGGAGGTTGGAGAAAATGTGGCGGCGTGATCCTGGCGAAAAACCCGTGCGCCAGCCGCTCCTGACACCGGAGTTACTTATTGTGGGAACACCCGATGCGCTTATTGCTTACTGCCGGACCGGCGGCCGGGAGGTCTGGCGCTGGCGTCCTAATTATGACCTTAGTGATTATATCCTCTCGCCACAGCAGGAGTTGATTTACGTGACCCTTGCCAGTGGAGAAATAGGGGAGGTCAGTTTTGACTTCGGATTTCAGACGCTGCTCTATTCGGGCACCAGGAAAAATCCACAGTTTTATTCGACCGATGAATTTTTAATTGCTGTCTCCGGTCAGGGTAAAATTACCACCTGGGATATTACCGGTCGCGCGCCGTGGGCGGCCCGCCCGCGAGAATATTCTGATCGTTCGGGAGACAGCAACTCAATTAATTCGGCCAAGCCGGTCCGCCAGTCGGAGGTTGTCGATGATGATTCGATACTGAGATACGGTCGAGGACGCCTGTTCAAATTTACCACTGCTGTAGAAAATCACCGGGTGCCGGACGCAGCCGCTGCGGCGGAAAGCTTTTTCTATCCTGATCTTTCGGAGTCCGGTGAGCCGCTAATTCGTGAGTTTGATCTCAGGGATGGTTCGACTCGAAACAAATTTTCTCTACCGGTGCAAGCCGAAGAATACCGGCTGGCTGTCGATGAAAAGCGTCTCTACGTATTCCTCAATCTTAAGGCCCCTCCCCGTTTTCTGGTTTATTCTCGGGACGACGGTGAAAAACTCTGGAGCGACGAGCAGCGTGATTTTCAACCCGCCGGTCTTCCTGTCCTGCACGGTGAAACACTTCTTCAGCAGGGGGTAGACCGTCATCTCCAGGCCCGGCTTTACTACCGCAAGGCATCAACCGGCGAAGTGCTCGACGATTACCTGCTGAAGGATGAGGTTCATGAGCCACTGCCCGGCTTTTCTCCCACACTTGCGCCGCCTTACCTTTATATCCCAACCGCCGATAACCACCTCCGCTCTTACGAACTAAAACCCGCTCCCAACTAAAATTCCACCCAAAAAATGCTTCAACAAATATCCGTCTCAACTAAATCCACCTCACATCACTCGCTTTCTCCCCACACACCCCCCAAAAATTAACATTTATAATCCACCGATATAGTTAAGATAAAACTTAACTATATCAGAAAAAAATATATTTTATCAGTTTGATGAGCAATCGTCTTCATACAGAAAAGCCCACAATTAAGATATAAAAAGTGATTTTTTCAGTAATTTATCCGCTGATGAGGTAAGTGATATAGTTAAGTTACAACTTAATCAAATTACGTTTGTTTATAATTATTAACCTTATAAAAATTTGAATTTTGTAGATTGTGGGAACTTCGTTTTATTTGTAGGGTTTGCTTCGTATAATTTGGGTAGATAAATGAGCAGTTACTAAGAATAAGCCTGTGACTTTTAGCAAGCCTAATAGCAAAGGAGCAGTGATTGTAATGAGTAAAGATTTTAGCGCCTGGTTTGAGTGTGCGCGGGGGTGTGGGGTTAAATACGAATTGGACGAGATAGTTTACGAATGTGAGGAGTGTGGAGGACTGCTTGAGGTGAGTCATGACCTTGACGCACTGTCGACGCGGTCGCCGGAAGAGTGGAAACAACTTTTTGATCAGCGGTTGGGGTCACTTGAAAAGATCAATCGGAGCGGTATCTGGGCCAAGCGTGAGTGGGTGCTACCCGGGGTGGAGGAAGAAAACATAGTAACTTTGGGCGAAGGTTGGACGCAGTTGCTGGAGCCCGCCCGATACGCCGCCGAGCTGGGGTTGAATGATCTGCACGTAAAACTCTGTGGCAACAGCCACTCCGGTTCCTTCAAGGATCTGGGGATGACCGTGCTTGTCAGCCAGGTTCAGCAAATGATTGCCGACGGCGTTGACGTGCCAGCGGTTGCCTGCGCGTCGACCGGTGATACTTCGGCCGCCCTGGCAGCCTACTGTGCCGCCGCAGGACTGCAGGCGATAGTTATACTGCCGAAAGGCAAGATTTCCCTGGCCCAGCTTATTCAGCCGATCTCCAACGACGCCCTGACCCTGGCCCTGGATACCGATTTTGACGGCTGTATGCGGATTGTAAGCCGTCTCTGCAAAGAGGAAAACATCTACCTGGCCAACTCGATGAACTCCTTGAGGATCGAGGGCCAGAAGACAATCAGCTATGAACTGGCCCAGGAGTTTAACTGGGAGCCAATTGACAATATTGTCATACCCGGCGGCAACCTGGGCAACGTTTCCGCCCTGGGTAAAGGTTTTCGAGAACTACGTCGGGTCGGTTTAATTGACTGGTCGCCGCGTATTATCTGTGCCCAGGCGGCTCGCGCTAATCCGCTTTACGACAGTTATCAGAATGATTTTAAAGATTTTGAACCGCGAAAAGCGAAGACGACCCAGGCTTCGGCTATCCAGATTGGTGACCCGGTAAGTATTAACAAAGCGGTCGACGTGCTGGAAGAATTTGACGGGATTGTTGAACAGGCAAGCGAAGACGAGCTGGCTAACGCAGCCGCGCGAGCGGACCGTGCCGGTCTGTTTAATTGCCCGCACACCGGTGTGGCGCTGGCGGCACTGGAGAAGCAGGTCGAGGCCGGAGTGATTGAGCCGGACGAGCGGACGGTTGTCATTTCTACAGCCAACGGCCTGAAGTTTGCCGACTTTAAGGTCGGTTATCACCGGCGAGAACTGGATGACGTCGAGCCCCGGTATTTGAACGAGCCGGTTGATTGTCCGGACGATTACGAGGTAGTGCGTGAGCGCATGTTTGCCGAATTAGAGAAGCGTTAGCCCGAATAATTCACGACAACCCCACTGTCGTGAATTATCCGTCCGCAGGACACCCCGCTCCCCAGCCCTTTACACGGAAAGAGCTGGGGGGCTGGGTGGGTTAACCCCGCCCATTTGACGAATGGGTAGCCTATGCATAGGGTTCATGCATAGGCCGGGTTAGTAACCGCGCTGGCGGATTTCTTCCTCGGACATACCCAGGTAGTGTCCGACTTCGTGGACGATGGTTTTGCGCACCTGCTCCTTTAATTTTTCTTCCCGTTCTTTTTCAGGACCGGTGTATTGTCGTAATATTGGGCGCCGGTAAATCTCAATTCGTGTCGGTTGAGTGGTTGGGCGGTTGCTCTGGGTGGACGAGTAGTTTCGGCCTGTGAATAGACCGCGGACACCGCAGCCGAACTTTTCCTTGATAGGTGGGGGAGGTTCTTCGCGCACGTAAATCGCTATTCCTGCCTCCTCGAGCAGTTCTACTACCCAGTCCGGCAATTGTTCACAGGCCTCTTCGACCAGCTGATCAAAATTCAAAGCTTGCTTCACCTGACCAATATTTGATAGAATTTTTGGGCAATGTTTTCAAATAGGACACGTATGATTATAAATCAAGAGCAGCCGGAAGCAAATCAGAATTTTCCAACGGTCGTTATTGCGGACTACGATCCGCAATCCATTTTAAGTTCTTAGTTTCCAGTTTGTAGTTTAAAGTTTCCAGTTATAGGTTCTGACCCGTAACTCGAAACCCGCAACCAGCTTTTGAGTCTTGAACGATAACCGTTTAAAATTAAAGATGGATTCCGGCTCGTGGGCCGGAATGACGTCAAATTAAAGATGGATTCCGGGTTGCTTGTCCAGAATGACGAGTATTGGTAGCAAGGTTTTCAAACAGAGCGAAAAAGAAAGGCGAGGTGAGAGGTCATGGAGACAATGGAGGCGATAAAAGGGAGACGCAGTATTCGCAGTTACAGTTCTGAGCCGATAAATGATGAGCAGATTGAGCTGTTGATTGAAGCGGCGATGTATGCGCCCTCGGCGGGGAACGAGCAGCCCTGGGAGTTCATAATTATTGACAACCGGGAGATGCTGGACAGAATCGCCGCTGAACACGAACATGCGAAGATGGTAGGTGAAGCTCCCGTGGCCGTGCTGATTTGCGGTGTGATGGAACGAGTAAAGCACGGTGAAATGTGGGTGCAGGACTGTGCGGCCGCGACGCAGAACTTTATGCTGGCCGCCCATGACCAGGGATTGGGCACCTGCTGGATTGGCGTCTACCCGCGTCCTGAGCGGGAGGAGCTATTTTATGAAATGCTCGATCTGCCCGAGGACGTGGTTCCATTTTCGTTAATTTCTCTCGGGCAGCCGGCCGCGGACTATCCTGAAGTGGATCGATTCAAACCGGAGAGAATTCACAAAAATAGCTGGCCCGGGTAACCGATGTTAAATCAAGAGCGTTAAGATGGATTCCGGCTCGGGGGCCGGAATGACGTCAAATTCAAGATGGATTTTGGCTCGGCGGCTGGGTTTCTCGTAGAGGTGAGTGCGCAAGCAGGCGGAAGTTCACGATGGGGGGATAGGGCGTTGGGGCGAGGGGGCGAAGGGGTGAGCGGGCGGAAAGGCGGCAAACCGTAATCGGAGATCAGTTGTCGGTAACATTGGTAGAGCGTGAAAAGAATATGAGGGGATTAAGAGATGAGAAGATTAGGGGAAGGCAAGTGCGGGAAACCGTAAATAAGGCAAGGTCAAGTTTTTCCCTCACCTACTCGCAGTTTTAGGGGGCCGAGGATGCGAGAGAAAACACATTACGATCGTCTGGAGATACCTTTTGGTGCGCCGGAATCGGCAATAAGGCGCGCCTACCGGCGCAAGGCCCGCGAATATCATCCCGACCATCACTCGCCGTCAAAACGGGAGGAAGTCAGGGAAAAATTTGAAAAGGTGAAGCAGGCTTACAATATCCTTATCGATCCGCAGAAACGGGCTCTATACGACCGCGACCTCGCCCACGATGGTTCTGTCCCCCTTCGAAATGAGGAGTTCTGGCAGTTCTGGCGACAATATTTATCCGACTATTCAACTTCGCGCGAAAAACTTTCCTATCACGAGAAAATGGTCATGGATTCTTTTGAGGAGGACTGGCTGGAAGAAAATTACGGAGGAACGGCAAAGGACCGCTACCGGTTTCGAAAGCACCTGAACTTTGGCAAAATTCAGCTTGCCCAGGACAACATTGAACAGGCCTACCGCGAGTTTATCCGGGCCGACACCATCTGCGAGAAAAATATTTTGTCCAAATTTTACGTCGGCTATACGTTAGAACTCAAAGGTAAAATCCGTGAAGCTCTAAAAAGATACCGATTTGCTGTCAACATAGGTCTTTCCCGGCCGGACCGGCACGTAAACAAATGTTTGCGGATCAGGCGTCGGATGGTGGAGCTTTATGAAAAGTTAGGCGATAGAGGGAAGGCGCGGCAGGCGGAGCAGGTAATCGAGCAGTTAGAACGGTGCCGCTCAGGATTTGAGCAGTATCTCGATTCCGATCTCGAGGCTGAAGTTTCTTCCACCAGGGGCCGCCGATTTTTGAAGTGGCTGGCCAGTTTTTTTGTCAGCCAAATGAAAAAGCTCGCTCAGGAGCTGTAATAATGGATTAATTATTCACCTATGATAAAATTTTCAGATTATAGAAAGGGCTCTATTGAAATCCTTGCAGAAGATGGGCCACTCAAAGGTGTTGGGACTCATTCTTGATTGGCCTCCGCCCAATCTCCGAGGTATATCTGGCAATAATCAGATCCTCCAGGATCTATTGCCAGCTATAAATCCGTCAAACACCTTTGAGTAGCCTAATTAACGTTTATAGATAGCCACATTAAACTGGTAAGTGCAACTTTAGTGATAGTAAAAAGGATTTTAACAGAGCCATAGAAATTGAAATCAAGTGAAGGTGGCCAAAGATGGCAGACTTAACACATATTGACGACGAGGGTCGGGTTAGCATGGTGGATATAACTGACAAGTCCAGCAGTCGCAGGGAAGCCCGTGCCCGTGCACTTGTTAAGTTTCCACCGGGTGTATTGAGCGAGATACTCGAGCAGGGGTTAGAAAAAGGAGATCTTTTCGCCGTGGCTCGGGTGGCCGGTATTCAGGCGGCCAAGCAGACCCCCCAGCAGATTCCGCTGGGCCATCCGATAGACCTCTCACACGTAGAAGTTGAGATTTTTCCCAAAGCGGAAGAAAATTTATTGAAAATTGAAGTGACCGCCCGGACCCGGGACGCTACCGGAGTCGAGATGGAGGCGTTGAATGGAGCTGCAACCGCCGCATTAACTATTTATGACATGTGCAAGGCGACGGCCAAAGAAATAGAGATAGAGTCCGTCAAACTTCTTAATAAATCCGGCGGTGCCAGTGGTGACTGGCGGGCGCCGGATGTGGAGGAAAGTCAATGAAAAACAGGAAGATAATTCTTTTTGCAACTGTTCTTATTATTTTATTATCAGCTGCTGTACCCGGTTATACCGCACCAACAGAAATTATGGAAGAGCAAGATCTTGAGGTCGGTGCATCAGGCTACGGGCTGACGGTTTTTGAAGGCGATAGCCCGGACACGTTTGCGGTCGAAGTGCTGGGTGTGTTAGAGAATATAATGCCCGGCCAGGATTTAATTCTAATTCGAGCGGAAAGTCCAATCATAGAGCAGACGCAGGTTCTTTCCGGGATGAGCGGCAGTCCAATTTACGTGGAGGATAAGTTAATTGGTGCTCTCGGTTACGCCTGGGCTTTCCAAAAGGAAGCAATAGCCGGGGTAACGCCTGCTCGGGATCTGCTGGCTGCGCACCGAGGTCGTAATCTTGCCCGGGGAGACGATGGGCTTTCACAAATCGCCTCGCCCGTAATTGCGGCCGGTTTTAACGAACGGGTTCTTGCTCCGATTGAGGAGATTTTTAAACAGTATGACGCTGCCGTTGATTTTGTCAGCGGAGGCAGTTTATCATCCGGCGAGATGGTCGCTCCGTCGGAGGTCAACCTGAAATCAGGTTCAGCAGTTGGAGTCCAGCTCGTCCGCGGTGATCTCAACCTCTCTTCTATTGGGACTGTAACCGAAGTGGAAGATGACCGTGTTTTTGCTTTTGGGCACCCCTTTATGGGTGAGGGCGAGGTAGAGTTTCCCATGACAGCAGCCAGCGTTCAGACGCTTATGCCCAGTTTGCAGTCCTCTTTTAAGATAGCGACCACAAAAGAACCGGTGGGTTCCGTGGTCGAGGATCGTCTCGGTGGCATTGTTGGTCAGTTAGGAAGAGAGGCCGAGATGCTTCCTATGCGGGTGCGTGTGGAAAATCCGGCCGAACAATATCATGAAGAATATAATGTCGAAGTTGTCCAGAACCAGTATCTTTCGCCCTCACTAATAAATCTTGTCGCCGCCAATTTTGCTCTCGACAAGCTCAGCCAGATGGGGATTAATTTGCTGGAAACGAGCATTAACCTTGAGCTGGCGGACGCGCCGGATCTGGAAATGCAGCGTTTGTATTCAGCCCAGATGTCTTATGACCCGCTGGCTTTTTTGCCCGTCTCGCGGATATGGATGAATCCATTTGAGACGCCGAAAGTGGAGGGGGTTGACGTGCGGATGACCCTTTACCCCGGTGAACGTGAGGCAATAATCGAAGAGTTGTGGACGGAACCAGGGACTCCCCGAGCCGGCGAACAGCTATCTGTTTATGTAAAGATCAACCCTTATCGGGGCCCGAAGTTTGTAGAGGAGTTTAAATTTAAAATACCGGAAGATGTAGAAGGGCGGGTGGAGATAGCGGCGATGCCGGCCGATAGATTAGTTGGTGAGCTGCCTGCCCCATATTCTTTAGAGCAGCTCGTGGAAGTTATGAATGAGACACGGACCCAGGACGAACTGGCTGTCTTGCTCCGTTATCCAGGCACAGAGCTACAGATGGAGGGAGTATCGTTGAAAGAAGTTCCAGGGTCACTATTAGCTCCCTTGATGGAGAGCCGAGCCGGGGCACCATCAGTTCGTTCCCCCTCAATTAAAAATCTTCGAGAATTAGATAAATTTTTGCTGGGAAGCAGAACTCTACAGTTAGACGTTAAAAATTAGCTCGATTAATTCATTTTGGTATTTGTTTAGCGTGGTCCTGACGAAATATCCAGTGTTTCGTGATCCTTGAGCGCCAAACAATTACTAATTTTGATCAAATCATGGAGAGCAGTTACAAATTATAAATTATGTGCGTGAGGAGATTTTTATGAAGAAAAGTATTTTTGTGCTGAGTTTATTATTGCTGACGATTTCATCTTTATCTCATCTCAGGTCGGCAACCACGAAGTTCTGGCAGCTTGACCAGCCGGAAGAACTTATGGAAGGTAAATTTAAGGGAACCGGTCTAACCAGTGATGGTATGGTCAAACCGACCATGAACGCGCGTCGGGATACGCTGCCGGTGAACTTGATCTGGGAGGTAGCGTCCAACGATTACGGTGTGCTTGCGGGAACTTCGCGTCCTGCGGCTCTCTACTGGCTTGAGGAGAATGGGAGCGTGGAAAAAATTATTAAACGAGACGGGGTGGGCTTTACGGCGGTGACCGCTTCCGAAGGTAAGTTATTTGCCGGATTTACTCCCGGGGGAGAAGTATACGCGGGGCGCCAGGGAGATGAGATAGAGGAGATAGTTTCCCTTGATGCAAGCTTTGTTCTAACTCTTGCTGCTGACGGTGAAGGCGGTGTTTATGCAGGCACGGGAGACCCCGGGAAGATTTATCAAATTTCTGTAGACGGGACGGCAGAGCTTGTGGCTCGTCTCGAAGATCACTCGGTTATGAGTCTGACGCTGATGGGGGATCACATTTACGCGGGAACGGATCAGGGCAGTCTTTACCGACAGCACCTGAATTCTGAAGAGAAGAGCCCAACGCCACTTTATAATTTTCCTGAGCGAGAAATTCGATCGCTTGACTCGGACGGAGAGCGTCTATATCTGGGAGTTAATATGTTTGAAAGCGGCACCGGTCAGTTGGCTTCGCTCTCAGCCCCCGCAGGTTTGCCGGATCAGATACCACAGGAATTATTACAGCAGCAAGAGATGGAAGCGCCGCCAGAGTTTGAAGAGCTGCCTCTGGACCCGGAAGAAGTGGAGATCATCCCACCTGGTGAGCTGCCTGAGGAGGGGTTAGAGATTCCCGACGTATTCCCGGAGGAGGAAGAGCTTGCACCGGAGGAGATTGAAAGCCCGGAGGCTTCCCCGGAAGAAGAGCCGAACGAAGCACAGGCGATAGAGTTTGACATCCGTCGGGCGCTTGAACGCGACGGTGATGAAGCTGCGGAAAAAATGTTTGGAGACCGGGTGGGAACGATACTGGTTGAGTTTAAACCGCCCGACGAGATGACGCTTTTATTTGAATCAAGAGAGATGACTACTTTTGATCTATTATCGACCGAGGACGGAATCTACCTTGCCACCGGAGGCGAGGGGAAAGTTTACAACGTAAAAGACCCTGGTGAGAAGGAACTCTATTTTTCGACCGAGCAGTCCCAGGTGACGAGCCTTGTGAGTGATAAGCAGGGCGAGCTTGAAAGGCTGAGCACTGCTAACAGTGCGGTAATCTTCCAGAGGCAGCCGTTTGAGGCTGAAAAACCACGTTATCTTTCACCGGTTTTTGACGCTCGTTTGCTATCCCGCTGGGGACAGTTTAAAACTTATCACCGGGGAGCGGTTGAATACAGGACACGTTCTGGCTTGACGGACAAACCTGACAATAACTGGAGCAAATGGTCGGACTGGCAGGCAGAAATTCCATTTGAAATAGAATCACCAGCGGCCCGGTTTGTTCAATTTGAGGCCCGTTTTAATCGTCCGGATGATTTGTTAAGACGGGTTGAAATTGCCCGGCGAGCCTCCAACCAGCCACCACAAATTGAAAAATTTGCCGTCTCCCCCGACCCTCGACGTGAGATAATATTTGATGACGCGCGCTCTCGTGGTGATCTGCGTCCCGGCGGCGGAGATGCTCTCGCCCGGTTAATACGGGCCGGTCGCCAGGACAGTGAGGAGCGTATGCGTGTGCTGGAATGGGAAGCGGTGGACCTGGATAACGATCAACTCAGCTACTACCTCTACTACCGCCCGATGGGAGCCAAAAACTGGATTTCTATGGCTGATTCAAAGGAACTTGCTGAAGAGAGCGAGTATGTCTGGGATCCCCGGCAGTTCGCCGACGGACTTTATGAGTTCAAACTTCTGGTTACTGATGAGCTTTCCAACCCCCCCGACGAGACGAAAAGCACCAGCCGGGTTATTGGCCCGGTGGTTGTTGACAACTCTCCTCCTGTCATAAGCAACTTCAGTCAGGAAGGGGCTCAAATTAGTTTTGAAGCGTCAGATCCAACCAGTCGTATAGTGACTGCCTATTATCGTTGTGACGGAGGAAGCTGGCGTCGTCTGCGGACGGTGGACGGGCTGCTTGATTCACGTGACGAAGAGTTTAAATTTACTCTGCAAGAACCAGAACAAGAGTCAGAAGTGATAGAACTTCTAATAGTTGATTCCAGCGGTAATCGACGTCTTCGAAAGTATTTTCTCGACTGAATAGTATTGTAGGCGCTGCGCGGGCTGCATAGAGCCTCCCAAAGGCATTATGACCAGGCGCTTGAACTATATCCTCCCTGGCTACTTTCCCTGTACAGATCGGGCACATCCTACACAGTGTTAATTATCTCCCCAATCTCTATATACTCCATGCAGAGACAGCAAAATTGACAAAATTGATTACGGAGAGAGGCCCGTTTTGACGAAATCGTTAATAGATTTTGTTAATCCAAGTTTTGTATTGATTTTGGTCTGGATTTATAATAATCTGTTTACACTAAAGTGTTGATAAAAATACTATTTATGAGAGTTTTGCTTGACAGCTCTAACACTTTAGGGTTTTGAAAATCATGGAAATAAATGGGGGCTTACAATAGTGCGCTACTATAAAGTTTTAATACCAACCCTGCAAGTCTACCGACTTCGCCAGGTTGAGCCCGGGATGATGCTAGGTCGTACTGTTTTCACACCGGACGGCAGGGTTCTGGCTGAAGGGGATACTATTCTTACCGCTGATTTAATTCGTCAGTTTAAAAATTTTAAAGTGAGAAAGACTGTTGTGCGTGAGGAGCAGGAACACTGGATTTCCGAGCGCGAAGAGGAAAAATTACCCGGTGGAGCTGAGGTGATTGAAAGCGAGCAGTTCAGTGAAGCCGCAGACCAAATAGTGGAGACCGTTCGCAACACCAACTCAATAAACAAAATGCGCCAGGTGGCGGAATATCTCGCACAGACGGCTGTAGAACAGGAAAAAGGCGGTGAAGCAGAAGAACTGAATGAAATTATTGATCGCTCCTATGAGCTGGAAGAAGAGATAGAGGAACTGATGGGAGAGCTGGAAACAGTGGAAGATCCTGTTGCCCGGGATAAGATCATGGAGGCGCTGGAGAGCACTATTTCTGAGGTTGAAGAGACTTTTTTAGAGATTTCCGCGCCTGACTCGTTGCTTCGTTCCAGTCTTGATGCGTTGAATAAAAAAGAAAACATTCGCAGCTCAATCACTGCTTTTTTACGAGAAAATCAGGAGGTTGCTGACAGTAACTCCGAGACGTCAGAAGCTGAAAATTTAAGTAAAGAAGATCTTGACGACGAGTGTTCTTACATTGTGGAGGAGATAGAGGCCGGAAGAATTGTAAACGCTGTGGACCAGCTTCAGAAATACTCTGGTGATTCCGAAGTAGTCGAGGACCTGGAAGAGCTTAAGGAGCGTTTGCGAAGTGAATCGGCGGAAAAGGAGAGTCTGAAAAAGGAGCTCAGTGTTGAAACTTCAGACATTCAATGGAGAACGGAGTTGCTTTCTGTAATTGACGGTGGAAGTGAGCCTAAGCGTAAAAAATTGGAGGCGGCTCCCCTCTCCCAGGATTTTGTCAGCAAAACGCTTTCTTTCTGTGAGGAGCGTCAAGAAAATCGTCACCGTCTGTGGGAGGCGGGTAATAAGGCGACCAACAATCAGTTAGAACAGAGTGGTAGTTTAACTAAATTTGTTGAAATAACCCAAAAGACGTCGTTTCAGCGAGCCATGCAATACGGAGGAGAAAACGGATCAACCGGCGGTGGAATGACCGATGAAGAAGTGAAAGAAGTGCTGACCGGAATAGAGACGGACGATTTGCAGGATAGCGCGAAACGACTGCTTGAAGTGGCGGAAAGGGAGAACACGGACGCTTCCCTTGCGGCCCGCTTAAAATTGGCTCAAAAATCTTCAGATGATCTGGAAACCGAAGCGCGTGAACTGGAGCGAATAGTTGAAGATGAAGTCGACGCCACGGATATTCGTGAGAAGTTGCTGTCTGCGATCAAAGGGAAACGGGAGTTAGAAGAAGAGTCGCTTGAGCGTATTCCGGTTTCCAAAGAAGTAAGCGAAGAGCTGGTAGATTTTAGCCACCGCCGCCGCCGCCATCAAAGCCGGCTGCTGGATGCGGCGGAAGAATTAAGTGGTCGCTCGGAGGCCGACCTGAAGAGAAAGCAAGCGACGGCAGTGAAAACAAAAGAGAAAGAAAGTGAAGCTGTAGAAGAGTCGCGGGAGAAAGCTGTCGGTGACTCTGAAATGACTGAAAAATCAGAAGCCGATGAATACTGGGAGTCCCTGCACCGGGTTGACGACGAGGAACTGCAAACCGCTCTGAAAGAAGGAGACGAATACGATGTCGCTGATTTGACCGGCTTGGATCCACAGACGGTGCGGACCGCCCGCCAGGTTTTTGTCCGTCCGCCAGCTCGTGATCGCCGCTTGAAGAGTATTACTGATGCGTCATTGAAAATCATAAATTCAGCCCTCTACGAGCGTAAACTAGAACAGGCGGATGTTTCCAATTTGATTGGTCAGACAGGCGAGCTTCTGGAAAATTTTTCCGGTCCTGTGGAGCTGCTTAGACAACCCCCCTCGGAGGAACAATTTCTTCTTACTCATGCGGTGAATACTTTCATTTTCTCCCTCTTTCTGGCAAATCAGCTCGGATTGACTGACGCCGAGATGGAAACTTTGACCACTGCAGCCTTGCTTCAGGACCTGGGGATGACGGAAATCCCGTCTGCTCTGTGGGTAAAAGAGGGCTCTTTGACCAATCGCGGTTGGGGAGAGGTAAGAAAACACCCAAGCTGGTCTTCGCAGGTGATTGCAGATGCTGCCGGAGACTTTGTCGAAGAGGAGGAAGCAAAAACTGAAGATGAAGAAGATGGGGGAGTAGCCGAATTGATCTTGCAGCATCACGAGCGGCTGGACGGTTCCGGTTATCCGCGTGGCATTGAAGGGGAAGAACAACACTCGCTTGCTCCTGTGCTTGCCATTGCCGACGCTTATACAGCTCTGCTTGAACCGCGTCCTCATAGGGGACCGACTACCCCGGATAAAGCTCTTTTGCGTCTGTTAAAAAATAAGCGTCAGTTTAGCCGTTCAATATGCAAACAAATTCTTGTCGGTATTGGATTTTATCCAAATTCGGTTGTAATTTTGCTTTCCAATGGTAGTCTGGCCCAGGTTGAGGAGCAGAATCAGGGGCGGCCGCTGTCCCCCGTTGTTCGCGTATTAACAGATGAAAATCGCCGTCGCCTGGATCAACCAGAGCGGTTAAATATAGATGAAACTGACGGTGTGAAAGTCAAACAAATAGTTAAGTTGTGAAGTTGGCGGCGTTGAAAAATTACGTTGTTTTCCTTAAGCGGTAGCTCGCCTGGCTAATGGTGTTCCTCTTCTTCGCTATCGTCCCGTTCGTCCTCGCCTCTATATTCAGCCAGCTGAGTTATAGTTTCCCTTTCAAAGGTCTCTTCAATTACAACTCGCGTACCTACCCCCACCTTTTCATAGAGCTCTTCGACGTGTTCGTTCAGCATCCGCACACAGCCGTCTGAGGCCGGCTGCCTGATTTTATCAGGCTCTGTTGTCCCGTGGATGCCGTAGCTGGGTTTGTTTATACCAAGCCACCTGGTGCCGATTGGGTTATCTTCATCGCCGGGAGCCACCGCCGGTTCGTCGCTTGGAGTATACCAGGGGTGCTTTAACTGGTTGATGATCTCAAATTCTCCTGTTGGAGTGGGAGCGGTGTCGTAGCCCGTAGATATAGGATAGCTTTCGATGTATTCACCGTTTGAAAAGGCATATAGACGGTAAGTTTCAAGTTCTACGTAGATTTCGTCAACTTCCACTGTAGGTCCGGCCGGCTCTTCTCCTATTTGGGCATTCGCGCCAGAAATAACTATTACCCCCACTATGACTGCTAACACTATTATCTTTTTGTTGCTCACGCTTATCCTTCCTTTCCAATCAAGTTGTTGTTCTTACGTTTAATTAATCGACTAAAAACAGCGCGCGTATTAGCATAAATATTCTTCTACCGGCTGAAGTTTAAACCGAATTCAAAAGTCTTGCGCTTTCGGGTTCACTTCGCGATAATGTAAAAGCACTAGAAGAAAGAGGCTTTCTGCGTGTGGCAAAAAGTGATGTGTAAAAGACGACAAATTATTCCGGGAGAGAAACAAAAATTTTTGATAGGAGGTAAGTTAAAATGGCGTTGATAGACTGGAGTGACGAAATGTCGGTGGGAGTCAAAGAAATCGACGCGCAGCACCAGAAACTTGTAAAACTCATAAACGAGCTGAATGAAGCGATGAGCGAAGGCAAGAGTAAACAAGTTCTGGGTGATATTCTTGATGAGCTAATTGAATATACGGACACACATTTTTCAACCGAAGAAAACTATATGAGTGAGTTTGATTTTGATGGGCTGGAGGAACATAAACGTGCTCACGCGGGTTTTGTTAAAAAAGTAACGGATTTTCAGTCAAAATTTGAAGAGGGGAAATTACTGCTTTCAGTCAAGGTTATGAATTTCCTCAAGGACTGGCTGACTGATCATATTGCCGGTATGGATCAGAAATACAGTGAATGTTTTCTGGAACACGGCTTAAGTTGACAATTTGAAATCAAACAGGAGGAAGTAATTTATGGCTAAAGACAAAGTAACTATACGAACCATTGGCTCAACTTTCCCAAAAACTGAAGTAAAAACCAGTTGCGGTAAACTTACGCTTCCCGATGAATATGAAGGACAGTGGTTTGTGCTTTTCAGTCACCCGGCCGATTATACTCCGGTCTGTACGAGCGAACTGATTTCTTTCGCCAACCGGCGTGAGGAATTTAACAGGTTAAACTGTGAATTAATCGGGCTTTCTTTAGACGAGGCGCATATCCACGAGGAGTGGCTTGCTGACATGGAGGAGAAGTTTGAGGTTAACCTTGATTTTCCGGTTATTGCCGACGAGGAAGCGGAGCTGGCCCGCCGGCTGGGGTTGATACATCAGAGTGAAGAGGCCAGGACTGAGCGGGCGACTATAATTGTTGATCCCGAGGGAACTATCCGGTTGATAGATTTTTATCCAATAGAAATTGGCCGTCGAGTCGGTGAGGTTTTACGGGCTCTGGACGCCCTGCAGGTTTCCGATGAAAATGATGTTACTCTGCCCGCAAACTGGCCTGACAACGAACTTATTGGCGATGACGTTATGGTCGACCCTGATGAGGCAAGGGAGCGCGACTCCAAGCGTCAATTGCACGGCGACTGGTGGTTCTGTCACCGGCAGTTGTAAACTCGAAGTCGGCGCTTATTTACTTCGTTTCTAATCACTTCAAGAGGCAGCCAGTTGTTGCCCCTTCTTAAACAGGGCCAGGTTCTTTTTTACAATTTCCCTGCCATGTTTTGAGAACTGCTTTTTTAGAGCCTCGAGGATGCTTTCCTCTCTAAGTTTTAAATAGGGACTGGAGGCACCAAGCAGGACTATGTTAGCGCCTTTACGAAGCTTACCCTGTTTTGCAATTTTTTGTGCATCAACGGCGAGTTTCCGGGGGAGCTTATTCATTTCTTTTTGCCACTGTTTTGTCTCGGGATAGTTCGGAATGTTTTTTACCTCGGAGGAGGCGCTAATGAACATACCATTTTCGTTCAGCCAGGGCAGATAGCGCAGACCTTCTATCGGTTCCAGCGATAGGATAACATCAGCTCTCCCCCGGGGAATAAGGCTGGAGGCGGGCTGCTGGTCGTTGAACCTGAAGTGAGAGACAACAGCGCCTCCCCGCTGCGCCATCCCGTGAACCTCGGATTGTTTTATATGCAGACCTTCTGCCAGCGCTGTTTGGCCCAGAATTGTTGATAGAGTCAGGATACCCTGTCCTCCGACGCCGGCGAGGATAAGATTTAACTTATTCATATTTGCACACAAGGACGGCGTACAATCAAGACCGATACCCCCTTGTGCTCAACCTCCTCTTTTAGCACAGCAAGATTTTTATCTTTCTCAGTGCTGAGTGGTTTTAAAACGTGCAGGTGCTGTTTCTCGACACCCAGTCCCAGACAGATATCTTCCAATCCAACTTCGGCCAGCGAAGCCTGACCGCCAGTCATTGCCGTCGTGGCGTTGTCCAGTATAAGTACGGTTATTGGTGAGTTTTCGTAAATTGCGTCGAGCAGGCCGGTCAGCCCGGAGTGAGTAAAAGTGGAATCGCCAATAACAGCGAGCGCCGGATGGAGTCCAGCATCGGCCGCTCCTTTAGCCATTGTTATGGAGGCTCCCATGTCCACGCAGGTGTGGATTGCCTCGTAAGGCGGAAGAAAACCGAGAGTGTAACAGCCAATGTCTGAAAAAGCGCGTGCGTTTTCATTGGTCTCCAGAATTTCACCTAAAAAATCAAAGCTGTCGGCGTGGGGGCAGCCGGGACAGAGCCGGGGAGGACGTCCGGGTAAATCTTGTGGTTTAGAAAAATGGGCAGTTGTCTGTAGCCCTAAAGCCTCGGCGGTGGAGTCCGGGGTTAACTCGCCATCCCGGGGCAGAGTACCGTCTAACCGGCCACAAATTTTAAGACGGTCACCTCGGGCGTCCCGGAGAAATTCTTCCAGGAACGGTTGCCCGTCTTCTAACACAACTATTTCTTCAAAATTATCAGCAAATTTAAGTATTTTTCGTTTTGGTGTCGGGTAAAATGAAATATGCAGGCAGGGGATATCCAGTTCTGTTTGAGAGTATTCTGAGAAATAAGAATACCCGATGCCGGCGGCAATCACACCCCGTTTGCCGGCCACAGTCCCATGAATTTTGTTCAAATCGGATTGTTCACTAAACTGTTCGAGTTTCTCGCTTTTGTCCAGCAGGTTGCGATAATTGTTGCGGGCATTCAAAGGGATGAGCGTGTAGCGGTTGTGCTCCGTTTCTGGGTCAAGTTCGTTCTCAGGACGTGGTTCAAGTAGCTCGACATCCGCCCGGGAGTGGGCCAGTCTGGTCGTTAGTCTGATAATCACCGGTAATTCAAACCGCTCGGACAGGTCAAAGGCGCGTCTGGTCAACTCATAAGCCTGCTGCTGGTCAGCCGGTTCAAATAGTGGAACGCGGGCAAATTTTGCGTAGAAACGGGTGTCCTGCTCGTTCTGGCTGGAGTGCATTGAGGGGTCGTCGGCGACGGCCAGCACAAGTCCGCCGTTAACGCCGGTTATTGCAGAATTTACAAATGGATCGGCAGCAACATTAAGTCCGACATGCTTCATGCTTACCAGCGCCCGCCGGCCGCTATAAACAGCACCAAGTGCAGCTTCGAGGGCTGTTTTTTCGTTACTGCTCCATTTACGATGTACGTTCCTGATTTTTGCCTGCTTGTTATCCATGACATATTCCATAATCTCGGTGGAGGGGGTTCCGGGGTAGGAGTAAGCACCGGAGACACCAGCGTCCAGCGCTCCCTGTGCTATGGCTTCGTCACCCAGCAGTAGTTTTCTTTTCTGCATAATTTAAAGGGACAGAACTTCTTCGTTGGAAAGAACGTTAAAACCCTGCCCATTAAGTATTTCAGCGGCTTTTTCTATCTCTTCAAAACGGAAGATAATGACAGCGGCGTCACCAGATTTTTCAACAAACGCATACATATATTCAACATTAATACCGTCCCGTTCAAGGGCGGCAAGCACGCGTCCCAGACCGCCCGGTTTGTCGGGGACTTCAACCGCTATTACGTCAGTCAATGAATAGGTAAATTCTTTATCGGCAAGTACCTTTTGTGCCCTCTCTGGCTGGTCAACAATCATCCGAAGAATACCAAAATCGCTTGTGTCGGCTAGCGACAGGGCCCGAATATTAACGTTTGCCTCGCCGAGATAGCTGACCACGCTGTTTAAACGACCGGCCCTATTTTCAAGAAAAATGCTTATTTGTTTAACCTTCATATTTATCTACCTCACGTCTATTTTGGAATTAGCTGCTGTCAGCTGTAAACTAAAATGTTGTAAAAATTTAAGACTTATCTTGTCCGGCAAAAAATTAACGACGATCAATTACCCGCTGTGCTTTTCCCTGGTGACGCTTGAGCGAGCGTGGCTCAACCAGGGAGATTTTGGCGCGTAAGTTCAGGGTTTCGCTGACCGCGCGGGCAATTTTATCCTTTAGCGCCTGCAGCTCTTTAACCTCATCGGAGAATATTTCACGGCTAACTTCTACCTTGATCTCCAGCTCGTCCAATGTTCCTTCACGTTCGACGATAATCTGGTAATGGGGTTCAGTCTCTTCAATATCCAGCAGAACGCTTTCGATCTGAGAGGGGAAGACGTTAACTCCTCGTACGATAAGCATGTCATCGGTTCGTCCGCTAACCCGTTCCATTTTTACCAGAGTTCGACCGCAGTCACATTTTTCACGCCACAGCCGGGTGATATCCCTGGTTCGGTAGCGGATCAAGGGCAGGGTTTCTTTGGTGAAACAGGTGACAACAAGCTCGCCCTTCTCATCTTCGGGCAGAGCCTCTCCGGTTTGCGGATCAATAATTTCCGGATAAAAATGATCTTCAAAGACATGCAGACCGTCTTTGGCCAGACACTCGCTGGAAACACCCGGACCAATAATTTCACTCAAACCGTAAATATCAAGGGCGTCCAGATTCATTCTTTTTTCGATAGATTTCCGCATGCTGTCCGACCACGGTTCAGCTCCGAAAAAGCCGGCTTTGAGGGGAAGATCATGAAAATCAATTCCCTCCTCACTGGCTGTTTCCAGCAACTGCAGTGCGTAGGTCGGAGTGCAGCAGATAAGTGTTGTGCCAAAATCGTTAATTATCTGAAGTTGTTTTCTGGAGTTCCCGCTGGAGATGGGAATAACAGTTGCGCCCAGTTCTTCGCCACCGTAATGCATCCCCAGCCCGCCGGTGAACAGGCCGTAGCCATAGGCCACCTGGATAATGTCGTCGGGGCAGGCACCGCCACAGACAAGGGTCCTTGCGGCAGTATGTGACCAGAGTTTGATATCGTTTTTAGTGTATCCAACAACGGTAGGTTGACCGGTTGTGCCTGAAGAGGCATGCACTCGAACGACATCGCGTAAATCGGTCGCAAACAATCCATAAGGGTAGTTGTCGCGGAAGTCGTCTTTTTCAGTCAAAGGCAGGCTGCTGATTTGTTCAATAGAGTCCACTGCTTCAGGCTCGATACCCTGTTGGTCAAATTTTTCACGATAAAAGGGAACTTTTTCATAAACATAGTTGACTACTTTCGAGAGCCGTTTGGACTGTAGTTCTCGCAGCTGCTCGGGTACAGATGTTTCTATTTCCGGTTCAAAAAAATCCATGATAATCTCCTGTCAGGTTTTGAATTTATTTTGATAGAAAAGTTTAGTTGAGGAATAAAAAATTTGCAACAAATTTCTCTTCCGCAGCGAGGAGGAGACGGCTCTGTTGAAATCCTTGTTAAAGACGGGCTACTCAAAGATGTTGGGACTCATTCTTGATTGGCCTCCGCCCAATCTCCGAGGTATATCTGGCAATAATCAGATCCTCCAGGATCTATTG
>PWHN01000010.1 GCA_003554945.1 bacterium
AGGTACAAGAAAGAATGCATTAGTCGAAGAGGTCAGCATGGCTACCGGTTCGGACAAAAGTTATTCTGTTATGTTTTTTATCGACATGCCAGATCAAGAGCCAGTCGTGTTTTATGTGGCATTCCCAGTGATCTTGCCACTTTCCCGAGAGGCGATGGGGTCGATAGCAAGAATCCAGGCGCTGTTTGCGGATCAACTTTTTCATTACCGGTTTTAGCTCTTGGTGTATATTTAGGCCTCGCTGTTTCAAGCGTTTCAGGTCTTCTTTAAAGCTGCGGACGTAGGCAACCTGGTTGAATTTTTGGTTTTTAATTGTTCAGTCCATTCCTAATTCAGCGAACATTTCATCTTCATCTTCAAATGTCTCCACTGCACCTGAGTGCGCTCTCCGCATTGCCTGGCGGGTTTTTGCATTGACGTCCAGACGAGGGCGAAAAGGGAAACCCTGTTCGGTGACGACCTGGTTTAGAAATAAAGATATGGCCGAGGAAGTCGACAGTCCCAGCCGGTCAAATATTTGTTCCGCCTCTTTTTTGACGTCCTCTTCCACCCGGGCACTGATTCGTGATTTTTTTGTCATCATGACACCTCTTTGGCTTGAATGTTGTGTCGTTAAGGTGTACAAAAGATACCATAAAAGCCAGGAAAAGTCAAATTTAGGATTGAAAAGATTTCCAGTTAAGCGCCTTACTTTGAATCCAGGGAAAGAAGGGTAAGTTCAGGGAAATAAGTGCTGTAGTATCCCCGGTCACGGGTAAAAAGCCGATCGGCCTGTATCTGAGCATGACCGCCAATTAGAAAGTCAGGCAGAAGATGCTGGCGGGAAGATATTTCTTCATTACAGTCTTCCCAAACCACAGTTTTTTTGCCGCCGCACAGTGGGCACTGTATTTTTTTCGGGGAACGGTTTTCGAGGTAATCCATCCAAGTTTGCGAAGCAAGGTTAAGATCTTCCCTGGAGAAAGGAACTCGTTTTATGTTTAGATCGCTCATAAATTGGTTTAAATCTTCTGCTTATTTAAATTGCGGCAAAAGCGGGGGACCACAGATTGCACAGATTTGCACGGATAAATTCAACATCTATGTTGGACGGGATTTACTGGATGGACGGGATGTGTCAAAATAAAATCAGGACTTTTATAGTTATTATGGCGTTTGGGTAAACTGGCTCCTATTGCCTCGTTCTCGCACGCTTGTCATGGTATAATATTAAAAACGAGGACAAGCAATATTTTCCGGGAGATGTTTTAGTATGGGGTCTTCCAATTCCAGTGAGTTGCCCGCTTCTTTTAAGCACCTTTTTTGGGACTGTTCTTTCCAGGAGGTAAAGGATGAGCCTTCGCGCCCTTTTGTTATTAAGCGAATTTTGACTGAAGGGACCTGGGAGGAGATACAATGGTTAAGGCGCCAGCTTGGTGACAGTGAAATTAAAGGTTGGTTGCTGGAAAACCAGGGGCGTGGACTTACTCCGCGTCAGCTCCGCTTCTGGCAGTTACTACTTGATTTACCGGGAGAGCAGGTTAGTGCGTGGATCGAGCGAGAAAAAGAGACGCCCTGGCACCGGAGAAGAACAGCATGAAACTCCATACTGATATTCTCACTTCCGCCCAGGAGGACGTTATTAATCTAACTGCTCTGCACATTGAGGATCTCGGGTTTTATCTCGCTGGTGGTACCGCCCTTGCGCTTCATCTTGGTCACCGGCGTTCCGTTGATTTTGACTGGTTTCTTCCCAATGAGATGGGTTCCCCTGAACAGATTCAGCAGATTTTTTATGACCATGATATTCAGTTTGAGACGACCAGTGTGGATCGGGGAACTCTTCATGGAACCATCCAGGGGAGGGGGGATAGATGAGTAGTTACAATTATTGGGTGTCCTGGTTCAGGCGGACGGGGTGGTTATTTTTTTGAATTTGTGTGATAATATTCCTCCAACTTTAAATGGGAGCGATTTTAATGAGCGACCAGGAAGTTAGCCTGCGAAGTTTTGTTTATCTGGACAAGATTCAGCCGCAGTTTGCGGCTTTCGTGGCGAAGAAGTGTGTCAGCGATATTCCAACTTCAGGTCAGGCGTCGCTGTTTATAGAAATCCAGCCCGGGATCGAGATCAACCGGGTCGCAGACGTGGCGATGAAGAAGACGGATGTCCGGCCGGCGGTTGAGATTGAAGAGCGGGAGTATGGAATTATCGAGCTGCACCACGACGACCAGTCCGAGGTCCGCTACGCTGGCCAGGCGGTGCTGGACGAGTTCAACCTGCAGTTTGATCAGCGTCTCAAGCCGAAAATTTTCGCCACCCAGGTAATTGATCGCGTCACCCCTTACCACGCCCAGGTGGTGAACAACGATTACGACGGTTCGCTGCTGCTGGACGGCGAATCACTGCTCATCATCGAGGTCCAGCCGGCGGTTAACTCGGTAAAGCTGGCCAATGACGCTGAAAAAGCTACTAATGTGAAAATAGTCCACTTTCGTCTGCGTGGTCGCTTTGGTCGCGTTTACCTGGCTGGAAGTGAAGACGAGACACGGGCTGCTCGCGATGCCGTTCTGACTAAATTTGAAACATTTAAAAACAGTCCTACCTTTTAAAGAGGCCTGCCGGTGACTACTGTCTGTCACGTTATTACTCGATTAATCCTTGGTGGAGCCCAGGAAAATACTCTGCTTACCGTTCGCGGGTTAAAAGAGGACCCGGACTGGGAGGCTACCCTGGTTACCGGTCCGGCGCTTGGGCCGGAAGGTGATCTTTTTGACGACGCCGCCAAGTTTGGGGTCGAGCCAGTCGTCATTGACTCTCTGCGCCGGGCGATAAATCCCTGGCGCGACTTGCTTGCCTTTTACAAACTATACCGCCACTTTAAGAGCAACGATTACGATATCGTCCACACCCATAGCTCAAAAGCCGGTATACTTGGTCGCTGGGCCGCCTATCTGGCCGGCGTCCCCGAAATAAATCATACCATTCACGGTCTGCCTTTCCACCAGTTTCAACCCTGGTATGAATTCTGGCTCTACAGCTTTCTGGAAAAATATACATCTTTTATTACTGATAAAATTTTCACAGTCTGTGACCGCATGACGGAGCAGGCCCGGGAGGTAGGGGTTGAACCAAAACAGGGCTATAAGACTGTTTACAGCGGCATGGAGCTGGATGAATTTTTGGAAGTTCCAGCTCCAGGCAGTCTGGAAGCGCGTGCAGTTCGAGTGGAATTAGGTTTTGAAGAAGATGATTTTGTAATTGGAAAAATTGCCCGTTTGTTTCATTTGAAAGGGCATAAATACTGTCTGCCCGCCTTTGCCCGGGTAGTAGAAAAACACCCGGAGGCACGTCTGCTACTTGTTGGTGACGGTATATTAAAGGAAAAACTGGAGAAGCAGGCGAGAGAACTTGGTGTTCGCGAGCAAATAGTATTCACCGGTCTCGTTCCTTACCGGGAGATACCGCGCATGCTGACGGCAATGGACTGTCTGGTTCATGCCAGTTTGCGGGAAGGTTTGCCCCGAGTGATTCCCCAGGCGCAGGCAGCCGGTCGACCGGCGATCAGCTATTCCGTCGACGGGGCACCGGAAGCAATTGACGATGGGCGGACCGGTTTCCTTGTTGAGCCAGAAGCTGTTGACGAGCTTGCCGAAAAAATTGAACTACTGATAGAGGAGCCGCAGCGCCGAAAAGAGATAGCCAAAGCAGCCCGCGAGTGGGTGGTGCCTCGTTTTGACTGGCGGCACATGGTTGAGGAGATAAAAGAAGGCTGAAGGGCCACCTGGTTAAAGCCCTTGCTAAAAATATGGCGAAAGCTGAATTAATCTATTGACATCAACAAAGAGTAGAAGTACAATATTTGTGGTCTTAATGAGACAAAATAGATAAATTGAAATTGATCGCGGGGTAGAGCAGTCAGGTAGCTCGTCGGGCTCATAACCCGAAGGTCGCGGGTTCGAATCCCGCCCCCGCTACTACTTTCGAACAGGCGAGCAGGCGAAAGTTCGGTAACCGATTGTCGATAATATCGGTAAAGCAAGGCCAAAGTCAACTTCAAGTTCCCCCCTCACCTGTGTCCTCTCCCTCGGAGGGGAGAGGAATTAAATCGTGTTCGGTTCGGGGCGGAAGGGCGAGTGGGCGATAAGACCGCAAACAGCGATCGGGCCGCGCGAAGCGGCGATAAAGCGATAAAGCGTAATCGGTTATCAATATCTGATAAAAACGAAAAATCGATTAGAAGTAATTATAGCTTTTTGCTATCAGCTTTCAGCTGACGTTTTAGCGGCGTAGCTCAGCGGTTTAGAGCACTCGGCTCATATCCGAGTTGTCCGGGGTTCGAATCCCCGCGCCGCTACCTTACAATTCCAGTTTCTCCCCCCCTCAACAGCGCCCCCCGCAAACGGGGGGCGCTTTTTTTATTTCACTCCTCTTTTAACCGCTTCTATTTTTTTGTATCATGAATCCACGCCCAAAACTTCTCCCCCGGGCGGAGGAAAATATAAATCAGGATTGAGTTGATTCTTAATGGCGATTATTGCCACACTTAAAGAATTTTTTCACGGCCGTGAGTCGGTAAGTGCGGGCGATCGATTGCTGGTTGCGGTTTCCGGTGGTCCCGACTCGATGGCTCTTTTAGCAGCTATGACTGAAATTGCTGCTGACCTGGAGTTGCAGATTTACCCCTTGCATTACAACTACCGCCTCCAGGAGCAGGCCGCCGCCGGTGAGCAGGTGGTGCGTAGCTGGTGTGACGACCACGACCTCCCCCTGGTTGCCACCGCACTCCAGCAGCCGCAGGAATTAGAGACAGGCAGTGGCAGTCTGGAAGCCGAAGCCCGCCACCTGCGCTACCAGTTTTTTCAGCAGGCCGGCGCCTGTTTGGGGACCAATATGCTTCTGCTTGGTCATCAAAAGGATGACCAGGTGGAAACCGTGCTTTTGAACCTGGGGCGGGGGAGCGGATTATACGGTCTACAGGGGATGCAGCCAGTAAGCCACTGGCGGCAGCTGGTGTTGCTGCGTCCACTGCTTGAGCACAGCCGACAAGAAATAATGGAATTTCTAAGGAGGCGGGAGATACCGTTTGTTACCGACCCGACTAACGAGGGACTTGAGTTTGCTCGCAACCGGCTTCGAAACCAGGTCCTGCCGGCCTGGGAAAAGGCCCAGCCGGCGCCCGCGGAAGCCATTTATAACCTGAGTCGTCGAACCGCAAGCGAAAATGATTTCTGGCAGCAGTATTTAAAAGATAATTTTTCCTATTCCAGTTGGCCGGGGGAAGTGCAGGTGGGAGTCGAGCAGTTGCGGGACAGTCATCCGGCAGAGCGCCGCCGCCTGTTGCATTTTCTTTGCCGGAAGTTAGAAGGGGGAGCCAAGTTGAGCGAGCAGAACCTTGAGGGCTTGGAGGAACTATCCTCGAGTGAAAAGTCGGGCCGGAGTCTCCATCTTCCCGGCGAACTTGAGGCGGTCCGGGAATATGACCGGCTGGCCATCTATCGTAAGGACAGTCTTGTCCCGCCGACCTCACCGGTTAATGTTGAGGTGCCGATGAACAAAAAGTGGGGTGACATTGGTGAAATTAATGTGAGCTCATCCGCTTCGACAGATGAAGGGGTTTACCGTTCAGAGCTTCCACAGCATTTAATTGAGGGGGGTGTTTTACGTCTCTGGCAGGCGGGAGACCGAATAATATACAGGGGAAAACGTCGGAAATTAAAAGAAATTTTTGAAGCTGAAAGAGTTCCTTTCAGAGCCCGCCGTTGCTGGCCGGTTGTTGTTGCTGGAGGTGAAGTGGTAGCCGTGGTGGGATTGGCGGTTAAAGATGGTAATTTTTCAGAAAAAACTGTTATAATTAATTTTCAACCGGAACACGGAGTTTTCGCTCAGACAGGGAAGAAAAATGAAGGCGATTGAGGTGGATAGAAAAGCTGCCTCATAAAAATGCCAGCTTAGACTAAATGGAGGTTAATTGATGGTTGACCCGGGAAGTCAAGAGCACCTCGAAAAAATTATTGATTCAGTTGTTTTTGAAGCCGAAGAAATCCACCAGAAGGTAGTCAAACTGGGTGAAAAAATAACCCGTGATTATCAAGGGAAGGAACTTCTGGTTATTGGAGTATTACGCGGCGCCTTTATGTTCATGGCTGATTTAGTGCGGCAGATCGAAGTTCCAATCTGTATGGATTTTATGCTTGTTTCCTCTTATGAAAACAGCCGAGAGACTTCTGGCATTGTGCGAATAATTAAGGACACCAAGGAAAATATTTATGAGCGGGACGTGCTTATAGTTGAAGATATCGTCGACAGTGGCTTAACCTATCACAACTTGAGAAAGACGCTGGAGACACGGGATCCGGCTTCCCTGGCAGTCTGCAGCCTGCTAAATAAGGAAGCCAACCGGCAGGTAGATGTAGAAGTCGACTACTATGGATTTGATTCACCGGATGATTTTTTAGTCGGCTATGGTCTTGACTACAAGGAATACTACCGTGAGTGTCCCTTCATCTTCAAACCAACTGTGGAAGCGCTGCGGGAGCTCGATTGATGTCGGTGGAAACAGAAATGAAAAATCTCCCGAAGCTAATGGCGATATTGAACGTCACGCCGGACTCATTTTACGACGGCGGCGAATACAACCAAAAAAAAGAGTTGGTAGAACGAGCGCGCTGCGTTAGTGAGGCGGGGGCTGACATTCTGGACATAGGCGGGGTATCAACCCGTCCCGGAGCTTCTGAAGTGACGGAGGATGCGGAATTAGAGCGTGTTATTCCGGCTTTGACCGCCCTGCGTGAGGCAGGGATAGATACGGCGGTTTCTATTGATACTTTTCGCGGTAGTGTGGCCGCGGCAGCCTGTGAACATGGAATTGCGATGGTTAATGATGTGACTGCTCTGCGCGCCGACCCAGAGCTGGCTGCGGTGGTAGCTGAAAATGATTTAAAACTGGTTCTAATGCACATGCAGGGTCGTCCCCAAACGATGCAGGAGAATCCGACTTACGACGACGTGATTGAAGAGATTAATGCTTTTTTTGGGAAACGAATTGAGTTTGCCCTCAAACAGGGGTTGTCTGAAGAACAGTTGATTCTTGATCCGGGTGTAGGATTTGGGAAGCGGTTGAAGCACAATCGTCGTCTGCTTGCTGAAGTGGATCAGTTCAAGAAATTTGGTTTGCCGGTGCTCGTTGGGCACAGCCGGAAATCATATCTGGGTGACCTTTTGGGCCGGCCGGTGGAAGAGCGTCTGCCGGGGACACTGGCCACATCGGCCCGGCTTATACTAAAGGGAGTTGACGTCCTGCGGGTTCACGATGTTAAGGCCCATAAAGATCTGCTGGAAGTTTGGGACTGGTTGTAGACTTCATGGGGAAAGAGCTGGTTTTGTTAAGCAAAACCGGTATTTAAAATTACGAGGCGACATATTATGGTTGACATATCGTTTGTAGAACCGGAGCTTGAGCGGCGGCAAAAATTAGAGCTGCGGTTAAACAGTGGAGCATTGAAGGGGAAATATACTACCTTTATCAAGGATTTTTCGGCCTCCCGGATTGTTGTGGAAGTGCCTACGGTTGATCAGCTCTATCTGCCTGTTAATACCGGGCAGAATCTGTTTGTCGAATACAGGCGAATGTCAGCGCGCTATCAGTTTGAAAGCCGGGTGGTTGATCGCAAAGATGACGTTGAACCGCCGGTGCTTGAGCTTGAGCGGCCGGATTCTGTCAAGAGAATTCAGTTGCGCGATCATTTGCGCGTTCCCTGTTCCATTCCGGCTAAACTGAAGATAGAGAGTGATGTTCCGGACCCAATTCCCCCTAAATTGGAAGGCACTATTGTTGATCTGAGCGCCGGCGGCGCGAAATTCCGCGCCGAACTGGAACTTCCCATGTCGACGCGAGTTAACTTAAAATTTGAGCTGCCAATTTTGGAAGAAGAAATGAACGATTTATATGGCTACATAATCAGGCGGGAAGAGGATGAGGTTGAGGAATGTTACTTTTATGGGATAGAATTTGAGGGAGTCCTCACAGATCAACGGAAGGCATTGACTCAATATAGCTACAGGCGACAACTTGAGCTTCAGAAAAAAGACAAGTGGGTGCAGGATTAAATGGTATTAATCGAAGTCTTACGATTTATGGCCTGGACAGACGTGCTTGACGTTTTTGTTGTTTTTCTCATCTTCTATGGGATTTATTTGAGTATTAGAGGCACGAGAGCGCTGCAGATTATGCTGGGCCTTGGATTATTTGTGGTTTTCCGAGGAGTGGGTGAGGTTTTGAACCTGCGGATGTTGAATGTTCTCTTCGCTCGTTTTCTCGACGTTGGACTTATATTCGTGATAATTTTGTTTCAACCTGAATTGCGCTCTGGCTTCACTAACCTCGGTCGCCGCCGTTTCTGGGCTCTGTTTGAAGACCTGGAAAGCGAAGAATTGATCAATCGAATAGTCTGCTCCTGTCAAAAACTATCGCGTCGGGAAGTTGGGGCTTTAATAGCAATTGAGCGCGACGTCGGTCTCAAGAGCTACCTGGATACCGGCACCGAAATAGATTCCCTGGTAACTACAGATTTATTAACAACAATTTTTATGTCCAAGGGACCCTTGCACGACGGTGCCGTGGTGATAAAAGATAATAAAATTCTGGGCGCCGGGTGTGTTTTTCCGCTCAGTGATCGAACTGATTTACCGTCCAACTTCGGTACCCGTCATCGCGCAGCCGTTGGAATCGCTGAAGAGACTGACGCTGTCGTTATTTCTGTTTCTGAGGAGACGGGGAGCATAACCCTTGCCCATAAGCGTGATTTGCACGTTGATGTTGGTGTTGATGAACTTGAAGACCTTCTATACACATACCTAAACCAATGAATTTAATCAGTTTTTTTCGCCGGTATATTTTAAAAAATTGGCCTGTTAAGCTAATCTGCTTGCTGCTTGCCTTAAGCTTCTGGTTCTGGGTGGCTGTTCAGGATCGTGATACGCGTAGTTTCCGTGCACAGGTTGAATTTGTCGATCTGCCAGAAGGTTATACTGTTAGCGACCGGACTTCTCGTACTGTTACGATTAGTGTTCGTGGCCCTGAAACTGTCCTGGAACAATTCGATGATGACGACTTCAAAGTAGTCAGCACCCTGGAAGAATTTGACGGCGAAGAAACTGAAGGAGAAGTAAGAGTTTATCCCTGGGATGTTCAGCATCCGAGGGGACTCGAAGTTACATCTGTCGATCCGGGTGATCTGCAGGTGTTTTTAGAGCCGAAGATAAGTCGCGAGCTCATGCTGGAAGTTGAACCGGAGGCTCGTCCGTCCGACGGTTTTGAATTACACAAAAATGTAACTCCGGAGACTGCTCTGGTAGCCGGGCCCCAGGAGAAAGTAACCGAAATGGAATCGCTACAGTTAGAACAGATAAGCTGGCCAACTCCAGACGAAGCCGTCAAGGTTGAACAAATTGAAGCCAGGTTAGAGCCTTCAGTGGAGCTTAAATATCCAGAGACCGGTTTTTTTGAGGTTGAACTGCGAGTTGAGGAACCGCTGGAGAGCAGAACCTTTGAGGGGATACCGGTTGAAGTTATAGAAATTCCCGAAGGGATGGAGGCCACGGTCGAACCCGATCAGATTAGCTTTCAGGTTAAGGGTGATGCCGGTCTGATTGAAGAGTTGAGTTTGGAAGATATAGAAGTAATTGTAACCTCACCGACTGAGCCTGGCATGAGTATAGAGAATGCTTTGGTTGAGCTGCCTGAGGGAGTTGAAGCTGCTCCGGAATATGAGCTACAAAAGTCAGTAAAGGTGGAATTAATAGAAGAATGACTGAGTTGTTTGGTACTGATGGAATCCGTGGCGAGGTTAATCAGGGAAATTTAAAACCCGAAAAAATTCTCTCCATTTCCCGAGCTCTCGCTAGCTACTTGGCTCAAAAGTCTAAGCGGAAAGTAGTGCTTATCGGCCACGATGGCCGCCTCAGTGGGTCTTATCTGGCCAACCTGGCTGCCGCCGGCGTGCAGAGCGTTGGGCTCAAGGCAGCTCGGCTCGGACTCTGCTCGACGCCGTCGCTGGCTTTTTTGACCCGTCTCCGTGCAACTGCTGGCGGGGTCATGATTTCTGCCTCCCACAACCCTTTTTATGACAACGGCATAAAGCCTTTTGGGGAACACGGCAGCAAGTTTACGGTTGAACAGGAAGAGGAGGTCGAAACGTTACTGGAAACGAGTGACTTTACTCTGGCCCGCCGCGAAAAAGTGGGGCCTTCAGAAAATGTTCAGGGTTGGTTAAGCGAATACGTTGAAGCGCTCTCCAATCGGTCTGTATTTTATCCTGGGCGTATTTTAGTGGATTGTGCGAACGGGGGGGCTTCCAGGCTTGTCCGGGAGGTATTCGAGGACAATTGTAACGCTCTGATAACGGTGAACGATTCGCCGGACGGAGTGAATATAAATAAGGACTGTGGTAGTCTTAATGTGGAAAAATTAAAAGACGAAGTTCTTGAACAAGACGTTGATATTGGTTTTGCGTTGGACGGTGACGCAGATAGGTTGCTGGCTGTCGATGAAAAGGGAGAGGTGGTTAATGGCGACGCTTTAATGTATATGCTTGCAGTTGATCGTGCCTCACGGCAGGAGTTGGAAGGACTGATAATCACGGTAATGAGTAACCTGGGGTTGCGTAACAGTCTGTCCAGCGCCGGTGTTGACTACCAGGTGGTCGGGGTTGGTGACCGCCAGGTTTATCAGCGCTTGCGTGACCAGGGTTGGAATTTAGGTGGCGAGCAGTCGGGACATATTATTGACCGGGACTGGATGCCAACCGGTGACGGTCTGCATACTCTGGCGGCTGTCCTGGAAATACTGGCCCGTGGAGACAAAAAATTGCACGAGTGGAATAGCGAAGTCCCCGAATATCCCCAGGTTTTGTTGAATTTTGAAGTGATTGCCAAGCCACCTCTGTCGAAACTGAAAGAAAGCACCGAAAAGATTGATAAAATAGAAACTAAACTCGGCGATGATGGTCGAGTGCTGGTCCGCTATTCCGGAACCGAACCACTGGTTCGGGTTATGCTGGAGGGTAAGGACGAGGCTGAGCTTGAAGCCTACGCCCGGGAAATCGGTGAGACGATTTGCGCGGAGATAAATGAAATTTCCAAATAGATTATAAGTCTGTTAAACCCCACGTATATCCTCCGCTTACCGTGAGATAGTAATTTTATGGGGTCTAAATTATGAAGATAACAAGGTGATTAGTATGACCGATGTAAAATTAGGGGTAAATGTTGATCATGTGGCGACGGTTCGTGAAGCACGCGGTATAGATGTTCCTGATCCGGTCGCCGCCGCTTCTATTGTCGAAAGGAATGGCGCTGATTTAATAACAATACACCGTCGTCTCGATCAGCGGCACATAACTGACCGTGATCTTGAAATTTTGCGGCGCACTGTAAAGACACCTTTGAACTTAGAGCTGGCGGTTAATCCTGAGATTATCGACAAAGCACTACAGGTTGGTCCTGATAAAGTTACCCTGGTGCCCGAAAATCGGCAGGAGGTAACTACCGAGGGCGGCCTGGACGTAAAAAAAGCGCAGGAAAAGATCGTCGCTGCTGTGGAAAAATTTCAAAGCCGGGGAATAGAGGTGGCTCTTTTTATTGATCCTGATTCAAAACAGCTGGAGGCCAGTCGTCAGACCGGCGCCAGAGCTGTTGAACTGCATACGGGTGATTATGCTGAAACAGAGCCGGCCAGCGTAGAACGATCACAGGCACTTGAACGGCTGGCGAAAGCTGCCCAAACAGGTGAAGAGCTGGGTCTGGAAATTTGCGCCGGTCACGGTTTGAACTACAGGAACGTAAAACCGGTGGCCCGTCTGGCTCAGGTAGTTGAACTCAACATCGGTCACGCTATAGTGGCCCGCGCAGTGATGGTTGGTATTGGTAAGGCAACACGGCAGATGAAACAGTTAATTCAGGAGGCTACAGAGTGATATGTGTGGAATAACTGGTTATACCGGCTCAGCCCGAGCACTCCCGGTGATTATGGAGGCGCTGCATCGGTTGGAATACAGGGGCTATGATTCAGCAGGCGTGGCCGTCGAAGGAAAGGATGGCTTCTTCTTAAAAAAAGTGAAAGGAAAGATAGACGACCTTGATGCAGCCCTGGATGGGGTAGAAATAGAAGGTACCACCGGGATCGGCCACACCCGCTGGGCGACCCACGGGGAGCCTTCGCAGAAAAACGCCCACCCCCATTTCAGCATAGACAGAAATATAATGCTGGTTCACAACGGAATTATTGAGAACCATGACCGGCTGCGTGACCGGTTGCCGGAAGATATAGAATTTACTTCGGAAACAGATACAGAGGTGCTTGTCCATCTGCTTTCTGAAAATTATGATGGCGATTTAACTGAAGCAGTGCGATTCACCCTGGGAGAGGTTGAGGGATCTTTTGCGGTGGCCGTTGTTCATCGTGATGAGCCCGGTCGGATAGTTGCCGCCCGTTCCGGAAGTCCACTTATTATTGGCTGTGGGGGTGAAGGGAATTATGTCGCCTCTGATCTCCCGGCCTTGCTTGATTTCACGAACGAGGTTATTTTCCTGGATGAGGATGAAATCGCTACAATTGATTCCGATTCCATTACGGTGCAGACGATCGACGGAGAGGAGCGCAAAAAATCAGTCAACAGTATAAGCTGGGACGCTGTGCAGGCCCAAAAGGGTGGCTACAAACATTTCATGCTCAAGGAAATCGCTGAACAGCCTCAGGTGCTCCGGCAATCAATGCGGGGGCGTTTAGATAGCGAGGCGGGAATTGTAAAATTTCCCAATCTCGAACTTGATGATTCGATTTTTAAAAGAATAGAAAAAATTAATCTAATCGCCTGTGGCACCTCATATCACGCCTGTATGGTGGCTCGCTACTGGCTCGAAGAAATGACCGATCTACATGTTGAGGTCGATATTGGCTCCGAATACCGCTACCGTTCGCTAAACTACGAAGCGGACCGTGAGATGCTTGTAACCGTTAGTCAGAGCGGGGAGACGGCCGATACGCTGGCTGCTCTGCGAAAGGTCTCACGCCTGGACGTTCCGGTACTCTCTATCTGTAACGTCCTCGGCTCGACAATGGCCCGCGAAGCCGACGATGTCCTTTACACCCACGCCGGTCCTGAAATTGGCGTTGCTTCCACTAAGTCCTTCACAACCCAGCTACTCGTTCTATTTCTTTTTTCTTATTATCTTGGCCGGCTCAGGGGCAGTTTTGAAGGTGACAGGGAGCTGCTGGAAGCACTTGAACAAATTCCTGATCAGGTGGATCAGCAAATTCGAGACAGAGAAATATATCAAAAAATTGCGGCCGAACAGTTTAAAAAGGAAGACTTCCTTTTCCTTGGTCGTCACCTTAACTATCCTGTTGCTATGGAGGGAGCTCTGAAGCTTAAAGAAATTTCTTACATTCACGCCGAAGGGTATCCCGCCGGTGAGATGAAGCACGGACCGATTGCTCTTATTGATGAGGAGATACCGGTTGTTGTTCTGGGCCCCCATAGCCGCGTCTACAACAAGATGTTGAGTAATATTGAAGAAGTTAAAGCTCGCGGAGGAATCGTTCTTGGCGTCTGTATGGAAGACGATAAGCAAGGTATCGCCGAGATGTGTGACTATCTTATGCCGGTGCCCGACACCGAGGAACTGCTCACTCCTTTTCTGACCACACCACCGATGCAAATATTATCCTACGAGCTGGCGGTCCGCCGCGGCTGTGACGTAGACCAGCCCCGTAACCTGGCCAAGTCAGTGACAGTTGAGTAAAAGTTTCCTGACCTGGTTTGAGTACCTTCTGGGCAGCCCCCCTTTTTTTTTCTGAATATCTTTAATATAATAGTTCGCTTGGGAATTGTCTTCCCTGGAAAAAATTGTTATCAAAAACCCCGAACAAGAGCAAAGGAGAGTTAAGAATGGCAATAGGATTGGAGATGTACCGGCAGCAGCGAGAAGAAGAAAAACGTCGCGAGCGGATGCGTGACAAGTTGAATAAAGTCAGCAAAGAATGTGAAATTCTGATTCGTAAACACGAGAGACAGCGGTTTATGAGGGTCTATATTTTGATGTCGTTTGATCGTATTATTCATGAGCTTGCTTACCGTCGTTCGCTTGGCGTGGCTTCTGTAGAAGTGCGTGAGGAAGACGACGGCATGTATGTTGACCTTGAGGTGCAAAACAAAGAGATGACCCAGACGGACGTGCGTGAAATTCTTGAGGAAAACCTCCGTGACAAGCATACATTTAACCTGGTGAAAGCGCTCAGTTTTGTCGATGATTTCGAAATTTCGCCTGGTGACGAGGGCGGAGTCAAGCTGGAAGCCACCAAAAAACTGAACACGGAGATCATCGACAAATCTGAAAGTTGAATCTGTACAGTCTTTTATTTTTATGGTCTTTCATTTCTTAACAGCGGGCGTTTACCCTTTCCAATTCACCCTGCTATTGACTGCCCTTCCAAAAATTGTCTTTTGTCCGCTGCAGCTCAGTCTTTTCTCTTTAGACAGGGTCCGTTATCGACGAAAATAAAAGTTGGAGCACACATTTTTTGAGGGGATATAATGAGTCCGGAAAATGAAAATGCCGACGAAAATCAACAAGAAAATTTAGACGACCTGGAGGAGCTTACGCCGGAAGAACTGGCCCGCCGGGTTACTGAGGATGATTCCCCCGACGATTCTTCAGCTGAATCGCCAGGAGATCCATCTTCAGATGATGATGCTGCTGTCGCTGGTGAGGAGGAAGCGGAAGAAGATCAAGTAGAAGACGAGGAAGAAACAGAGGAGGAAGATTCTGAGGAAGGGGACGAAGAAGCCGTAGAGGAGGAAGAACCAACAGGAGACGCCGGTAAAGAGGAACCAGAGGAACAGTTAGAAGAGATAGAAGAGTCGGAAGCTCAAACAGAAGACGAGGAAGAAACAGAGGATGCAGTTGCTGAAGAAGGGGACGATGAAGCCGAAGAAGCGGGAGACGAGGGAGAGGAAGAACCAGCTGAAGACGCCGATGAAGATGCAACTGAGGAAGCGGAAGAAGATATAGACGAACCGGAAGAACCAGCCGAGGACGAGGGAGAAACAGAGGAGGAAGATTCTGAAGAAGCTGATGAAGAGGGAGATCCTGATGAAGACGTCGAGGGGGAAGAAGAGGAAGAAGTAGAAGGCGAACCGGGGGGAGAATTAGAGGAAGAAGTAGCAGAGGAACCGGAAGAGGAAGATGAAGATGAAGAAATAGAGGAAGAAATTTCTGAAGAAGAGGCTGATACTGAAGCTGAAAAAGAGGAAACCTCGATAAAAGAGGTTCTTGAGCGTGAGGTTGACCGGGTAAAAGCGGAAAAGGAGGAGCCGGAAGAGCCGGAAGAGCCGGAAGAACCTGAGGAAGAGCTGCCGGGGGATTATCTGACACCGGATCAGTTGCCGGAACCGGAAGAATTTGAAGTTCCTGGTTGGGTTAAAAAGAGTGGCTGGGTGTTGCTTGCTCTGCTGGTTGCTTATCTGCTGCTTGTTTATCTTGTTTTGCCGGGTGTGGAAGTGTTGCTGACCCGGCAGATTCAGTCCTCGGCGGAAGCAAATAATTATCATCGTGCCGAGTTATTTTTTCGTATTGGCTACCTTGGTGAGGGAGTAATGGTTAGCGAACCCGATAAATTTGCCGCTGATTATTTTAGAACCCTGCTTACCGGCCGTCAGTTTGAACAATTCGCCAGTAATTACGAAGAATATTTTGACAACAACGCCGGTCCTTACACCCTGAAGAGTTATGCCGAATATTTGGTTGCCCAGGGGAAATGGGAGGAATTGCTGGAAGTTGGGGAAGAGCTGCAGATGGAGCCTGAAGTTCAAGGCCCCGGTTTTGTCTTTATCGCCCGGGCGCACAAGGAATTAGGCAATCTGCGGGAGGCTCAGTCCGAAATCGAATATGCCGTTACTCATCGCTGGGGGGATGCTTCCGTTGATCGTCTGGAGCGTGATATTGCGCTTGCCGATAGAGATTACAGCCGTGCCGCTTCGGCGTCGGCCCGCCTATTTAGTCGTCTGGATCCCGCCCTCTCTCCCGAAGAAAGACACCGGTGGAATCGTTTCGACAGGCTTATGGCGGACGATTATGTTTATAGAGGTGATGCCTGGTTTGAGATGGATAACAGAGACGCTGCAATTCGAATGTATGAGACGGCGCTTGTCGAGGTCCCATACCACCCGCGCGCTCTGGAAGTGCTGGCCCGTTTTTTAACCATTCAGCGTCGCTGGTCTTCTGTTCAACCTTACCTGGTTGGCGATGATCGTTTCATTCCCTATCGCAGTCTTTATCCACTCGATGCCCTTGGCTGGTGGACGCTTGCCGAGTTCAGTTTTCGGGCTCAAAACCAGACTGGCAGAGCAATTCCGCTGGCCGAACGGGCTCGGGAAATTGAGCCTCGGGAGCCCGAAACAGAGCGTATAATTGGCGAAATTTATCTTTTCGAATTGGACGCGCCTTCGCACGCTGTCGCTCATCTTGAGCTGGCCCGCGAATACGGGCTTGAGCGGCTTGAGTTTATTAAAAATTTAAGCCGCGCTTATTATGAAGCTGAGCTCTATTTGTTAGCTCTGGATGAGTTTGAAGAATTGCGCGAGCACCCGGATGTCCTCGAAGATAGCCCAGAATTATTGTATAATATTGCTTCGTCATACTTAGGCGCCGAGATGCTTGACGAAGCCGATGAATACCTTTCTATGGCCGAAGCTGCCGGTTTTGATGAGCCGACTCTTTTCAATCAGCGGGGGTTGATCCGTGAACTTCAGGGCGAGGAAGAAGCAGCAGTAGTTAATTACTTTCAGGGGGCTGAGAGAGCTGAGGAAGTGGGCGAACACGAGGATCTGTTGAATAGCAATCTTAATAGATTCTGGGAAGATATTCCTCCCGAGCCCCTGAAGGACTGGCTGGCTCCTGTTAATTTGAATTTTTAGTTAAAATATGTCAGCAAGAGAGCTACCTACAATAGGCTCTGTTGAAATTTCCTTACTCTCGTTGAGTAGCCGAGCTTGGCATGTATTCGATAGAGTCTTACAACAATTAATAAGGTGATTTTTAGTGCTAAAAAATTTTCTAAACTGGCTGTTTCTTCCCCCGGAAGCTAAGAGCGATTTTCGTGAGTGGGCAGAGCTTGTGGGGCTTTATCTGCTCTTTTCTGTCGTTGTTGTCGCACAGGGAGAACTTCCGCTGCCCTGGGTGCTGGCCGGGATATTATTGCTCGGTCTGGGGGTTTCAAAAGCCGGACGTGAGCTGCTTCGTATTGCTCTTGTCGCCGCCATCCTGGTTTTTGGTGTTATTCGTCCTTACGTAGTTCAGGCCTTTTACATACCCTCGCGTTCCATGGAAAATACACTCCAGATCAATGATCATATTTTTGTGAATAAGTTTGTTTACTACCTCCGTTCCCCGCGACGCTGGGAAACGATTGTGTTTGAGTATCCGCCGGAGCCCGACAAAGATTTTGTCAAAAGGCTTATAGCGCTGCCCGGCGACGAGGTTGAGTTGAGGGACCATAATCTGCTTCTTGATGGTGACACTATTTCCCGTCAACGAGTTGGTGGCGAGATTTTTCTGCACGGCTATGAGGCCGACCAGCTGCAGGAGGCGGGCGAAGACACTCTTCGCTTCGCTGCCGATAATCTGCAGGTGAATAATCAGTTGGTTTTGGGAGACCAGAACGCCGAGACTCCCTTAAATCTTCACGGTGATGTGATGGGACTCTACCAGGAAGCCAATAATCACGAGATTAAGGTCGCGGCCCGTATCTGGGACAATTCCAATCGTCCGGGCTTACCGTCTGATTTTGGACCACTACGTATTCCTGAGGTTGGCGAGCGCGTCGATCTCACCGACCTGCCCGATTACGAGCGTCAGTTTTATATTTCCTATTTAAAACAACTACATCGCAACGATTTTACCAAACGAGACGGCGTGATGTATCTCTCCGGTGAGCCGGTAGAGGAAATAGAAATTGAGGAACCGCTTTACTTTGTTCTCGGGGACAACCGTGGACACAGTGAAGATTCACGCTACTGGGGGTTTGTGCCCCAGAGTAAGTTGCTTGGCCGGGCCTTTTTTATTTACTGGCCGTTCGGCCGCGTCGGTCTGGTGGGATAAAAAATGGCTGGTCTGCGTTCTAAAATAACCCGCCGTTCTTTGATTCTACTGGTTGCTTTTTCTTTCCTCTTTGGTCTTATTTTCATTGTTTCTATACATTTGATGTTGATTAAACCCTGGTATTCTCCCGAATGGGGAGAAATTCAAACAGAACAGCGCGAGCTGGAGACTCCGCGTGGAAGCATAGTCGATCGCGAGGGCAACACGCTGGCGATCAGCACCCAGCGCTACTCTCTCTACGCTAACCCGCGAATGATTGGCGGTGGCTGGGAGATAGCCCGGCTGCTGGAATCGATTATTGATCTTTCAGCCCCCGAAATTTATATGCGATTACAGAGTGATCGTTTTTTTGTCTGGCTGGAACGAAAATTAGACGACCGACGTGCCCGTCAACTTGATGAGCTTGACATACCGGGGCTTGGACTGGTCCCGGAATATGAACGTATCTATCCAAATGAAGAACTGGCTTCTCACGTTTTAGGATTTGTGGGTCTGGACAACTACGGCTTAGAAGGCGTAGAACGACAGTTCGATGACTTTTTAACCGGCGACGGTGAAGAATTTCATGATATAAATCTTGTTTTGACAATTGACCAGACAATCCAACACTATTTGGAGGAAGAACTTCGCAGAATGGTGCGTGCCAGCCAGTCCCGAAGTGCTATGGGAGTGGTAATGGATCCTAATAGCGGAGAAGTTCTGGCCATGGCAAATGTCCCCGGATTCGATCCCAACGAATATGGGAGGTTTCCCGAGGAATTGTGGCGCAATCGTGCAATATCTGACCCGGTTGAGCCGGGCTCGACTTTTAAAGTAATGACCATCGGCAGTGCCATGGCTCGCGGTGATGTGCAGTCCGACTCAACCTTCAACTGTCCGGGCTATAACCATTTTGCTAACGCCGATTATACATTACGCTGTTACGCCGAACATGGTGACCTTTCGCTGGCTGAAATTTTAATAAAAAGTTGTAACGTTGGTACGGCCAAGGCTATCGAACAGATGGAACCTGAGGATTTTTATCGTCACCTGCGTCGTTTTGGTTTTGGCAACCGGACTGGGATTCAACTTCCTGGTGAAGGACGTGGGACTCTTCGTCGTCCGGCTAACTGGTCGGCCATTACTCAGCCCAGTGTGGCGATAGGGCAGGGGGTTTCAGCGACAGCTCTCCAGGAAACAGCAGCTCTTTCGGCCGTTGTTAATGGTGGACGTTTGCTTGAACCGCGAATCATGAAAGCCAAACAGGTGGCGGGCGAAGAAAATAAAACCAGTGAAGCAACGAAAGTCCGCAGGGTTGTGCAGCCGGAGGTTGCTGCCGAGTTGCGCCAGCATATGCGCGGTGTCGTTAGCCGTGGAACCGGCCAGGCCGCCAGCTCAGACGACTTCGAACTGGCCGGCAAAACCGGCACTGCCCAAAAAGCAGATCTCGAGCGGGGAGGCTATCACGAAGATAAAGTAATGGCCTCTTTTATTGGTTTTGGCCCGGTAGACGAGCCCGCCCTTGCCGTAAATATTATTGCCGATGAACCGGAAAAGGGGCGCTACGGAGGCGAAGTTGCCGGCCCCGCTTTCAAACGTGTGCTCGAGCGCAGCCTTAAATATTTAAATTTGAACAGTAACCAATAACATAATTGGTTGTTAGCATTTACCGGTAAATGAGAAAACTTTGGCTCTGCTTCGGCTTTGGTTGAAAATTAATCTTTAACTTTTTTCATAAATATGTCGAAGCTTATACTGGATAACGATAATTGTGCAAATATCAGTCATTTTGAGCTGTATGGGAGGCTAAAAGATGGCTTCCGATCCCTTGGACGCCTACAAAAACACTCAAATTAACACTGCTTCGCGCGAACAAATTCTATTGATGCTTTATGATGGCGCTATCAAATTCATGAAGCAGTCCCGCGAGGCGATGAATAACAATAACTATGAGAAGAGTCACAATAAGAATTTAAAGGCACAGGATATTGTCACAGAACTCATGGCTTCTCTGGATATGGATGTCATGGGCGAGGCCGGTGACAACCTATATCGCCTCTATGACTTTACTCTGCACAGCCTTGTTCAGAGCAACGTAAAAAAGGATCCCCAGTTTATTGATCAGGCCCTTGATGTGATGGAGGATCTTTACTCGGCCTGGGATGAAATTATTAATGAACAGGGTATGACATACGAAAAAGCCAAGCGGCAGACCGGCCGGTCTCAGCTTGCTGGAGCGACCAGCCAGTCGGACTCTCGTGTTCAGGAGAACCAGTCGACCCCGACGAGCGAAAAATCCTCGTCCGGATCAAAAAAATCAAAATCTGACGGATCTCCCTATGGCGACATCTCCTTCACCGGCTGAACCCGAGAAAGCTGTTCAAAAGCTAATTCGAGTTGAAGGAGAGCTTCATTTATTGCTTTCTGAGGAACAGTTTGATCCTACCAAAATAGAAGACAAAATTCGGCAACAGGACGAGCTGGTCGAACAAATCATTTCACATGTCGATAATTCCAGCCCCCCGGCACGCTTCAAACAACTTATGCGTAATTTTCGCTCTCTTCGTGAAAAGACGGAAGAATTGTTTGAAGAGAGAATGGAACAGTTAAAACGAAAAATTGAGTCACTTGATAACTCGGGTAAGTTGATAAAACACTACATGCAGGGGGAAAAGCGGGACGAGGAAGTAATCAGTCAGAGATTTGATGAAAACGTCTGAGCTTTTCAGTCCCTGTTTCAGCCGCTATTACAGTCCTTTCCACCAGGTTTAAAAAGAAAAAACTTGAAAAATCAGCCAAAATGTAGTATAAATAGTACTGAAGTAAAACAGGGATGTCAGGCTATTTACTAATCCAGGGAGGAGATCACCATGTCTTCACTATCAATAAACACCAACCTCAACGCTCTCTCCGCACAGCGACATATCTCCAGCTCAGCCGGCGATATGGAGACTCGGCTGAACCGGATGGCCTCTGCCTTGCAGATAAATACCGCTGCAGATGATGCCGCCGGTCTCGCTATTTCGGAGGGAATGAGTGCTCAGATACGGGGGACCTCACAGTCAGTTCAAAACCTTCAGGACGGCGTTTCCATGCTGCAGACGGCTGAAGGTGGAGTCTCGGGCATACAGGAGAATTTACACCGTATGCGTGAGCTGTCAATCCAGGCCTCTAATGATATAATCGGCGATGCCGGCCGCTCGGCGATCCAGGCGGAGATGGACCAGATCGTGGAGGAAATTGACCGTTCCGTTGAAACCGTGACCTTTAACGAGCGTGAGTTGTTGAGCGGCGATGCTGAGGCTGCGATTGAATTGCACGCCGGACCGGATCGTGACGAGACGGTTTCAATCTCTATTTCTGAGATGAGTACGGAGGCTCTTGGTGTTGACGAGATTGACGTGACCGAAGAAGGGGGAGCCGGAGAAGCAATTGAGGCTCTTAACACTGCTATCAATCAAGTTTCTACCGAGCGCGCTAACATAGGTTCGGTGCAGAATCGTCTTGAAGGGGCTATAGACTTTCTCGAAATTATGGAAGAAAACGTTATGGCCTCCGAAAGCCAGATCCGTGACGCCGATATGGCCGCCGAAGCAACTGAGCTTGCTCAGGATCAGATTACTACTCAGGCTGGTGTCTCAACGCTTGGCCAGGCGATGAATCTGGAGGGTTCCACCGCTTCACAATTGCTGAGCTAAAGGCGGAGACCCGTTAGCGTTGTCTGCTCTGCTAAACCGCTGTTTTCTGCTCACCAGAATATTTTCCTAACATTTATGTACCCCTCCGCCGGAAGTTCTATCCTAATACTGCTGTAACACACTCTTCCTCCAACTTTAACCAAAACTTTTTCACAAATAATCGCGGTTTATTCTTTCAATCCACGGACAATTTTTTTATAATGTTGTCTATGGATTAGGATGAGGATAACTTAAAACCCGCTGGGGGGATAACTTTGAGTAAAAACAAGCTTACAACGTCTGAGTTGGTTGAAGAGCTGGCTGAGCGTCTTGACCTGTCCAATCGCCAGTGTAAGCGGATGCTGGACGAATTGATTGACCTAATTGGTGAACAGTTGACCAGTTCCCCCGACAGTCGGGTCTCTCTGCACGGTTTTGGCTCTTTTGAAATTCAGCAGCACCGCGGCCGCCGCGGCGTCGATCCCCGCGACCATGAAAAAGAAATTGACATACCGGCGCGCAGCGTTCCGAAATTCAGAGCCGGTAAAACCTTAAAACGTAAAGTAAGAGAAGCTTTTGACAAGAAATCTTAATTAATCTTTAACGGAGGGATTGCAATGACAACAAAGATCGCAGTTAACGGTTTTGGTAGGATTGGACGTATGGTGGTGAGAGCTGCTTTAGATGAAGGACGTGAAATAGTTGCTATTAATGATATAGCGCCCCGTGATCGAATGGTTCACCTGTTCAAATACGATTCTGTTCACGGCACTTATGGGGCAGACGTTCGTTTGGATGGTGAAGAAATGATTGTAGGAGACAAGTCGATAAAACTTCTCTCTGTTAAAGACCCTGCCGATCTTCCCTGGGAAGAGTTAGGTGTCGACGTTGTGCTTGAATCAACCGGTGTTTTTCGTGATCGTGCGGGAGCCAGCAAACATCTTGAAGCTGGCGCTGACAAGGTTCTAATATCTGCTCCAGCTAAAGACCCTGATTTAACTACGGTCATCGGTGTGAATGATGACGACTATAACCCAGAAACAGACTCGATTATTAGCAACGCTTCCTGTACCACTAACTGTCTGGCGCCGGTGGTAAAGGTGTTGCATGACAATTTTGGCGTTAAGTCGGGTGTGGTCACTACGACCCACGCTTACACTTCCACTCAAAACATTTTGGACGTACCGGCCGGTAAGGATTACCGGCGCATGCGTGCCGCCGCTGTCTCTATTATTCCAACCTCGACTGGAGCCGCCAAGGCAACCACGGAAGTTTTGCCTGAACTCGAGGGACGGCTGGACGGAATGGCTCTGCGTGTTCCGGTGCCGGACGGCTCGATTGTTGATCTTGCTGCCCAGGTTTCCCAGTCGGTTACCGCGGAAGAAATTAACGCTGCTTTTAAAGAGGCCGCAGAAGGCGAGCTGGAAGGAATTCTTGCTTATACCGAGGAGGAGCTTGTCTCTTCCGACTATATCGGTAATCCCCATTCTTCCATTGTTGATGCGGAGAAGACCATGGTTATGAATGACAACCATGTCAAGGTGCTGGCCTGGTATGACAACGAGTGGGGTTACTCCTGCCGCATGATTGACCTCATCGATATCGTCACCTGATCGGGGGCTATATAAATGAAATTTCCAAAAAAGACTGTAGATGATTTATCTGATTTAAAAGGCAAAAAAGCACTGGTTCGTGTTGATTTTAACGTTCCACTTGATGACGACGGACAGGTGGGTGATACGACTCGTCTGGAAGCGGCTGTCCCCACAATAAGTCGTTTGCTGGAGGCTGGCGCTATTCCCGTCTTGATGAGTCACCTCGGCCGTCCCGGCGGCAAAGTCGTTGAGGAATATCGTCTCGCCCCGGTCGCCGCTCCGCTTGCTGAGTTGCTGGATTGCGAAGTCCGGACCGCTGACGATACTGTGGGCGAGTCCGCCCGGCAGATGGTTTCCGAGCTGGAAACCGGCCAGGTGGGACTGCTGGAAAATCTTCGCTTCCAATCCGGTGAAAAAGACAATGACTCCGAGTTTGCCAGCCAGCTCGCAGAATTTGGTGATCTTTTTGTAAGCGACGCTTTTGGAACCGCTCACCGGGCCCATGCCTCAATGACCGGTGTCCCGGAGCATCTGCGTCCTGCTGTCGGGGGGTACCTGCTGAAAAGTGAATTTGAAAAATTAACTGAGGCACGGGATAATCCCGAACGTCCCTTTGTCGCTCTGCTTGGCGGGGCCAAGATAAGTGACAAACTACCTGTGATTGAACATTTTCTTGAAAAGGCCGACGTTGTTCTCGTCGGTGGTGCCATGGCATACACTTTTGCCGTTGCCCGTGGTGGCGAAGTTGGCGCCTCGATGGTTGAACCTGATTTTATCGACGAGGCTCGCCGCATTCTGGAAAATCGTGACAACTATCGTGGCGAGCTTGTTCTTCCTGTTGATAACGTGGTGATGAATACCGACTCTGAGGAGCTTGAAACCCGGGTTACCAAAACTGATGAAATAGCAGACGGTTGGGAGGGCATGGATATTGGGCCGCGTACTTTGGAAATGTTCTTAACCCGAATGCGTGTTGCCAAGATGGTCTTCTGGAACGGCCCCTTTGGTGCTTTTGATTATGCGCCGGAGTTTGCTCAGGGAACTGTTAAGATTGCGGAAGAGCTGGCCGGCCTGGACGCACGTGTTATTGTTGGTGGTGGTGATAGCGCCAGTGCTGTTAAGAATGCTGGCTTTGCCGATGATTTTTATCACGTCTCAACCGGTGGTGGGGCTTCACTGGAGCTGGTTCGCGGTGAAGAATTGCCCGGGATTGAAATCCTCGACGACCTCGAATAACTAAAGCACCAGCTCGCCGCATCCTCTGGCTGCGCGAACTTGATTCTGTGTTTGTCATTGCGGGCCTGACCCGCACTCCATCTTAAAGGTCTTAAACGGGTTATGAACCGCGCAATATAAAAAAATTGGAAGCTACTAACTAGCTAACTAACAAACTAGCTAACTAACAAACTAGCTAACTAACAAACTAACCACCAAACGGAGTGTGATTGTTAATGACTCGCCGAAACATGCTGGCCGGGAACTGGAAAATGAATAAGACGATATCCGAAGCTATTAATCTTGCAGTCCGGCTAAAATACGCCTGTAATTCAGTTGATGACCGTGACGTTGTTCTCTGCCCCCCCTATACTTCGCTCAAGCCGGTTGCTGAAACTGTGGACGAAAGCCCTATTGAAGTTGGAGCGCAAAACATGCACTATGAGCGTTCCGGGGCCTTCACGGGGGAAGTGAGCCCGGACATGATTAAGGACGCCGGTGCTGACTGGGTTATCCTCGGTCATAGTGAGCGCCGGCAGTATTTTGATGAAAATGAGGAGCTGCTGGCCCGCAAACTCAGGACGGCCTCCGATGAGGATTTGAAGGTTTTTTACTGTATTGGCGAGACGGAAGAACAGCGTGACGCCGGCCAGGTGGAAGACATATTGAAGACTCAGCTTGAAGCTGCCCTCTCCGGCTTTGGTTTTGATGATTTTGAAGAATTAGTAATCGCTTATGAACCGGTCTGGGCGATTGGCACCGGTAATACTGCCACGCCCGAGCAGGCCAACGAGGCACACGGTGTTATTCGGGATGTTATTTCAAATCTTTTTAATCCCGGCGTTGCCGAGAAAATCCGGGTTATATATGGCGGCAGCGTCAAACCTCATAATGTCCAGGAGTTGATGGCCCAGCCTGATATTGACGGAGCACTTGTTGGCGGCGCCAGCCTCTCGGCTGATGATTTTGCTGATATTGTAAAATATGATCTTGAGGATGAAATTTCTCTCTCGGATCTATAATAATTAAAGGTACTTGTTTGACGTCTACTCACAATGTCGCATAGTTCGTCATTCCGGGCAAGCGACCGTAGGGAGCGCGACCCGGAATCCATCTTGAATTGCTCGTCATTCCGGGCGGACCGAGCACTCAATTGAGAGCTCGGAGAACAAGTAACGTTAAATATAGTCTTTTCGGGTTCAATTGAGTGCTCGGGAAGACCCGGAATCCATCTTGACCTCCCAGTCGTTATTCCGGCCCTTGCGCCGGAATCCAGCTTGAATTTTAGGGGTTAGGGGGGGCATGATATTTCAGAACATTTTTGAACAGAAAAATATATTTTTCAGACTATACTCAGGTTGTGATTAAATTATGTTTGGCTTAACTGGAATTCTTTTAACTGTTTATGTGATGATTGCTCTCGCCTTAATTATTGTTGTGCTTCTGCAGTCCGACCAGGACATGAATCTGTCCGGTCTCGTTGGTGGGGCCTCGCAGTCAGCGATGGGCAGCAAACCCCAATCGGTGCTTAGCAAGGCGACGACTGTATTGGCTATTCTTTTCTTTCTTGCTGCCGTGCTCTTTGCGATAATGCCCGCTGATGAGGAAGGGGCGCTGTCGCCGGACGCTATCCCTGAACGGACTGAGACCGAGGCGCCGCTTGACCCCGGCGTTGCGCCGGACGAACAGCCGGCTGAAGCTCCTGAAGACGCGGAGGCTATTCCAATGGATCCGGAAGAGATGCCCGAAGATCCCGAAGAGATGCCTGACGATGCTGAGGCAATTCCGATGGATCCGGAAGAGATGCCCATGCAGCCTGAAGAGCCACCAGAGGAAGTGCCGGCTGAAGAAATACCGATGGAGGACGTTGAGATTCCTGAACCGGAGCCGGAGGCTCCCGAAGAATAGACGTGTTCCTAAAGCGCAGCGGCCTGTTTGCTGTCTCAGGGTTTCTATTGTCTCTTTTGCTCTCCTTTTTTCTCGTCGGCTGCGCCCCGCCCACCCCACCTGATAATGTCCTTAACCTGGGGACTATTTCCGCTCCTAAAACTTTCAACCCCGTTACTGCCCGCGAAACATCCAGCACCGATGTTATTAATCAAATGTTTGTCGGTCTGACTACCACTGATGGTCAGACCGGCGCGGTTGAGCCTGAACTGGCCTCTGATTGGGAGAGCAAGGAAGACGGGCGGGTCTGGATTTTTACTCTTCACGATGATCTGCGCTGGTCGGACGGCGAGCCACTTACTGCCGCCGACGTTGTCTTTACCTATAATGAGCTTTACCTTAACTTTGACATAGACTCCTCAGCCCGCCATTCCCTGCTTATGGACGGCGAGCCGCCGCAGGTTGAAAAGGTTTCCGAACGGCAGGTTAAGTTTACTTATCCTGACCCTTACGTTCCTTTCCTGCGGGCGGCCAGTAATCCAATTCTTCCGGAACATCTGTTTGCGGACATTTCTCCGGCCGAGTTCAATTACGCCTGGGGAGTAGACACTTCGCCCGACGAGTTGGTTGTTAACGGCCCCTTCAAGCTGGGTCGCTACGAATCCGAACAGCGGGTTGTCCTTGAGCGCAACCCCCACTACTATAAGAACCAGCTTGACGACGAGCAGTTGCCCCGTCTTGATAAATTAATATTTCATGTGGTGGCAAATACTGATCTGCAGGTCCAGCGTTTTTTGCGCGGCGATCTCGATGCAATCGGCGTTCAGGCCCAGCTTTATCCAGTCGTCCGGGCCGGTCAGGAGAGAGCAGATTTTGAAATGCACTACAGCGGTCCCGATCTGGGGACGCTATTTCTGGCTTTTAACATGAACACTACTCCCCATCCCGAAACCGGCGAGACCCATATTCCTGAACACAAGCTTGACTGGTTTAATGACCATCAATTCCGCCGTGCTGTTGCTTATGCGATTGATCGCCAGATGATTGCTGAAGTTGTTTTTAACCGTCTGGCCTCTCCGGCTCACGGGCCGGTAAGTCCCGCCAACGAAGAGTTCTACTATCCCGGCTTAAAAGAATATGAACACGACCCTGACAAAGCCCGGGAGATTCTGGAGGAGGCCGGCTACTCTGACCGCAGCGGGGACGGCATCATCCAGGACGAAAAGGGGAACCCGGTTAAATTCGTTCTTCTAACCAACGCCGGAGCCGATCAGCGGGTGGCCACCGCTGAAATTATTCGCCAGGATTTATCTGATATCGGAATGGATGTCTCCTTCCGCCAGGTCGAGTTTAATACCCTTGTCAGTCAGCTCTCTTCCGACTTCGACTGGGAGGCCGTCGTCATGGGGTTTACCGGCAGTTTGGAACCACATTTTGGTAGTAATGTCTGGCTCTCCTCGGGTAATTTACACATGTGGCACCCCTACCAGGAGGAGCCTGTTCGGGACTGGGAACGGGAAATTGACGAGCTCTTTGCTCAGGGCATGCGCACCCTTGAGCCTGAGCGCCGCCGGGAAGTATACTCCCGCTGGCAGCGTATCGTTAATCGTGAACTTCCCCTGATTTATACTGTCACTTCTGATACAATCCATGCCGTTCATAGCCGGGTTAAAAATGCTCAACCCACGGCTATCGGTGGTCTGACCCACAATGTTGAATATCTTGATGTCCGTTGATCCTTTACGGAAGTTGTGATCCAACTTGGGTAACGTAATACTCCACAGGCTGATAATTGCTGTCTTTCTGCTGCTGATTGTCACTCTGGTAACTTTTGTTCTTATCCAGATGACTCCCGGCAATTATTTCGATCAGCTGCGCGCCAATCCCCGTATCTCGGAGGAACTGGTTGAAAGCCTCGAAGAGCGGTATGGTGTCGATGACCCTGTTCTTGTTCAATACGGCCGCTGGCTCGTGAACCTCGCTAGTGGCGATATGGGCTATTCTTTCGGTCACCAGCGTCCTATCACCGGTCTACTGCTCGAACGGTTTGGCAACACAATTTTTCTTATGCTCGCCTCTCTATTTTTTACCTGGGCTTTTGCGCTCCCTTTGGGTATCTACGCCGCTGTGCACCACAACCGGATTTTAGACCGTATTTTTTCTTTCTTTGCTTTTATCGGTATGTCCATTCCCAACTTTTTTCTCTGTTTTTTGCTGCTCTATCTGGCCTCACATTTTTATTTCTGGCCAATTGGCGGCATGACCTCTCCTCACTACGCAGAGCTTGGTCTGTTTGCTCGTCTTGCTGATCTTTTTCAGCACATGGCAATCCCGGTCGCTGTCATCGCCACTGGTGCCATGGCCGGTCTTCAACGTATAACTCGCTCCAACATGCTTGAGGTCCTGCGTCGTCAATACATTCTCTCCGCCCGCGCCCGCGGCTTGCCCGAAAATCGGGTAATTTATCGCCATGCACTTCGTAACGCCGTAAATCCACTGATCACTATTTTCGGTTACCAGTTCACCACACTGGTTAGCGGTGCCGCTCTCGTTGAAATTATTGCCGGCTGGCCGGGAATGGGGCAGTTGATGCTTGAATCTGTTCAGTCCCGGGATCAGTTTGTTGTCGTTGGCCTTGTCCTCGCCAGTGGCGTCCTGCTTATTCTCGGAAATCTTGTCGCCGATATTCTGCTGGCTGTTGTTGATCCTCGTGTCCGCTTCGGAGCCCGTGAAAATGTATAAACAAAAATTAGCTGATTTTATCTATTTGTTAAAACAAAACAAACTTTTCGCCGCCGCTCTCTTTACGCTGGTTTTGCTCTATTTAAGCGCAATCTTTGCCGGCTTTATCTCTCCCTACCGTTACGACAGCGAAGACAGGACAAAATCTTTTCATCCCCCGACCCCTGTATACTTTACTGACGGTGAGGGTGGGCTTGCCTGGCCCTATGTTAAGGATTATGAGTTCGAATTCGACGACTACCATCGACGTATTTACGAGCCGGTCGAGGGGAGTCGCAACCGGCTGCAGCTCTTCCCTGAAGGTGAAAAATATAATTTTCTCGGTCTGCTTGAAACTCGCCGCCGTCTTTTTGGAGTCGAAGATGACGGCAAAATATATCTCTTTGGCGCTGATTCGCGGGGCCGGGATCTCTTCTCTCGCATTATTTACGGCGGTCGCGTCTCCCTTTCAATTGGCCTCATAGGTGTCTCTATTTCGCTTCTCTTAGGTCTGCTTATTGGCGGCATATCCGGTTATCTTGGCGGCCTTGTTGATAATTTCATTCAACGTTTAATTGAAGTTATAATGCTCGTCCCCGCTTTCTTTTTACTGCTTGCCCTGCGTTCTGCTTTCCCCCTCGACTGGACCTCGGTGCGCGTCTATTTTTTCATCATAATTATTATGAGCTTTATCGGCTGGGCCTCGCTTGCCCGTGTTATTCGCGGCATGGTTCTTTCCCTGCGTGAAAAACAGTTTGTTGAAGCGGCCCGTGTTTCTGGAGTGCCCGGCCCGGTTATTTTGATAAAACATATCCTTCCTAACACTGCTTCTTATTTCATTGTCGCCGCCACCGTCTCCATCCCCGGCTACATCCTGGGCGAGTCCGCCCTCAGCCTGCTGGGGCTCGGTATCCAGGACCCGCACGCCAGCTGGGGCAACCTGCTTCAGGACGCCATGAGTATCTCGCAACTTCAATTACATCCCTGGGTGCTGCTTCCCGGTCTCTTTATCTTCTTGACTGTCATGAGCTTTAATCTTGTTGGTGATGCTCTGCGCGATATTCTCGACCCCGAGCACGAGGTAAGCGGTGGTAATCTTGTCTGAACAACCACTCCTTAAACTCAATGAACTTGCTGTTGAATTTTATCCTAATCGATCGCAGCGGAGTTTTTACGCCGTCTGCCAGGTCAACCTGGAGCTTGAAAGAGGCGAGGTCATTGGTCTGGTTGGCGAGAGTGGTTGTGGTAAGAGTCTCACAGGCCGCGCCCTGCTTGGCCTGCTGCCGCCCACCGCCCGCCCGACGGGCAAACTTGAGTTTGACGGCCGCCAGTATCTTATTGGTTCACCGGCTCAGGCACAACTGCGCGGCCGGCGGATAGGAATGATTTTTCAGGAGCCAACCTCTGCGCTCAATCCTGTCTATACTGTCGGCGATCAGTTGCGTGAGACTCTCTACTGTCTGCGTGGGTTGAAAGGGGAGGAAAACCGCGCCGTCGGGCTTCAGTTGTTGCGTCGAGTCGAGCTGCCCGAACCTGAAAAGATAATTCAGCAGTATCCGCATCAGCTCTCTGGCGGCCAGCAGCAGCGTGTATTGATTGCTCTCGCGCTCGCCGGTGAACCGGAGCTGCTGATCGCTGATGAGCCGGCGACGGCTCTTGACGCTCCACTGCGCCGCAAGATTATCGAACTTCTGGAAGAGCTGGCTGGCGCTGGATTGAGTGTCCTCTTTATTTCCCATGATCTTTCCCTTATTCGGGAGGTCTGCGAGCGCAGTCTTGTCATGTATTCCGGCTACAGTGTTGAGGACTGTAGTTTTGATTCCGAAGCAAAACTTGACCACCATCCCTATACGCAGGGATTGCTCGCCACCGCTGATGCCCTGACAGCGGCCGGCAGTGGTCGCTTACCGGTAATTGAAGGGGAAGTCCCCAGTCCTAAATCACGCCCGTCTGGCTGTCCCTTTTCGCCCCGCTGTGGCGAGAAATTGGATCAGTGTGATCGGCAGTTCCCACCCGCCGTCTCACGTGGGCCGGGCTTTTTACACTGCTGGGCCAGGGAGGCTGAAAAATAGTGTCTCTGGTTGAAGTCAAGCATCTGTCCAAGAAATTTTCCGTCGGCCGCAGTCTCTTCTTCCCACCAGAACAGTTTAACGTCGCCGTCGATGACGTTACTCTGCACATTGATCGCGGCGAGATAATGGGACTGGTTGGCGAGTCCGGCTGTGGTAAGACCACTCTGGCCCGGATATTATTGCATTTGCAATCCCCGGATATGGGCTTTGTAAAGTTTGACGGCCGTCGGATAGATGACCTTAACGAACGTCAGTTTCGTCCCTTCCGCAAACGAATTCAGGCCGTCTTCCAGGACCCTCGTGAGTCCCTGAATCCCCGTTACCGGATTCGCAACTCCCTTAATGAAGGGCTTAAGTATCTCTGTGACTGGTCGCCCGGCCGCCGTCGTGAGCGTATTCACAATATGCTTGGCCGCGTCGGACTTGATACCTCTGTGCTTGACCGCTATCCCCATCAACTTTCCGGTGGCCAGCGCCAGCGCGTTTCGATTGCCAGAGCACTGCTGCCGGAGCCGGAGTTTATTGTCTGTGATGAGCCGACCAGTGCCCTCGACGTCTCCATTCAGGCCCAGATCGTTAACCTGCTGCTCGAGCTCAAGGAAGAGTATGGCTTGACTTACCTCTTCATCAGTCACGATTTAAACCTTGTTCGATTTCTTGGCGATCGCATAGCCGTCATGGACCGCGGTCACATTGTCGAGAAGGGACCCACTGAAAAAATCTGCAGCACCCCTACCAGTCAAAAAACAAAACGGCTCCTCGACGCCGTCTTTGCTCCCAACTGCTGAAATATCTCCATCATCTTCTCAGATCTAAGCACCTGACCATCCCTGGCTATACCGCTTAATACATAGTTAATTCGGTCAATATATTTGTCTGCGCTTGTCCCTGCTTTCTTGTCCTGCATACGATGTTTAAAGGCTAACGGTTTTTACTACCAGATTTCGGTTTCTGGTCTTCTTTTTCAACCCGCACCCAGTTTTTACTATCCTGACCTCCCGAACGTCTTTCCGCCCCCCGAGCCGGGAAACACCAGCTTAAAGCTCAAAGCCAAAAGCTGAAAGCTAATTCAAATTCATCAAGTGCTCATATTCTTGTCCATGTCCTTGAACTTGATGTCATTCCGGCCTCCGAGCCGGAATCCAGTGACTTTGATCTTGAACTTGATCTTGATTTCCCCGAACTTTCGTCTCTGCGCCTTCGCGTTCCCCGCTCTTGAACTTGCCGTCCCTCCTCGCAACTACACTTTCCCACTCTAGCCTTTGACAACTTCGTCTCCCGCAGATAAAATTAACATAACCAAAAAAAGGAGGAAACAACATGGAAAACGATCTTCAATCTGAATCACACCCCACCGACCCCTGGGAAGAGGAAATCGATCTACGCGAGTTAATAATTGGCATAGCAAAAAAATGGTATATCTGGATCGGCCTGCCTTTTTTAGTCATGTTCATCACTGCGGGCTATCTACTCTTTACAACTCAACCTACCTATGTCCTTGAAGCGGAGTACTGGCTGGACGATATAGCCTTCGATATTCCGGGCAGCGAAAAGCTACTTCCTGAGCGTGATCTTCTGCGTCGCCGGGTGACCAGTTTTGATGAATTTGCACCCCTGTTTCAGGAGATATATGAAAATGGTATAGAATTCGAAGACGAAACGGATGCTCGCGAAAAATTTCGTCGTTTTTTGCGCGATAGCGTAGATATTACAATTGACGACCTGCGGGTTCAAGTCGAAGTAAAGACACCTTACCCTGAGCTTACGACCGAATTTTTAAAGCACTGGTTTGAACGTCTTGAAAAAATGGAGCGTGAGCGTATTCACCAGCGCCATTCCCGGCTATTAAATCAATTGGAAAAACGTCTCCAAAATGTTGAACAAAGGCATAAGGACTGGCTGGAGACTGTTGCCCTCCCAGAGGAATTTTTTGACGGGACAGAACATAGAATGTTTCGAGAGACAGCAGAATTTCTCCCCGCCGAAGTCCAGTTTTTGGAAATTCAGAGTAGTTTTGCGGAGAGAATTGCCGATCTTGAGGAGCGGATTAATTATTTAGAAGATTTCCCGCCGGAGATTGAAGAATCCCTGGGCGAGTATTATCCGCCCCAGCTTCCGGCCGAAGAATTGCCACGCAACCGCACTCGTAATACTTTGCTTGCCGGCGTGGGAACGGGCCTGTTGGCCCTATTCGGGACAGCTTTTTGGGAAATCCTTTAAAAAATATTACCCACAGCTTTTTCCCTCGAACCCATTCCCCCCGTTTTTGAATGTTTCTTTTGATCCAGCTTCGCCCGCTCGCAAGATCACAAGCTCGCCCTATCGCTCCTCGCAACTTCCCCCTCATCACCTCATCACCTAATCACTTCATTACATGGCTTCTTTACACTTTCACACTTATTCTGCGCTCCTGCTCCGGCAATTATGAACAAGATAATACGTAGGACCGTTTGGTAGGTTCGAAAAATGTTTAATCTTATAGTATACTAATTTTAAGATGATTAAAAATAAGCAGGATGAGAGGTGCTGGTTCCGTGGCCGAAGAGGATGTTCACTGGTTGCAGAGGATGAATCATTTCAAAAAAGCTCTTTCTCAAATGGAGCAGGGGGTAGAACTGGCTGGAGATCGGGAGCTTTCTGACTTGGAAAAGCAGGGTTTAATACAATCCTTTGAGTTTACCCATGAACTGGTCTGGAACACTTTAAAAGATTTTTTTGAGAGCCGGGGAGCTACGGATTTATATGGTTCGAAAGATACGACGAGAAAGGCGTTCGAGGAGGGGCTTATCGATAGAGGCGGGGTTTGGATGGAAATGATCCAGAGTAGAAATCTAACTTCCCATACTTATAACGAGAAAACTGCCAACCAGATTTTGGAAAATATATGCGACAGATATTTTCAGGAGTTTAAACAGTTGGAGAAAGAATTACAAAAATTAAAAGGTGAAAATTAGCTTTGCAATATGGTCTGTCCGATTCGGTGATAAAGAAAATAAAGAGAGTTTTACGAAAATATCCACAGGTCGAAAAAGCAGTTATATATGGCTCAAGGGCAAAAGGAAATTTTAATAATGGGTCGGACATTGATCTTACCCTGCATGGTGATACTCTTGATTTATAAGATGTCTTGAGGATTCTTGATGATCTTGATGAGTTGTATCTGCCCTACAATATAGATCTATCAATTTATGACAACATAGAGGATTCGGACGTAATTGAACACATTGATCGGGTTGGCAAAACATTTTACCGCCGGAAAAAAGAAGCGGCTGTCTAACTCGAAATTAATGACAGAATAACTGCTGTAAAGAATCCCCCCTTTCCATGCCTTCCTGTTGGCTTTGTCCCTTTTCGCCGTCACGCCTTCTCACGCAGCTCGCCGGATCGCCTGTTCGCATGTTCGCAAGCTCGCCTGCTCGAGCTGTTTGCCTGCTCGCAAGATCGCATGCTCGAGCTATTCCCATGCTCGCCTGCTCGATGTTTACGCTCTTTCTCGAACTAACGCCCAGCGCCACACGCCCAGCGCCACACGCCCAGCGCCACACGCCCAGCGCCACACGCCCAGCGCCCTGC
>PWHN01000064.1 GCA_003554945.1 bacterium
CTGGGAGATAAGCTTAACGAAGTCGAAGGGAAGCAAGTGGATGCGCAAGAAAAGATGCGTCTGTTTGCGGCCGGTGAGATTGATAACGTTCATGACGTCACTGTGGCTCAGCAAAAGGCACAGATGGCCATCCGGTTGGTGACAATTGTTCGACAAAAGTTATTGGAAGCTTATGATCGACTCTCGCAGATGCAGTAAATTTTTAGTCTGGTTGTTCTTTTTGCCTGGTTGATTTTTTAAAATTAAATGATTGGAATATTTGGGGTGACTAACTCTATTTTAGTTGCCCGGAAAAAGGTTGGGAAACCTTTTTTCTTGTCTGGTGTATATAACTTAACACTTTGAATGGGAGTGGGAATTGTTATGCCGCCTATCCTGGAACAAATTTGGGGAAAGATATCTGATTTTTGGAACGGTCTTTCTCAGAAAAACCAAATAATACTTATATCCATTATAACTATAACTGTGGCTATTGTGGCTGTTCTTATGTACTGGTCATTTCAGCCTCAGTGGGTTCCTCTCTATAATCGGGACCTCGCTCCGCAAGAAGCTGCCCAGATCGCGGCTCAGTTAGAAGATATGGGCGTTCCCCACCGTGTTGACCATGAAGTAGTAAAAGTTCCCCTGGCTCGTGTGGACGAACTACGCCTTGAGCTGGCCGAAGCCGATGTACTTCCCGAGACTGCTGTTGGCTTTGAAATATTTGAAAAGGGGGGGATCGGGATTACCAATTTTGAACGACAGATGCGTTATAAGCGTGCTCTGCAGGGGAGTCTGGAACGTTCGATTGTTACCAACCCCGACATAAGAGACGCTACCATAAACATAGCTCTTCCCCAGGAGGAAGCACTTTTTAAAGAGGATGAAGAGCCGGTAACTGCGTCAGTTCAGCTTCGACTTGCTCCTTACACTGAACTTGACGACGCCTCAGTAGATGGAATTGTTAATCTTGTTTCTTACGGGGTTGTGGGGTTAGAGCGTGAAAACGTTACTATCATGGACCAGCACAATCGAGTTCTGACTGATTTTGATATTGACGACACCGAAGCGACGAAGCAGGCCCAACAGCTTGAGGTCAAGCGGCAGATAGAGAATCGATTGGAGAGAAAATTGCAGTCTTCGCTCGGTCGAGTGTTAACACGTGATAGAATGGCGGTTGCCGTCACCGTAGACATGGATTTTGATGAGATTGAACGGCAGATAAAGGAATATCGGATGCCCGAGGGAGCCTTTGAACAGTTACGACGGCGCGAGCAGGAAGAAAGCCGGGAGTTAGAAGGAAGAGATTTACAACCGGGAGGACCGGCTGGAACTGAATCCAATATTCCAGGTTACGAGATGGAAGACGATTATCTTACTCGTTACGACGAGGACCGGCGAATGGTTGAATATTACGCTGATGAAAATCTTGAACGAATTGTAAAAGACCCGGCGGTGACCCGGTTGTCGGCACTGGTAAGTGTTGACGGCCGTTATAGCACAGAAGTTGACGAAGAGACCGGGGAAATAGTTCAGGAGTATGAAGAACCGACAGAAGACGAAATAGAAACAATTCAAAGGATGGCGAGCGCGGCAATTGGTTTTGATGAGGATCGGGGCGACCAGATAGAAGTCTCTTACCTCAGATTTGATCGAGAAGAGGAGATGCGTCAGAGACTGGAAGAAGAAAGACGTGAGGCATTCCGTCGCCGAGTAATCTATTTCGCAGCAATTGCCCTTGGAATAACATTTTTTATCTCCGGGCTCCTATTGCTATGGCAGCGCCGGCGTAAACAGATGGCTGAGGAAGAGCTCGCTGCTCCTCCCGAGGAAGAACCTGAATTACCGGCTCGTGACTTGATGGCCGAGGTGTCGGTTGAACAGCAGGAAAAAGAACAGATGGCTCAAAAACTCCAGCAGACAGTCGGTGAAAATCCTGAAACCGCTGCCCAGGTCCTCCGTAGTTGGTTTGTTGAGGAAATGTAGTTTACTTGAAAAAGTGATTATTTTTTGGCATATTATTTAATGGGAGTAACAGGGTTTGGTTACAATGAGAAAGCTGTTATGTTTTGATTAGGAGGATTATTAATGGCGGCTAATACTGAGGCAATGGGTGGACTTCGAAAAACGGCTATTTTACTGGTCAGCCTGGGTTCAGAGGCCTCCGCAGAAATTTTTAAACATCTGAGCGATCAGGAAGTTGAAAAAATTAGTCTTGAAATTGCTCGTCTTGATACCGTTGAACCCGAGGTTCGCCAGGCTGTTCTTGAGGAATACAGCGAAATGCTCAGGGCCCAGGAATATATCAGCCAGGGTGGGATGGAAGCCGCCAAAAATATACTCACCAAGGCTCTTGGCGAGGATAAAGCGGGCAGCATAATGGACCGTCTTACTTCGGCCCATGAAGTTCGTCCCTTTGAATTCATCCGAAATGCCGACCCTGATCATATTTTAAATTTTATCCAGGGGGAGCACCCACAAACGATTGCTTTAGTTCTCGCCTACCTTGACAGCGAAACTGCCTCCGAAATAGTTCAGGAACTTCCTCCGGATCTCCAGGCCGATGTTTCCAAGCGGATAGCTCTTATGGACCGGACCTCGCCGGAAATGATTCGGGAGGTGGAACGTGTTCTGGAACGTAAACTTTCTTCACTCGTTAACGAGGAATATGCTTCTACCGGTGGTATTGAAGCTATAGTTCAAATGCTTAACGACGCGGATCGCTCGACTGAAAAGAGCATACTTGAAAAATTGGAGGACGAAGATCCTGAGTTGGCCGAAGAAATTCGGCGCAAGCTCTTCGTCTTTGAAGATATTACTCAGCTTGACGATTCCTCTGTTCAGCGTGTTTTGCGGGAAGTTGACCAGGACGAACTGGCCCTGGCTTTGAAGGCGGTTGACGCAAACGTCCAGGACAAAATATTTGACAACATGAGTAAACGTGCTGCCGGAATGATAAAAGAAGAGCTGGAGTATATGGGGCCTGTGCGAGTGCGGGACGTCGAAGAAGCCCAGCAGCAGATTGTTAACGTTATCCGCCGTCTTGAAGAAGAAGGCGAAGTTGTGGTCGCCCGTGGAGGAGACGAGGAAATAATTGCCTGATAAAGTTTTTAAATCCAATCAGATCAAGGCGGACGAGACTCGGCTTGTCCTGACCAATTTGGGGCCGGAGGAAAAATTTGCCGGTAACGTTCTTAAAAGTTTAAAACAGAAAATTAGTGAGGCACGGACCGAGCTGCAGAAAATCCAGACAAAAATAGAACAAAAAAGAGGTCAGGCAAAGACTGAAGCAGAAGAAATTATTAAAAAAGCCCGTCGGGAAGCTGAACAGATAGTGGAGCAGGCTGAAGAGGAAGCACGGGAAATCATTAACAGTCAGGAGGCTGAGGTTGACCAAGCCCGGGAAGAGGGATATGACGACGGTTATGAAGAAGGGTGGGAGAAAGCCCGCCAGGAGACGGCAACAATGCTGGAACATAGTGAAGATATTCTTAACGAGGCCCGACGGGAAAGGCAGGCTTTTATTGAAAAACATGAAGAGGCGCTAATAAGTTTGGCGGCCAGTTTTGCTGAAAAAGTCGTTCGTCATAGCATTGAACTGGACGAGGACGTCGCTTCCAGAACAATCAGGGCGATGCTGGAAGAGGTCCGTGACGTCAAAGAGATTACGCTGATTCTTAATCCGGAAGATTGTCGTCGAATTCGTGAGATTATTGACGATTATGTCGAGGAACACCCCAGTATCGAAGAAATCACTATTTCACCTAACGAAAACATGGACCGGGGCGGTTGTCGGATTAAGACGGAGTTTGGTGATTTTGACGGAAGTATTCGAGGTCAGTTAGACCACCTGGTTGAACAGTTAGTAAAGTCTCTCTAACCTGATTAATTTATCGTAACTAATAAGCTATCCTCTCTCTCCTGGAGGGAGAGGGTTAGGGTGAGGGGGGAGCTAAGGTGAGTAGTTACAATTTATCACCCGAAGGGTTGTCTGTTTGTTGGAATTGACAGGATTGTCCCCCCGATCCTTCACCCGGTAATAACCTGACGCTCCGTGGGTAATTTTAGCTGAGATAACGGGAATGAGTCCATGGTAAAAAATACGTTTGATAATTTAGCAGCTCAGGCTACTCAAGTCTGGAAAAACTCCCCTGATTTTCGAGTTATTGGTCGAGTAAAAGAGGTCGAGGGAGTTATAGTAAAATCGGTTGGTCCCCCCGCTTCAATGGGAGACTTATGCTGGATAGAACGGGATGACGGCTCAAAAATTCAGGCTGAGGTAGTCGGTATTCAGGAAGAAGAGCTTTCATTGATGCCGGTTGGCGAGATGCAGGGTATATCCAGCCGTAGTGTTGTTATTTCCACCGGTGAATCCTTTCAGATAAACGCTGGTGAACACATGCTCGGTCGGGTGGTTGACGGCCGTGGTCAACCTATGGATGCCGGACCACCCTTTACCGGTGGTGAACGTTTACCCATCTACCGTGATCCCCCTTCAAGTTTACATCGTCAGCGAGTAACTGAACCTCTACCTACGGGAATAAGAGCGATTGATGGTTGTTTAACTCTGGGTCGTGGTCAACGGGTTGGTATATTCAGTGGCAGCGGTGTTGGTAAAAGTACCCTGCTTGGCATGATTGCGCGATATACGGAGGCTGACATTAATGTTGTCGCCCTGGTTGGAGAACGGCGTCGAGAAGTTAGAGATTTTATCGTGAAAAACCTCGATCGAGAAACACGCCAAAAAACTGTTCTCGTAGTTGCAACCAGTGACGAGCCGCCTCTACTGCGTAAACGCTGCGCTTTTATTGCCACTACTATCGCTGAGTATTTTCGCGACCAGGGAAAAGATGTCATGCTAATGATGGACTCGGTAACTCGTGTTGCCTGGGCCCAGCGATCTATTGGGCTGGCTCGCGAGGAACCACCCGCCAATCGTGCCTTTCCGCCCTCTGTTTTTACCCTGCTTCCCCGTCTGCTGGAACGCAGCGGTGCCGGTAAGGAGGGGACTATCACCGGAATATATTCAGTGCTTGTCGAGGGAGACGATATGAATGAACCAATTTCAGATGCCGTTCGGGGGATTCTTGACGGTCATATTAGTTTAACCCGAGATTTAGCGACCCAGAATCACTACCCCGCCGTCGATGTTCTGGAGAGCGTCAGCCGGGTTATGGTTGATGTGACTTCCGATGAACATCAACAGGCTTCTAACAAGCTGAAAGAAACAGTTTCCACTTATCGTGATGCTGAGGATTTAATTAATATTGGCGCTTATGAGAGGGGAAGCAACCCTAAAATTGATTATGCGCTTGACCACATAGGTCCAATAGATGACTTTCTGCAGCAGGGAATATGGGAAACAACTGAGTATGATGAGTCCGTAGAAAAACTGCGGTCTATTTTTGAAGATATTTCGGCTGAAGAGGCCGAAGAAACGGAATGATTCGTAAGTCAGGGGCGCTATAAATGTCTTTCCAATTTCGGTATCAAAGGATTTTGGACGTCAGAGAGATGGAGGAGGACCGGGAAAAGGCTGAGTTTGGTAGAATACAGCAGCGGCTAATTCAGGAGAAACGAAAACTGGAGGAGCTGCAGTCAAGGATGCAGCAAATGTTTTCTTCTTTCCGTGAACGACAAAAAAAGAGCCAGTCTGTGCAAGATTTTTTACAGACTCGCGAGTATGCCGCAATGCTAGAAAATAAAATGTCTGCCCAACAGCAGGAGATTAAAAAGTGGGAAAAGAAGCTTGAAAAACAACGCGAGAGGCTGATAGAAGCCTCTCAGAATCGTCAGGTAATGGAAAATTTAAAAGAGCGAGATATTAAAGAATTTAAAGAAGATATGCGGCGTCAGGAATTAAAGGAAAATAATGAAATAGCCAACAGGCAGCATCATCGTAAATATAGAGAAGGGCAGAGATAAAAGTGATTGACGGGATAAACAGTATTTTACAGCGATTTTCCCGGCTGCAGGAAGAAATTACGCAAATTAAAAATATGTCACGAGATATGGTGCGTCCCACTGCTACCGGCGGTGATGAGTCTGCCGCTTCTGAAGCCGGCGAAGATTTTTCCGAAACCCTTGCCCGGAAAATACCGGGAGCGGATGACGTTGATTCCTTGATCGGTCAGTATAGTTCCCACAAGGGGATAGATGAGGAACTGATCCGTGCTGTTATTGATGTCGAATCCGGTTTTGACAAAAATGCAGTTAGTGATGCCGGTGCACGCGGTCTGATGCAGCTTATGCCTGACACGGCGGCTGAGTTGGGAGTGAATCCTGACGATCCTTCTGAAAATATCGCTGGTGGAGTTCAATACCTGGGAATGATGATTGATCGTTTTGATGACCTCGAGGAGGCACTGGCAGCTTATAACGCCGGTCCTCGGGCAGTCCGGGATTACGGTGGTGTTCCGCCTTTCCGGGAGACGCAAAATTATGTTAAACAGGTCATGGATAAATACCGACAATTAAAGAAGAACTAAAAAATAATTTCTTCAGATATTTCCAGGGATGATCTAAATGAAAATTTTTCGCCGCCAGGCTGGCCAGTCTTCGGTCGCAATTCTCTTGTTTATTGTTCTCTGCTCACTGGTTGGCGGAGGGATTTATATGCTTGACCGTATGGAGCTAATTGACGCGGAGATTATGTTTTACGGTCTTATTGAGGATATTCCCATTATTCGTGATTTTTTAATTCCTGACCCGATTACTGAACAGGAACGCCGTGAGGAACAACTGCGCCGCCGTGAAGCCAGTATTGAACAACGGCTGGCCGAACTCGAGCAACGACGCCAGGTTCTGGAAGAAGAGCGGACGGAACTTCAAGACCGCCAGGAAGCCGTTAGCGCCCTGGAAGAGGAAATGGAAGAAAGAGAACGTGCTCTGGCCCAGCGCCAGGAGCGTTTTGAGACTGACGAGGATCGCGCTGTTTACCTGGCTGATCTCTACCAGGGGATGCCGCCTGCTGAGGCTGCCGCAAGACTTGAAGAAGTTGAAGAGGATACCGTCTTGATCGCGGTCATACAGGAAATGGAACAGATGAACGCCAGCGTTATCCTCTCCGAGATGGACCCTGAACGTGTCGCTGTTGTTACTCGAAAGCTTGCCAACTTTCCCTGACATTCGCTTTTTTCCCTCACAACTAATTATGTGAAGAGAATCAACCTCATTACTCTATTGACTCGACTCCTTAACCATTCTAAACGTTATCTTTTCACCCCCCTTTGTCTTTCCTCCCTTCAAGGGGGGAAAAAGAAAGGGGGGATGGTCTTGAACTAAAGATTGTCATTGCGGACTCCGCCCCGCAATCCATTTTTACGGGTTTAAGGTATACCCATTTAAATTCAAACTGGATTCCGGCTCAGAGGCCGGAATGACGTCAAATTCAACTTGTAGTTAAAGCTTAATTAATTTTCCGTCGACACTTCTAACAGACGACCACACGAATACACTATTTTAATGCACCAGGAGTTATTAAATTGAACGTTGTTGACATGATATTAAACCCCGCTGCAGCTAAGGCGGAAAACAGCCTCGAAAATCTATCGGATGGTTTCGCCAGCTCCCAATCAACGGGAGCGGACTCTACCAGCTTTTTGAATATTTTTGCCTCCAAACTGCCCTCGCGTTTCAGCAATCTCTCCCAGGACGACCCTTTCGCTGAATTTTTCCAACCTGAACAAATTGAAGAGAGACGGGAACGTATTCGTGCGGTTGCGGAGCGTAGAAACCAAAATCGTCAAAGTTATGACAATGATAGTGATGAAACTGACTCCGCTGAAAAAACGGGTGAGTTTGATTTCTTTTTTGCGCAGTCAGAATCAGTAGAGATAAATTCAGGAGGTGATTCGTCCGACGAGGTTATATCGGAAATTACCGTGGAGGACTTAGAGTCTTTAGACGAGGAAGATTACGGGGAATTAAAGCAACAGCTCTCGGAGGAAAGCAGGGAGACACTGAAGAAAATCCGTGAAGACGAAATTAATCTGGAAGAACTTGAGGACAGGGAAGAGGTGGTCCGGTTAATAGAAGAGCTTCAAGAACTGGATATGTTAAACCTCCAGCCGGCATTTTTGTTTGAGTTTCTTGGCGATCTTTTCCAGGAAATATCAGAACTGGATGCTGAATCTTTAGAAGATAACCCCGAACTGCTTGCAGACCTGGAGGAGAGCCTCGGTGATTTGACAGAAGAAATGAAAGAATTTGCCGCCGAAGCGCGCGAATTTTTGGAGGAGAGAATCGGCGAGGTGCTTGAGGAACTGGGGATAGATGAGGAACAGGTCGAGGAGTTTTTTGAAAAATTTGACGAAGAACAGCAGCAGACCCAGGTCCGGCTGGAAGAGCTACGAGAAAATATAAACCGCTTGCAGGAATTACTTGCCAAAGACGGATATGATTCTGACGAAGTTGCTAAGAAGTTAGAGCAAATTCAGACCGGGTTTGAAGAACTTGCCGAGAAAATATCAGAATCACACGACGAAGCTGAACAAATGACAGTGTCGGAGCTTCAGATGGAGGAGCTGCTAACCGACATCGCTGAGAAGCTCGAGGACTCTGAAGTGGCGCACCTCGTTGCTGAAAAAATGTCGGCCGCCGAGGAGCTCAAGGCTGACGAAGATCAAACTGGCGAGGAAATGAAGGATATTAACAGCGCGGAGACGAAGAAGCCGGAGGGAGAGGAAGCAGAGGCCCACGAAGAGTCGACAGGCGAAGATGATAAAAAAGCTGCTCCAGGTGAGCAGGCAGCGGAAAAAGCGGAAGAAGAAAAAGATAAAAATGTAGATAAACAGGAAAAGAATGAATCTGCCTCGGATAGTGAAGAAAAACAAATAAGGCCAGCAGAGGATGAAAGTAAAAAGTCCGAAAATGAAAGTGAAAATGCTGAGGACAAAACTGGCGAGACAACCCGTAAAAATGATGCAGAGGGAGAGGAAAAAAAGGCGGAAGAATCTGAAAAAAAAGACGAGGAGAGTGACTCAGCTCAAAATGCTTCAGAAAATAGCAAGAAGACGGATGACTCGGAAGAGCATTCTGAACAATTTAAACCTGAGCCGGTCCAGCAGGAAAATCAGAGTAACGCCGCTTCATCAGCCTCTGATTCTTCGGGTGAGGAAGCTACGCCTGTAGATGCTGAGAACCAAATTGGCGCCGCCCGAGCGCCGACGAATACGATTAATGAAAACTCCTCTGAAGTTGTGCAAAATTTGGTCGAACAAATTAGCGATAACATATCTGTTGATCGAGTTGAGTCGTCATTCAGCGCTGGTGTTGGGGCTGGAATTGAACCGGCGTCGTCAGCCGTAACAGAGGTAACAACCGCGGAAGTCAAAGCCGAGGCCGCTGGTGAGCAAAGCAAACAACAGGGGCAAAATAATGTCGAGTTGGAAGCTCCGGAAGCGGAGAACCATTTTGAAGAGCTGCTGGAATACGAGTCTAACGCAGCTCAATCGGATCAGTTTGGCGGTGGTGAACAGGGTGAAGCGCACGCGGGAAACGGCAGTGAAATGACGTTTGAATACAGGGGGCAGAACGAGGGCAGGGCTGACCAAACCGTTACCTCTTATGTCGATCAGGCAGCCAATCAGGAAAGAATTATTGAAGCAGAGGAATTAATTGATCAGCTGACGGATAAGGCCAAAACGTTGCTTGAAGACGGTAAGCAGTCGATGCGTCTGCAGCTTGAACCCGAAGAACTGGGTGAGGTCAAGCTTGAGGTTGCCCTGGAGGGTGAAAAAGTTGGTGCCCGATTTCAGGTAGAAAACGAAAAAGTTGAAGAAAAATTACTCAACAACATGCGTGATCTTCAGCGCTCACTCCAAAATATAGGTCTGAAAGTTGACGACCTGAACATAACTAACATGGAGACGGACGATAATTCTGACTTTGAAGACTGGTTTCTAAACGAAGAGCTATCAGAAAGTCTCCGTGGTGGAGTAGGGTCTTCTGAGGATGAAGCTGAAGAGGGCGAAGTTGTGGACAACAGGCGCCAGCAGGTGCTGCCAGACTACAGCACAATAGAGCTGCTGGCCTGATTGTTACTGCAGAAAAATATTATTTAAAAAATCATTCGTATCTTTACCTTATTTTGTTAAATGTTTTGCTTGCTGCAGCCGATAATTTCAGTAGAGTTTACGGTTGATAGACTTGAGCCAAGGATGGCTTGAGAAAAATTTCCAGGGAGGACTGATAGCGTGAGGAGTGTTTAGAATGCCTTTAGGTGGAATTGGAGACGCAGCAGCCGCAGCCGGTGAACAGGATTCAGCCGAGCAAAGACTGGCGGCTGTAACAGATGAAGAAGGCCCGAGCGAATTTATGAACTTGTTGCTTGAACAGTTGAAACACCAGGACCCCATGGATCCCATGGACCAGTCTGAATTTATGAGTCAGACTGCTGAACTTACCTCAGTTGAAAAACTTACCTCAATTGCCGCTAATATTGAAGACATGGCCAACAATCAATCAACAGATGAATATCTCAGTCTGCTTGGCTCAACAGTTGATGTATACAAAATAGGGGAAAGCGACCCCGCCTCAGGTATGGTGAAAAGCGTTGAGTTCACAGAAGACGGAGCACTGATTAATGTGGGCGGCCAGTCGATAGAAACCGATGAAATTATGGAAATTGCTGTTCCGGACGATCATGCCGCCGAACCGCCCCCCGAAGAGGAGACATCCTGGGAGGATTTACTTGACCAGTTAGATAACGACGAAGTAGTTGAGTTGCTTGAAGGATATGATGAAGAAGTGCTTCATCAGGCCTTTGGAACTGAAGATGCAGAGGCAATAGTAGAAAGTTATGATGATTCAGAGATAGCCGCTGTATTGGAGGAACTTGGCGCTGAATTTTAGCAGGTGATCTTTATACACGGTAGGGCCTCAGAGATATAGCTTTTAATACACCAGTAGATGACAAGTTGACATAGATTAAGATACAACACCAAACATACTAATGGAGGTAGCACAAAATGGTCACACGTTCTCTCTTTACGGGAGTTAGCGGTTTACAGGCGCACATGGAACGAACGGATGTTATAGCCAATAACATTTCCAACATCAATACCCCCGGTTTCAAGAAATCCAACGTACAATTCTCTTCCTTTTTATCCCAGCGCGTCACCGCCGGTTCAACGCCGGACGATGATCGCGGAGGAACCAATCCCGAGGAAATAGGTCTTGGGGTGCAGGTGGGGAGTATTAACAAAAACATGACTCAGGGTCAGCTTGAGCGCACCGGTGTGGGTACTGATCTTGCTATACAGGGCGAGGGTTTCTTTGCCACCCAGGAGGCAGGTTCAGGACGACAACTATACACAAGAGCCGGAGGTTTTGAGTTTGACCGCGATCAAAACCTGGTTGACCCGGCAACCGGTAATCTGGTTCTTGGCGACATGGTCAACGAGGATTTTGAGCTGGCAGATATTGGCGATTCGCCTATGAAGATAGAGGCTTTTATGCGTTCCATGGACGCCGAAGCGACCACACAGATGGAATTTGCAGGTAATTTAAACGCTGACCAGGAAATCGGTATGGAATCCATTAGGGTTCGAAATTTTTCTCCTGGCGGATCAGAACAGTCCTCCGACATTCGCTTTGACTTTGAACGTTATCACCCGGAGGAAAGAATATACAAATTTGAAGCGGTCTGGGCCTCTAATCCGCCGGCAGGTCGTCAGGTTGGTAGTAAAGTTCGGGACCAAATAACCGGCGAAAATATGGAAGGTTTGGTTCGGCTGAATGAGGACGACTCAGTGGAAGGGGTCTACATGAACTCTGATAAAAGCGGTATGAATGGTGTCGGTAAAGTTGAAGTCTCCGCCGACAATTCGGCTGAATTTGAAATAAACGCCAATCAGATATATGCGCGTAACCAGTCGAGTATTTTTAACGATCTACCGGATCGAGCCGACGAGCCACCGCAGTTACGTATTCGCCGGATAAGTGACGAAGAACTGGATGAGATTGAGGAGCTAATAGACGATGCGGATGATATTGATGATCCGTCGGACATCCATCCTTCCTTACCAGCCGATATAGAAGACCTGGAAAATCCATTCACAGTAGAATGGTACGATGTTGAGGCGAGCTGGAATGAATTTACAGTGCGTGGTGAAGATGCCGATGAAGATGATGTCTTCATCCCAGTTCTTGGAGAATTTGAAGATCTAACTGAAGACGGGAACGGTTGGGACATGCACCGGACTGACGACAATGGTAACTGGCGGACCGGTGAGTTCCGGATAGAAGAGGGTTTTGCCCGCGGCGTTGATTTTGATGAGCTGGCCGCTGACGACCAGATTTATTTTCAGATTAACCCGGGGACGGAACAGGGCATACTTGAGTGGGATGGTCAGATGGTTGGTGAGGAACCTCGCGACGACTTCCGCTGGGGGGGGAGAGAAGACGGCAATTATATAGCTCGTACTCCCCGGACCACGGAGGGGGACGGGACGCTGGACAGCGTCTATGTATATGACGAGAATGTGCTTGAGGATATCTCGAATACTACCCGGGGTATCAACGGTATTGAGAATAAAGAGTTTAGGATTGTATTTGATGAAGATGAAATAGAGGGTGATTTTGACGGCGATGAAGAATTTGAAGTTCAATTTTATCTGGAAGATGAAGATGATCCAGACGATGATCAGTGGGTCGGTTTCTTCCGTGGTAATACTAATAATGACCAGCGTTTGGTTATTGATGAAGATGTAATTGAAGGTGAGTATAATTTTGATGTAGATGATGATTTCCCATTTGATGCCGGAGCTGAAGTCGGTATTGAAATCGCCTCCGAAAACTGGTCGGGAACCGATGACGACGACATAATGACGTTCACAGTCACCCGCGGACGTTCTACCGGTGAGGAGGAGAGAGCCTATTCCCTTATCAGGGATCGGGACGGTGAATACGGGTCAATGTTTTTGCCCAATGAAGGTGCTACCGCACCGACTTTCGAGCCGGATACGGTTGGATTGACTGATTATGAAGCCGATGGTGACACTGAAGATGTCACGATAAATAGTGATGAGCGTATACAGGTGACGGCCTCCGCCGAAGCTTACGACTCGCAGGGGGCTCAACATACGCTAACTTATCGTTTTGAACGCCAGGATTCTAACCGCTGGATGTGGCACGTGATGGATCCGGCACCCGAGGATAGCGATAACCCCCGTATGGCTGGATTCGGTATTCTTTCCTTCGATTCCCAGGGGGGAATGGAGACGGCCCGTTCGAGTAATTTCAACTCGCAGGTTGCCTTTCATCAGCCCCCGCCCGGTCCGGAAAACCAGGAACGTACTCCCAATGTCTTTTTCAATCCGCCCGAGGGAGAGCTGCAGCCGGACGAAGATGGCGAAATGGTTGGGGCCGACCCTGTCGTAGTCAGACCTGACATGACCGGGCTAACCCAGTATTCTGGAGAATCGGACGCTGAGATCGACGACCAGGACGGTCACGCCTCTGGTTCTCTTGAAGAGAAAAGCTTTGACGAAGATGGGTTCCTCAATGCCGCTTATGACAACGGCGAGGACCGTATACTCGGGCGTATTTCACTGGCCCGATTCCGCAACCCCGAGGGACTTCAGTCCGAGGGAGGGACTTACTTTTCTACCAGCCCTAACAGCGGTGAGGCAAGTCTTCGCTATCCCGGTCAGGGTGGACGGGGCACTCTCGCTCCCGGAACTCTTGAACGTTCTAACGTTGATATGTCCGAGGAATTTACCATGCTTATCGCCACTCAGCGTGGATATCAGGCTAACTCAAGAACAATCTCCACAACTGACGAAATGATTATGGAACTACTGCAGTTGAGGTAATAATACAATCTTATCTTGACCGCACCAGGGCACCCGGCGTTCGGACTTGACAGATCCCTCAACTGCTCCGGCCGGCCGCCGGTTGCCCATTTTTTTCACTCCCCGCCTTGATCTTAATCTTACTCATATCTTTGCGCCTTTGCGTTTCAGATTAAAATTTCAATACCAATCTGCCGATGCTATATAAAGGAGCCAACTTACTGTCGGCCCGGTAAAAGAGTGGAAATAAACTTATAGCAGTTTTAAGTTATAATATATGAGTGTGGGCAATCTTAACAAGCAAGAGGGTAATAAATTGATCACTACCACCCGGCTGGACGGCTCTAAACTTTACATCTCGCCCCATCAGATTGAATATATGGAAGAGACTCCTGACACTGTGATATATCTTGTGTCCGGGAAAAGGATAATAGTCAGGGAAAACAGCACCGAGATTATCGAAAAACTGATAAAATACTGGCAGGAAATTAATAGTCAAGTAACCTTAAAAACAGAAAAAACTGGAGAGGATAACCGATGGACTTAAGTAGTATAATTTCCATCATTGCCACACTTGCGGTAATTCTTATTGGAATGTGGATCGCCTCCGAAGGGGCGTTGATAATGTTTGTTGACGCTGCCTCCTTTTTTATTGTAATTGGTGGCGGTCTCGGTGCCTTTTTTATCTCATATCCGTTAAATAAATGTCGTAAATTTCTATCTGTTCTGGGCGTGGTTGCAACCAGCCAGGATCTTGAGGTTAATGAAGTCAGACCGGTAATGGTTAGTTTCGCAGAAAAAGCCCGTCGTGAGGGGCTGCTTGCTCTGGAAGACGATCTGCAGGAGCTGGATGATGAGTTTTTGCGCAAGGGAATTCAGCTCGTAGTTGATGGAACTGACCCGGAGCTGGTCGAGCAGATCATGCGTACGGAGCTCGAGCAGATTGATCAGCGTCACGGCTTTGGCAACGGTGCTATGCTTCACATGGCCGGTTTGTTTCCGTCGCTGGGAATGATCGGGACATTGATCGGTCTGATTGTGGCACTGGCGCACCTGGATGACCCGGACGCCCTGGGACCAGCTATGGCTGTTGCTCTGCTTACTACTTTCTACGGCGCTGTTATGGCTAACGCTCTCTGTGCACCAATCGGGGAGCGGCTGAGCATAAAAAACGAAGAAGAAATTTTACAGAAAGAGCTTATGATTGAAGGTGTGCTTGCTATTCAGGCCGGTGAGAACCCGCGAATTGTTGAAGAAAAACTCAAGGCATTCCTTCCTGCCAGTCAGGTAATGAGTGAGGAAGCTGAAGAGGAGGAGGGTTAAAACAAGATGGCCGACGACGATGCAAAAGCACAGGCGGCGATGGGAGAGGCGCGCTGGCTTACAACCTATGGCGACGCCATGACGCTTCTTCTAACCTTTTTTGTGCTCCTATTTGCCATGTCGACTATTGACGAGGAGACCTTTCAAATCGTCATAAGCTCTTTTCAGGGGGCTGTTGGTATAATGGAACGTGGTCGCACGTTGTCCCCTGCTGAGATGCTCGAGATGGGTGTTGATATAGAGGATTTGGCGGAGGAGGACGTGATCACCGAGGAGCAGGTGCCGGTTGAGCTGGCGGAGCAACTTCAAGCTGATGAAGAAGAGATGGTTGAAATAGAGCACCGCGAAAGGGGACTGGTCATACAGGTCACTGACCGCTTGCTTTTTGATTCCGGCCAGGCCGATTTACTACCTGAAGGGGTTGAATTTCTGCATCGCGTTGCCGTCCTTCTAAACGCTCCCGACTATCGCGACCGACAGATACGTGTTGAAGGTCATACAGACGATGTTCCGCCGACACGCTTTACCAGCAACTGGGAGCTTTCGGTTCTACGAGCAAAAAACGTTGTAGAAGCTTTTGTTGATGAAGTTGAGATAACTCCGGAGCGCCTTTCTGCTGTTGGTTTCGGGGAAACTCGACCGGTTGCTCCAAATGAAACAGAGGAGGGGCGAGCTGAGAACAGGCGTGTATCTATTGTCCTTCTCCGCGATGACCTTGACTCCTGACTCAAAACGTCCCTTTACTTTTGAACATGAAAAGATGTTAACTTTTACACTTTCACACTTTCACACTTTTTTACTTGTTAACTTTAAACTGAACTTCTGGGGGTTTACCAATGGCTGAAGAAGAAGAAGTTCTCGGCGAAGAAGAAGCGACTGCTACCGAAGACGAGGATAGTGGTGGAGGGGGTGGGCTCTCTGGATTATTTGATTTTTCCGGGGGGCTTTTGGATTCCTTTGTTATAAAGATTCTCGTCGGTGCTATAGCGGTAGTTGCCGTGGTTTTAATTGTTGTATTTGTTACCAACTGGACGTTAGAAAATATTATGATGGGTACGGATCCGGAAGCAACAGCGGCCGAGGCGGATGAAGATATAGACGACGAAGTCGCCGCCGGCCCACTTGAAACGATGGCCCTGGATGAATTTATACTCACGCGGCGAGATCCACGCAGCGGCCGTATGCATACCTTCCAGATCGAGATGTATCTTGCCTTTAATCCCGAGGGGGAGCGGGCTCTGCGGGAGGAACTCGACAAACGCCGTGCTCAGGTTCGCGATAGAATTTATAGCGTTCTTGGAGCGCGAGAAGTAGAAGAACTGGATTACGCCTACCAGGACCAGATTAAGGATGACCTGATTGTTGAGTTAAACAGAATCCTGCAGACCCGTCACCGTATTCAGGAGATTTACTTTACTCAGTTTGTAATCCAGTAACGTTACTGCTTTTCCTGTGTCGATTGGTTGAAGGAATCTTCAGCTCGCCCTTAAAACTTTGTTAAACTGCCGGCGTCCGAATTACGATAATCATAGTAGAAGTTTGATTAACTTATTCGGCCTCACTGAAGCGCCGGGTGCTTCGCTTACGAATTATTGGCGACAATTGCGCTGTAATAGAGAGTTAAGCTAAAAAAATGAAATGCACGTAGGTGGTGTGACTTTTGGCAGAAGATGAAGTTTTAGGTCAGGATGAGATAGATTCATTACTGGGAGCCCTTTCCGATGAGGAAGAGGTGGATGTAAGTGCGGAACCCGAGCCGGCGGCTGCTCAGCCAGCGGAAACGGCCTCGGCCGGTGGTGGTGCTCCGGCAGATTCTAAACAGGATAAGTTCGCCGGCCGCGACATCAAAGAATATAATTTCAAACGGCCGGATAAATTCAGCAAGGATCAAATTCGTACCCTACAGATGGTTCACGAGTCTTTTGCTCGAACCACTACTACTGATCTTTCCGCGCAGCTCCGTTCTCTGGCAAGCCTTACTGTCGCTTCGGTTGATCAGCTAAGTTACGAGGAATTCATGAAGGTGGTTCCCAGCCCCACAACTCTGGGTATAATTGACATGGACCCCCTTGACGGCAAGGCAATTTTTGAAATGGATCCCGTGCTTGTCTTTGAAATAGTTGATCGCCTTTTTGGCGGTGGTGAAGGGACCCGGCAGCCGGATATTGATCGTGAGCTTACCGATATTGAACACAGCGTTATTGAACGCATTTATATGAGCATTTTAAATAACTTGCGTGAATCCTGGGAAGATGTGCTTGACCTTCATCCCCGGCTTGAACAGATTGAATCCAACCCGCAATTTGTTCAGATTATTCCGCCCAACGACATGGTTGTTTTAATTACCTTTGACACTAAGATCGGGGATACCGAGGGTATGACTAACTTTTGTATCCCCTACGTTATTCTGGGCCCGGTAATTAATAAGCTATCCGCTACTTTCTGGTATGGCTCCTCGGCTCACGAGTTGAGCGATAGCCAGGTCAAGATGCTGGAGGAAAAAATTGACTATGTTCAGGTCCCGGTCAGTGTTGAAATCGGACGCACGGAGATAGAGGTGCAGGATTTTGTTAACCTGCAGGAAGGCGACGTTATTAAGCTGGATACCGGGATGGAGGAGCCGTTTACTTTTAATATTAATGGTAAACCAAAATACAACTGTAAACCCGGCTATCGGGGCAAAAAACTGGCTGTCCAAATCATTGAACCCAAAACAGAAGATGAGTTTGTAGCAACAATGATGAGCGACCTGAAGGAACATATATTAGAAGAAGAATCAACATTGGAAGAGAGGCGATGATCCGTGGCTGACGACGACGTTTTATCCGATGACGAAATAGAAGCTTTACTTGCAGATGAAGGTGAAGGCGACGAAGCTCCCGCTCCCTCTGAGGACATTGATCCCCTGGAGTCTGTGCGCTCATTTTACAATCAGGTGGCCGGTACCGTTGAGAATATCCTCTCAACTGTTATTGACCGCGAGGTGGAAAGTAAACTTATAGAGTGTAATCTGCTTGAAAAGTCTGAGCTTGAGGGTAACCTCGACGGGAATGAGTGGGTTGTTGTCACCTCAGAACTGGGCGGTGCTATCTCGGGCACGGCACGTTATGTTATGCCGTTCGATGTAGCCCATGGCATAGCCCGGGTGATGATGGGCGAAGAGGAGGACGATGCTCCTGAGGAATTTACTGAGGCTTATGAGAGTGCTGTTGTTGAGATTTTTAACCAGCTCGTCAACTCTCTGGCGACTGAATTAAATAACGTTACCGGTGAGGAAATATCTCTTGAACCTCCGGAAAGCAGTGTCATAGAAACTAACGAGTTGCTGGAAAGAGTTGAAGAAGACGAGTTTCTCTGGGTTGAATATACCCTTTCAATTGAGGATCTCTTTGATTCGGGAGCATTTTTTGAGATACAGCCTTCATCAATTGTCGATCTAATTGGTGAGGAGGCTGAAGAGCCGGAGACAGAAGCTGCCGCCGAACCGGCGGCGACGTCCGCCCCTGAACCAGAGCCTGCAGAACCTCAGGCTGCTCCAGCGTCTGGCGGCGGCGACCAGAAAGAGGCAAAAGCTGTTGATTTTCCTCAGTTTGAGGCAACTGAAGGCGAAGAGTCGGCCGGTGATATAAACCTTCTGATGGATGTACCCATGGAGGTTTCAGTTGAACTGGGCCGGACCAAGCTTCGGGTTAAGGAAATTCTGGATCTCGGCGCCGGCTCTATTATTGAACTTGATCGTCTCGCCGGTGAGCCGGTTGACCTGCTTATCAACGGTAGATTAGTTGCCCGCGGTGAGGTTGTAGTTATTGATGAAAACTTTGGTGTTCGCGTGACTGCAGTAGTTTCCGCAATGGAGAGACTGCGCCCGGAGTAATATCAGTTCTCACTACTTTTCAAAAATTTTATTTGAAATATCTCCCCTCTTGTATTATCATTACTATGTGATATAGTTAAAAAGGCTCGAATGGGAATCGTGCCTGCGGTATTGTGCTATAAATGATTGTGAATGGAAAGGGGAGTCCTGAATGTGTTCCGGGCCTCGTGCCACTGTACTATCCCTGTCTCTTGTTTTATTGCTTCTATTTTTTATCCCCCTCCCCTTAGCAGCGGAAGATTATACCTCCGACCAATTTCTATCCGAATCATTAGAAGATCTGGATGAAGATCCCGACCCCGCTGCTGATTTAGGTAGTGATGATTACGAAGTCACAACCGCCAACGATGGTATGTACTGGTTTTTGCTGAAGCTGGTCGGCGGGCTGGGAGTTGTTATACTGACAATATGGGGAATTGGAAAATTATTACAGAAGTCGGGCATCGGGAATAATTCCAACCAGTTTATGAGAGTTCATTCCACTTTACCTTTGAGCCGCGATCAATTTCTCCGAATAACTCAAATTGGCAAAAAATTTATAGTGATTGGTGTTACCGGAGAGTCTATAAACAAAATCTGTGAAATTACGGACCCGGATGTAATTCAGGAGTTAAATTTTCAGAGCGAGGAAGCGGAAGAGGAGCCGGAGCAGGATTTCAGTAACCTGTTGAAGCGTTTTCTGGGCGGAGCCGACCACTCTTTCAGGCAGCAGCAAGAAAACCAGAATATAGACACACTCAAACAGAAATTACAGGAACTTCAGGGGCAGGGGGAAGTAGGGGGATGAGGCCGACAGCGTTCCTGCTCGTATTTATCATCTTGGTCTCATTCTTAGCTGCACCGGCTCAGCAACTTTATGCGCAGGAGATCGACGACCTGGGATTTGATTTGCCCAGCCTTGAAATTGGGTTAGAGGGTGGCGAGGAAGACGGCGATCTTAGTCTCGCCATGCAGCTTATCTTCCTTATTACCATACTTGCTCTTGCGCCGGGGATAATGCTGATGGTTACCAGTTTTACCCGGATTATTGTTGTGCTTACCTTTGTGGGTCGGGCCCTATCTCTCCAGGAAATGCCCCCCCGCCAGGTAATGGTAAGTCTTGCAATTTTTATGACTTTTTTCATAATGGCTCCAACTATATCCGAGATGAATGAGCGAGCTTTCCAGCCTTATCTTGCCGGGGAACTGGGGCAGATGGAAGCTCTAAGTGAGGCGGCGGTTCCTCTGCGGGCTTTTATGTTACAGAATACACAAGAAAAAGACCTGGCTTTTTTTATGAGTGCCAGTGACCTTCCCCGGCCAGAGACCCGCGACGACGTGCCCATCTGGGTGATTATCCCCGCTTTTATGCTTTCAGAACTCTCTCGAGGGTTTGTGATGGGGGTCCTGTTGTTTATTCCTTTTGTTGTTATAGACATGGTTACTGCCAGTGTTCTTATGTCAATGGGCATGATGATGCTGCCGCCGGTTATGATTTCGCTCCCCTTTAAGATAATGCTTTTTGTCCTGGTCGATGGCTGGACTATTGTCGCTGATTCCGTTATTCAGACTTATGGGGTCTGAGGGTGATTATTGTTGGAACCTGAGCTTGCGGTACAAATCGGTCAAATAGCTTTATACAACGCCTTGACCATCTCGCTCCCTCTGTTAGGTGCGGGGATGGTTGTCGGACTAATAATAAGTATATTTCAGACTGCAACTCAGATTCAGGAGCAGACGCTAACCTTTGCGCCCAAAGTTGCTGCTCTCATTATGGTCCTCTTTTTTGGCGGTCACTGGCTGATTGAAAGGTTGATGACTTTTACGCTTGAATTATGGGAATTTTTAGTTCACGTGGGGGCTCCCTGACTAATGGACGGTATTCAATTTTTATTTAATCACTTTGGAGAATTTCTCGCAGTTTTAATGAGAATATCCGGAATATTTGTAGTGACCCCCGTACTTAGCGCTGGTATAATCACCGGTAAAATTAAAGCTATTATGATTTTCTTGATTTCTTTAATTACTTTTCCCAATCTTGCAGCGAGTGGAGTTGTCCCCGCTCCGGGTAGTTTGCCTGAGTTAGTGGTGATTGGAGCCGGAGAATTTTTTGTTGGTTTTACAATCGGTTTTCTTATTCTGATGGTGGTTACGCTTTTTCAGGTTTCCGGCCAATTCTATAGCATACAGATGGGTTTTGGAATTATTAATGTTTTTGACCCGCTGGCCGAAGCCAGTATTCCAATTATCTCGCAGCTAAAAGATTTACTCGTTTCCGGTGTCTTCCTCTATTTAAACGGCCATCATTTTGTGCTTGAAGCTGTTTTTCGGAGCTACGAGATGGTTCCCGTGGTCTATTCGATTGATATGCAGCCGGTCAAGACAGCAATTGTTCAGACATTTGAGCGAGCTTTCCACCATGGATTTTTGATTGGGTTGCCGTTAATTGGCATTGTTTTTTTGATGACTATGTCGCTTGGTTTATTGTCCCGGCTTGTTCCTCAAATGAACGTTATGGTCATGGGTTTTGGACTAAAAGTCCTGGTTGGTGAATTTACCTTTATAATGCTTATGCCCATATTTATGCACGTCGCCGTGGGGCTTTTTGAAGAAACCTTCCGAAGTGTAACCCCGTTTCTTCAGGCAATGGGAGGCGGTTAAAATCTATCCTCTCACAAAGGTTGAACGGGAGAAAAAATTTCGGTCAATAGTTGATCATTCACTTGACCTGCAGTTTTTTGCTTCCGCCGAGGACGAAGGCCGAACTGAGGAACCCACTGAAAAACGTCGTGACGAAGCTCGTGACGAGGGACAGATACCACGAACGGAGGAGTTCCCGGGGGCTCTGGTGATGGGAGCCGGCTTTCTGATGGTCTGGCTTTTTGGGACCTATATGCTCTGGGAGACGCTGCATTTTGCTGAAGAGATGATTGGAATGGAAAAATTTAGCGATATTAACCCGGGAAATATCACAGATATTTTCCGCACAATTATGTGGACTGTAATCCGTATAGTTGCACCGGTGACCTCGGCAGCATTTTTTGCCGGTCTTGTGGGACACCTTTCTCAGGTTGGTTTTTTATTCACCGCTGAACCGCTGAAACTGGATCTTTCCAATTTAAAATTCTCCGGTTCTCAAATGCTTGAGAAACTGACACTTTCCAAGGAGATCGCCTGGGATCTGATGATGTCTGTTGTCAAGTTGCTTGCGGTCGGGGTTGTCGCAGTTGAAGTTATTTATTCTGAATTTCATGGAATTATTCTCCTCGTCGATGTCGAACTTTTTGATGGGATTTTATTTGTTCTGAGCCTGGCTTTTGAAATCATTTATAAAACTATTATCATCCTTTTGATTTTATCCCCAATTGACTGGGCCTTTCAAAAATACCAGCACGAAGAAGACTTAAAAATGACTCCGCAGCAAAAAGACGACGAGCGTAAACAACAGGAGGGAGACCCTGAAGTCAAGAAGAAACAAAAACAAAAAATGCGAGAAAATGCCCAGCGCCGTATTGAAGAGGAAGTTCCTGAGGCCGATGTGGTTATCACCAACCCGACCCATTACGCTGTCGCTCTGGTATACGACGAAAACTCCCTGGAAGCGCCTCAGATAGTTGCCAAAGGGACGGACTTACTGGCTCAGCGGATAAAACAGCTGGCTCGGGAAAACGGGGTTCCGGTTTACGAGATACCGCTTCTGGCCCGAACTCTTTATCAACTTGATATTGACCAGTTGATTCCACCGGCGCTATATGACGCTGTTGCTACGGTTTTGGCCTGGGTGGAGACCAATCGTGACAATGTTAGCAAACAGGAACGTGCAAATCTGGAACAGAAAGTGAAGGGATTGGAAATTGCCTGATAGAAAAAGTATAGTAGACGTTATCCCGCAGACGGAGTATTTGCTGCCCGTAGGTATCGTCGCTGTAGTCACCATGATTGTTGTGCCGGTGCCCCCCTTCCTGATGAACCTGCTCATGGTCCTGAATATTAGTTTTGGTGTCATAGTTATTTTAACAGTTGCCTATATGCAGGACGCTCTTGACTTTTCGGTATTCCCCAGCCTGCTTCTCGTTCAGACCGTCTTTGGCCTGGCTTTAAACGTTACAACTACTCGAAATATATTGCTGGGGGGAGCTCCTTATGTTGAAGGAGTTATTACTGCTTTCGGAGATTTCGTTATTGGGGATAACGTCATTGTCGGTATCATAATTTTTGCCATAATCATGCTTATTCAATACCTGGTTATCGTCAGCGGAACCACCAGAATTTCTGAGGTTGCCGCCCGTTTTACCCTGGACGCTATGCCCGGTAAACAAATGGCTATTGATGCCGATTTAAACGCCGGTATTATTGATAAACGAGAGGCTGAAGAGCGCCGGCAGGCGCTTCGTGACGAGGCTGATTTTTACGGAGCCATGGATGGTGCCAGTAAATTTGTAAAGGGAAACGTTATCGCCGGTATTATTATTCTGATTGTTAATAGTCTTGGCGGCTGGGCTATTGGTGTCTTCCAGCAGGGACTTGATCCTGTCGATGCTATAACAACTTACGTGTTGTTGACCGTTGGTGACGGCCTCGCCGCCCAGATTCCCGCCCTCATGATTGCCACTTCTGCCGGTATGATAGTGACCCACGCCACTGAAGACGAGGACCTTGGGGTACAGCTTGCCGGACAATTAACTCAATTCCCCCAGGCTCTATATATTACAGGTGGTACGATCATAACCTTTGGCACTCTCACTCCGCTGCCATTTGTGCCCATGACTATTATTGGCGGCTGCTTGATCGGGCTTGGCCGTCTTGTTGATAATATGAAGCAGGTGGCAAAAGAAACTGAAGAACAAGAACGTCAAGAAGCTGAAGCGGAAGCTGAGGAAGAGGAACCGGAGGACGTTTCACAAATTTTACGGGTTGATCCGATGGAATTAGAAGCTGGCTATGGATTGATTCCTCTTATTGACCCCGACCAGGGTGGGGATTTGTTAGAAAGAATCACTGTTATTCGACGTCGTATGGCACTTGATATGGGATTGATTGTTCCTCCGATTCGAATTCGGGACAACATGCAGCTTGAACCTAACGAATATGTCGTAAAAATACGCAATGTTGAAGTGGCCCGGGATGTCGTCTACCCCGATATGTATCTGGCCATGAATCCCGGTGACGTCTCAGAGGAGCTTAGTGGAGAAAAAACTATTGAGCCCGCTTTTGGTTTCCCCGCCACCTGGATTGGCGAGGACCAGCGGGAGAAAGCGGAACACTCGGGTTATACAGTAGTTGATCCCTCTTCTGTTATAGCTACTCACATCACCGAAGTAATAAAAGACAACGCTCCAGAAATACTGGGCCGTGATCAGGTTCAGACAATGATTGATCAACTGGAACGGGATTATCCGGCTCTTGTTCAGGAGGTAATACCGGATCCGGTTGATCCCGGTATGCTCCAAAAAGTACTTAAACTTCTGCTGGAAGAGCGTGTTTCGATTCGTAATCTTGTTTCTATTGTTGAAACGATGGAAGAGTATATACGAGAGGGAGTCCGTGACCCGGAAATGCTGGCGGAATACTGCCGCATAGCACTGAGGCGTGAAATAACCCAATCTCACATTGGTGATGATGAAAAGCTGAATGTTATTGCGCTAGATCCGCAATTTGAACAGATGCTACAGCAAAACATGGACGATGCCGTCGAGGGGCTGCCGCTTGAGCCCGATCTCGCCCAGGCCCTCGCCGAACAGATTGAAAATGAAGTTGAAAGGTTAACTGAACGCGGTGTAGAACCGGTAATGATGGTCTCGGCTGTCTTACGCCGCCCCTTCTATAAATATGTTTCAAGACAGGTTAAGGACCTGGCGGTGCTCTCTTACAACGAGGTTACCGACGACGCTAATATTGAAGTTATGGCCCAGGTTGGGTCGCAGTTTTTAGCGCAAACAGAGTAAATCAGAATTACAATCTAAGTAACCACTTATCTATACCCTTCTCCCTGGGGGGAGAGGACCAGTTTTCCCCCTCAAGGTGGGGGGATAAGATGAGTAGTTACCAATCTAATTTTTTGAGGTGAATGGCTATGAAAAAGTGTAAAACTTATCGCGCCGACAATTTAAAAGAAGCCTTTTTACAGGTTAAATTAGACCTGGGTGAAGACGCAAAAATAGCCGATACGAGGGAGGTAAAAGAGGGTTTCTTTGGTTTGTTCGGCAGCACAAAAGTGGAAGTCGACGCCTGGGTCCCCGAAAACGGTTCGACTCCAAATGGTTTTTCTAATAACAATACGGCCCCCCGCCGGACCCAAACCGCATCCACCCGAGTAAGAGGTGACAGGCACGAGTGGCTTTTGAATGAGGATAATAAACCGGAGTTTTCCGCTCGCGATCACGCTATCAGGATGATTAACAAAAAAGCCGGGGCTGAAAAGTCCGACGGCACTTATACAAAAAACATTCCCCCAAAAAGTAAACCCGATCCGCAACCAGCACAAAAATCTGATCTGGCGGAGAATAAAATGAACAGTGATATTTTAGGCTTGGTGGAGAAAACTGATTTACTACAGGAAAAAATTGACGCTCTTACTGAGAAAATTGACACTGGTTCTGAAGAAATTGAGTCTATCCCGGATTATCCGGGGTATTTATCAGAACTTTACACCAATCTGGTTGAACAGGGGGTACAGGACAAATTAGCCCGGCGATTGATTGGTCGCTTGCGTAGAATACTGGAGCCTCATGAAATTGATCAGGTCGAGGTGATCAAAGAGCGAGTTCGCGAAGTAATTGAGGATGATTTTGCAATGGCAACTTCTATTCGGCCGGAAGATAGTCCACTTGTCCTCCCGTTTATTGGCCCTACTGGAGTTGGTAAAACAACCACTCTGGCTAAGCTGGCTGCTCAGAAATTACTGGAGGATAAGAAAGTTGGGTTTATTTCACTGGATATTTATAGACTTGCCGCTGTTGATCAGTTGCGCTGCTATGCTGATATACTCGACGTGCCCATGCTTGATATTGAAAATTACAACGAGTTCCCAAGTGCTGTAAACGAATTGGAACGCCAGGGAGTTGAGTTGATTTTTGTTGATACAGCCGGCCACAGCCAGTTTGATGATGACAAACTCCAGAAACTGGAAGGACTTTTTGACGATGACTTCGACAGTATAAGTCACCTTGTTTTATCTGCAACTTCGCGTCAGAAAGAGTTGGAGAGTGTGCTGGAAGGATTTGACAGGGTAGGCTATGACCGTCTGATTGTTACTAAATTAGATGAAACCCGTAATTATGGCCTGCTTTTCAATCTTGTGAAAAAGACGGACAAACCTATATCCCATCTTACTGATGGCCAGGATGTTCCTAACGATCTTTTGATTGCCGAACCTGAGATCGTAACCGATTTTTTATTGGAAGGTGAAGTCTGATGGCTGACCAGGCTGCAGAATTACGTAAAATGATGGATCAGCGCCACTCCGGGGACGCGGCGACAGCCATCGCCGAAAAAGAAGAGTCCGGCAGTTATGGGCTTACGTCGTCTGTTGATACCGCTACTTCAAAGGATAACCGTCTCAGCTACACGCCGGCCGAAGTAATTGCGGTAACCAGCGGCAAGGGAGGAGTTGGCAAGAGCAACGTTTCCGTTAATCTTGGCATAGCTCTGGCTGAGGAGGGTAAGAAGGTTGCAGTTGTTGATATGGATCTTGGTCTGGCCAACGTAAATGTTATTACGGACGTTACCCCTCCCCACAATCTACTTCATGTCTTTGAAGGCAAAAAAGAAATATCTGATATAATTGTAGATGGTCCGGGGGGGATACAGGTGATTGCCGGTGCTTCAGGTGAGGAGGATCTGGCCAACCTGTCGCGCCATGAATGTAATCTTTTCCTTGAAAAATTAGAACAACTCGATAAACTTGTCGACGTTATTATCGTTGACACGGCCGCCGGGATTTCGGAGATTGTCATGCAGTTTGTCTGTGCCTCTGACCAGAACCTGTTGGTTACTACCCCGGAACCGACAGCTATAACCGATGCCTATGCCGTTGTAAAGGCGGCTTTACGGCGTGAATACAAGCCCGGGTTCAATCTGGTTGTTAACCGTGCTCACAGTATTAAAGAAGGACGCGAAGTAGGGGAAAAAATGAAACGTGTTAGTGGTGATTTTTTGAATTTTCCCCTGGAAGTTCTCGGGTATGTGCTTGAGGACCGGGCGGTCTCTAACGCTGTTTGCAGTCGTGCGCCTTTTTATCTCGAATATCCGGATAGTCGTGCAACTGGCTGTATAAATCATATTGCTGGTCGTCTGCTGGGCAGTAAACAGCGACAGCAACCCCGGGGAATTAAAGGGTTCTTTTCTCGGATTTTAAACTTTACTTCAGATATTTAAACCGTCTCCGAAAAGCTTTCCCCCCTTGACGGGGGGAAATACAAAGGGGGTGAAAAAATGGATTGCGGATCGGGGCCCGCAATGACGAGCGTTAGGTCAAGCCCTGGGACGTCATACGTTCCCGCAGTGACGCTGGGGACGCCAAACACTTGCATCCGGACAATACGTGACAGTATTACTGTCGTGAATTGCCCGGGCGTTAATGGGAGTTGTTAGAAATTGTCGTCAAAAATGAAAAATAAAGTCATATCATGGATTGACGCTCCGAAACTGCCGACGGCGCAAGAAGTTAAAAATCTGCGTCAGCAGGTTATGACGGGCGCCGAACAGCCAGATTTTGCACGGGCACTTGTGCAAACTGAAAAGGCTTTGAAAAATGATGCACCCGATCCACTCAAACCACTGCGACTTTATTTAAGACGTGGCGAGCAGAAGCAGAACCGGGTTATAGAGTTAAAAATGGGTGACTTCGAACCCTTCCCGGAGCAGCGTTTAAGCGTTCTGAAAAAAACATTTGAGAATATTGAGGGGCAATTGATAGAAATTGATAACTGTCGAGTAAAAGTGGAGGTTCAAACGTCACTGGCCGAAGCTCGCTTGAAATCTCTCTATAACTGGCACTGTCTTGAAAAATAATGGATTTTAAAATTATTCTCGTTGGTATACTGACCGCAGTGTTCATACTGGTCTATAACGCTCGCTGGCTGCTTCGGCATCCTCTGCCTTATCTCTGGCGTGCTTTACTGGTTGGAGCTGGAGTGTCGGTGGCAATTACCTTTGCTCAAAAATCGATTCAGATTTTTCTGGAATCTGAACCGGCTCCCACTAAAACAAATGAAAACGCGACGGCTAAAAAAGCCCTCACTCAAGAAAAAATAATTGATGGTAAACTGCCAGAAAGCGAGGAAGAAGAGCTCTCTGATAGCGAGAAAACCGGGGATGACCCCGATCAGGCCCCGATGGCCTCCATTGATGAAGGGGAAGATATTGATGAAGAAGGGGCCGAGCAGCTCGCAGACGTAATTAAGGGAACTATTGCGGAGGAATAATTTTTTAACAGGCATGGTAATTTGTGACAGAGTAGATACATTTGTATATAATACAAGTGGGTAAATTCCTGTGGGAGTTTCTGTAACTTTATGTAAGCGGAGGTAAAATCGTGGTTGAAAAGCTTGAAAATGAGCAGGAATACTGGCGTCGTTATAAAGAAGAGGGTGACATGCAGGCTCGCGACGATTTAATCGTCCAGTATTCACCCCTGGTTAAACATGTTGTGGGGAAGGTTTGCAAAAAGATGCCTCCAAACGTTGAATTCGATGATTTGATCGGTTACGGGACACTTGGACTGATTGATGCAATAGAAAAATTTGATTATGAACGCGGGATTAAGTTCAAGACCTATGCTATCCCAAGAGTGCGAGGAGCTGTACTTGATGAACTTCGCGCTCGCGATTGGATACCCCGTTCAATACGTCGGAAAGCGCGTCGCGTCCAGAATGCGATACGTGAGCTGGAAAATCGGCACGCGCGAGCCGTTGATAAAGATGAAATAGCAGAACATATGGGGATGACAACGGAGGAACTGGACGAGCTTCTGGTTGAAATTAGTGGCACCAGCCTTCTCTCGCTTGACGAAATGTGGAATGTAGATGACGACGAGGACGAGGTCGCTCTTCAGGAAGTCATTGAAGGTGATCAAAAATATGAGCCCGGGAATGTAGTTGATAAAGAAGAGCTCAAACAGCTTCTTGCCGATGAAATCAGGGAGTTACCTGAAACTGAACAGACTGTTGTGACCCTTTATTACTATGAGGATTTAACTCTGCGCGAAATAGGTGAAGTACTTGATGTGACTGAATCTCGTGTTTCTCAAATTCACAGCAAGGCAATGACGACGATGCGTAGCCGTCTTGCACATTACGAAGAGGCTTGTTCGGAAACCTTGTGAACTTTTGGGAAGGATAGGTAACAGTGCCGTTTTCCCCGATCGACCTGCAGGTCACTTTTCAGCAGGCGGGCAGAGTGGCGGATGAGTCTGCGGCAGCCAATGAAAAAAAAGAGCGCGCTCAGGAAGATCAGGCTCGAAAAGAGATTGAAGAAAAAAAGCTGGAGGAAAATATATCGGACGAAGCCGCCGAGGGGGACGAGATAGACGATGAAACTACTGGCCACGCTGGTGGGTATCATAGCTCCGGCGGCGGGGCCGAAGAGGAAGAAGATGCTGAAGATGAGGGGCAAACAACTTCAGCCCCGGAAGATCCTGAAAGAGGCAGTTTCCTCGACGTAAGAACTTAGTAGTTCCGAATAAACTCCTGTTTCTTTGCTTTCGTTTACCTATTTTCTTCCCCGTTGTAAAATTATCTCCGCCGTGAGTAATTTTTTCTGGAACGGAAGAGTAATTTTGACGAAAGCATCATTTTCCTTGGGCATATATTTAGAGCCACTCCGAGAAGTCCCCTTCCCCTTGGGGGGAGAGGAATAAGGTGAGGGGGAAAGCTTTTCAGAGATGGTTTATTTATATACAGCTTCTTCCTCAGGTAGGTGAAGGTCTGTGCTGGCTTTTTTCTCTATAATTCTCTCTCTGCTTGCAATTGTTATTGTTCTGCTGTTTTTTCGGCGAGTGCGCAAGGAAAGAGAGATGAGTGTAGATAATCTCTCCAATCGGGTCAGTGGCCTTTTATCTGAGTTTAACGCGGTTTCTTCAAACAACATTGAGATGCTGGAGGAGAAGACCGAGGAGTTACGTCGTGTGATCGAGCTTGCTGATCTGAAAATTGATAAGTTGAATAAATTGATTGATAGAGTTCAGGGGACAAGAAAAAAATTAAAACATGAAACAGAGCAGGCTGAAAAACAGAGTTATAACTCTGCACGCCGTTCCTGTCGGGAAAAAGTTCTTGAAATGTCGGAGATGGGATATACCGTGGATGAAATTGCTGAGGAACTTGGATTAAAACAGGGCGAGGTTGATGTCATTATCAGATTTAATCGCTCCCGGACGAGTAACTGATGAAAATACCACTGGGAATCCAGGTTGACGATCACACGCAGGCGAATTTTTTAAAGGAAATTCTGACTTCCAGTTGGCCAGGCAGCATTATGAGTTTTAATTCTTTTGGAAGCTTACGTGAGGTTTCAAAAAAACAGCGGTTTGGACTGGTTTACCTTGAACTTAAACCGGATGATGAGTTGAAGAAATGGATTTCTGCCCAGGATGATCCTGTGGTTGGAATTTTAAGTCCCCGCTGGACTGAAAGAGACCTTGTCTCCTATCTGGATTGTGGGCTAAAAGATTACGTTTTGAAACCGTTTCAACCGCAAAAATTGATTGAGCAGACTAAAACCTATGCTGAATTGACCTTTGATTTCTAAAGAGTGATTATCAAATGCAGAGTATGACTGGTTACGGTGAAGCGATTGCTGAGGAAGGGGAGGCTTTTGTTCGCGTTGAAATTACCTCTGTAAATCGGAGACATAAAAAAGTTAAATGTAACCTTGAACAGGCAAGGTTCAAGAAAAAAATTATCGAGCGGATTGCCGGCGATATTCACCGGGGCACAATTTATGTTAAGGTAGAAAGTAATGTACTGGGTCGAGAACGTCACCAGCCAAACTTAAATCGTGAGGCGGTTACCAGATATTTGGAAATTATTTCTGAGTTGTCTGCGGAGCAGGAGCTGGTAGCTGCTGAGGTTAGCGCTACAGAGCTACTTGCACTGCCGGGAGTTGTAGAGGTAAAAACTGTTTCTGAAAATGATGACCGGGCTGAAGTTTTGCTGGAATCAGCGCTCGACGAAGCAATTGAAAATTTTATTACCTCGCGGCGTGAAGAAGGGCGGACTATTGCCGGTGATCTGCTCGATTGGATCGGAAATATTCGTGATTATACCGATAAAATTGAAGAGCGGGTTCCGGAAGCTCTTGCCCGTTACCGGGAAGATATACTACAATCTGTGGAATCAATTCTGGGATTAGTCGGAGAAGAAAAAGAAAATCGTCTGAAAAAAGAGCTTGAAAATTATGCTGAGAAATGTGATATTAGCGAGGAGTTATCCCGGCTTCGCAGTCACCTTAATCAATTTAAGGAAAACCTTAATAATTCCGATCCCGTGGGCCGAAACCTTGAGTTTTTGCTTCAGGAAATTCAGCGTGAGGTTAATACAATTGGTGCTAAAGGAAATGACGCGCAGATCAGTCAACTTGCTGTTGATATTAAAACCGAACTTGAAAAATGTCGTGAACAGGTGAAGAATTTGGAATGAACACAAAAAATGGATTTTCTGCTGAGGATATATTTTCACAACCCCAACCGCCGCTGCTGCTGGTTATTTCTGCTCCCTCCGGGGCCGGTAAATCGACCATCTGTCGGCAGCTTCTAAAAAATAATCCCGACCTTGTTTTCTCTGTTTCTACCACCACTCGCCCGCCACGAGCGCATGAAGAGGAGGGGGTAGACTATCATTTTGTTGATGAGGGTAAATTTGAAGCGATGATTGAATCAGATGAGTTTCTCGAGTGGGCACGGGTCCACGACGAGTATTACGGCACCTCGCGATCGGCTGTGCTGAATGAACTGGAACGGGATAATGATGTCATGCTTGATATTGATGTGCAGGGGGGGGACCAAATTCGTAAGCTGTATCCCGCCGCTGTAATGATCTTTATTGTCCCGCCTAATATGGAGGAACTGGAGAGACGTTTGCGAGCCCGCGCTACAGAATCTGAAGAAGAAATTGAGCGCCGTCTTACCAATGCTCGTGATGAATTGCAGGCCATTCACAATTATGATTATGTCGTCGTCAATGATACAGTCGATGATGCTGTTGCCGAAATAGAATCCATTCGGTGCGCTGAAAAGTTGCGTTTGCATCGAATCAAAAAAGGTCTGCCAGAGTTATAATGACCGCCGCTCTCTCCGCCTCGTTACCGCTCAAAAATAAAAAGATAATTCTTGGTGTTAGCGGCAGTATAGCTGCCTGTAAAGCTGATCGGATAATCCGTCATCTACAGGATAGGGGAGCCGATGTGCAGGTTCTTTTCACGGCCGAGGGAGCTGATTATTTTGCCCCGCGCACTGCCGCTGTCTTGACCGGCAATGAGGTTCTGAATGATAAACTCCAGCAGCGACAGTTAAATCGTATTGTGCACATAGAAGCTCTCGATGAAGCTGATTGTATTCTTGTCGCTCCGGCGACCGCGAACCGGCTGTTGCAACTTGAAAATCCAACCGCGGATGACCTTTTTAACACAGTTCTTTATACTTTTGACGGCCCCGTTTATTATGCGCCCGCAATGCATGAAACAATGTGGAAAAATTCTCGTCTGCAGAGTCTTGTCGTTGAAAATCAAGATAAAATAATTACACCGTCATCCGGACGTCTCGCCTGTGGTGGCCAGGGGGAAGGACGGCTGCCGGAACCGGAACATATTGTTGAAATGCTCACAGCTCGTCTCTGGCCGCAGCTTCTTAAAAATTTTTCCGTACTGATTAGCGGCGGTCCGACGCTTGAAGCCTGGGATGATATACGCTACCTTACCAACCGCTCCAGCGGTCGCATGGGTGAGGCGCTGGCCCGCGTCGCTGCAATGCTTGGAGCTGAAATAAATTATATTTCTTCAAAACTACCCCGCCATTATCCCGCCTGTTTGTATAATACGATAAAAGTTGAAACCGCCCGTGACATGTTGAACAGCTCCCGTGAACTTCTGGCCGAGATGGATGGGTTTGTTGGCGCGGCCGCCGTCGCTGATTACCGGCCTCAAGAAGTAGACGGCAAAATATCTTCCGGCACTGAAAATTTATCGCTTGAACTTGAGAAAAATCCCGATGTTATCTCGGCACTTAAAACCGAGTTTCCTGACAAATTTTTTCTGGGCTTCGCCGCTCAACAGGAATTGGATCCCAACGCGGCTCGCCAAAAATTACGTGCTAAAAAACTGAACGCTATCGTCTTGAACGCTATCTCGAAGGACGCATTTGGCTCCACCGACAATCACCTGCAGCTATTGACAGGCACCGGCAAATCGTACGACTTCGGTTGCCGCAGTAAACTTGATTTGGCTCTGCAGATCTGGCTCGCGCTCGACAGCCTTAACGCCACCCAAATAAACAATTAAAATACTTATATTTAGCTTTTTCGGCTCTGTTGAAAACCTTTTTGCCATCTTAGAGTGCAATTAATTAGTGCTACCGGTAAATAGCTATAAGCTTTAATTGGGCTACTCAAAGGTGTTTGACGGATTTATAGCTGGCAATAGATCCTGGATGATCTGATTATTGCCAGATATACCTCGGAGATTGGCCGGAGGCCAATC
>PWHN01000023.1 GCA_003554945.1 bacterium
ATATCTTATTTTCTCATTCTCATCCCGCCTCCAGCGGGACTCCGAGGTATGTATTCTTCAAAACAGGCCCCTCCAGGGCCTTGAAGAATACATAAATCCGAAAATAAGACATGACCTATCTTTCTCTATGCGTTTATTTTTGATCAAGTAGGGATTGGGTCCTACTTTGTTAAAAAAACAGTAGTTCTGAGGACCGATGTGTTTCTGACGGATTTATAATGACCTCAAACCCCAGGATGGGGTTGTTTTGAGGTCTTTATACCTCGGAAGTGGCCTGGAGGGCCACGAGAATGATGTCAGAAATATATCGGTTCTCAGAACGGTGAAACCGCAAAACTTTAGCAGGAGGTATAATCGTGGGTCATCGTCAAAAACGGAAGATTGAGTCGGATTTGATAGAAGTAATAAGCAGACTTATTAGAAGCGAGCTTCCTGATGACCATCAGCTGGAGCTGCTTTCTGTTACCAGGGTTGATATCACCCCAGACATGCGTCAGGCTACGGTTTATGTAAGTCATATCAAAAAAGATGAGAAACTGCGGGAGGGAAGCTTAAAGCTACTTCGCCGGTATGAGAAGGAAATTCGCGCAGGAATTACCAAAGCACTGCCCCTTAAATATATACCAAAGCTGCGATTTCGTGAGGACACATCGATAAAAGAAGCACAGAAAATCAATAAAATAATGAGTGAATTGAAGGCCGAACGCGATGCAAGACAAACTGACTCAGAAACTTGAATCTTTTAAAAAAACTATAAACACAAGCGAATCAATTGTCATTACCGGTCATGAACGTCCCGATGGGGACTGTGTGGGTTCTCAATTTGCACTTCACCGCCTGCTGACCGAACTGGGCAAAGAGGTTGCAATAGTTAACCCCGACCCGCCCCCTGGCGTTTTTGACTTTTTAACCGAAAAGCTTGATTTTAGAACTTCTCCCCCTCAACATTCACCGGATCTCGCGCTCATAATTGACTGCGGCAACCTCGAAAGGACAGGTTCTCTGTCCGGTTATCTGCAGTCCGCAGATCGCCTGGTTGTTATGGATCACCACCGCCATAATTCTATCGAGGCTGATTTGCGCCTTGTTACTACTGAAGTTTCCAGCGTTGGTGAACTGGTATATTATCTCTATGAAAGCTTTTCTTGCCCTCTTTCGGCTGATGTTGCCGAGGCCCTGTATGCCAGTATGCTTACGGATACCGGTTGTTTTCGACATGCTAATACCACTGCTGGAACTCATCGTGTTGTTGCGGATCTGATTGAAACCGGGGGGCTTCAGCCATACCGTATCTACAGTCAGATCTATGAGAGAGAGCGTCTTGAGTCAGTCTTGTTGCTGGGAGAGGTCCTTACTAACCTGAAGCGTCGTGATGGGGTTGTCTACAGCGAAGTTCCTCACGCGCTTTTTGATGCCACAGGGACATCCGAGGAGGATTTGAAAGAGGTTATAAATTATCTCCGCCAGGTCGAAGACAGTAAAGTGGCCCTTCTATTTTGTGAACGTAAGGGTGGTGAAATCAAGGTTAGTTTTCGTTCAAAAACTGAGCTTGATCTATTACCTGTTGTCAGCAGTTTTGGGGGTGGAGGCCACTCCGGTGCCGCCGGTGCCACCCTTCACGGTAATATTTCAGAAGTACGTGAAACGGTTCTTGAGGCCGTTATAGAAGAACTGAAGAAAAGTGAGTAAAAAATTTGAAGCCGCTGTGTTGCCTGTTGATAAACCGGCCGGTATTACCAGCCGGGAGGTTGTGGACCAGGTCAGGGATTACTACGGTGGCTTAAAAGCCGGCCACGGTGGAACGCTGGATCGTCTGGCAACCGGGGTCTTACCGGTGTTTCTTGGACGTGCAACGCCGTTAATCAACTATTTTCAAAAACGACCTAAAACCTACCGGGTTAAAATCAGGTTTGATCTCGTTTCGGAGACACTTGACCTGGACGGTAATACACGTGCAGTTGATACCGGTTTAACTACAAAAGATGAGTTTCAAGAAATCCTTTATAAATTTAGCGGGAAAATTAGCCAGCGTCCGCCCCGTTACTCGGCGCTGAAAATAGGTGGTCGGCGTGCTTCTGATCTTGCGCGCGCCGGCGAAAAGGTCGAACTTAATTCCCGGGAAGTTGAAGTTTGCGACCTCAGACTGACTGATTTTAGTTTTCCTTCTGTCAGTCTTGAGTTGACCTGTAAGCAGGGTTTCTATGTCCGTGCTCTGGCTCGTGACCTGGGACACGAGCTGGGGACTGAAGGTGGCGTGGTGGCCGAATTAATTCGAGTCAAATATGGATCTTATAACCGTGAAGATTGTGTACGGCTTGAAAATAAAGAGAGCTGGAATAGTTCTGTTTGTTTGCCCGCGTCTGCAGTTGATCATTTTCCGGTCCTAAAAGTGACTTCTGAACAGTTGCGTCGTGTAAGTCACGGTGGGCAAATAGTGCGAAAATCTTCTCCCGATCAAAATTATGCCCTCGTTCTTAACGACAAAAAACAACTTGTTGCCGTTATGCTGGCTGATCTCCGTAACGGCGAGTCTGTCTGGCAGCCTGAGCGGGTGTTAGCACCGGAACAATGCAATTTATAAATAGTCAGCCCGCCAATGATCTGGACCGTGTAGTTGCCCTTGGAACATTTGACGGTCTACACCGCGGCCATCAGACCCTGCTCAGACTTGCTCTTAAGACTGCCGATGAACTTCAGGTTATACCGGCTGTACTTACTTTTGATCCTGAACCGGAGACATTTTTTTGCAATGTTGCCCCCGCGCAAAGGCGTTTATTGACTAAACGCGATAAAATACGTATCATTAATCGTTTGGGATTTGATGAATGCTATTTTCTTCGTTTTGATCAGGAATTGGCAGACATGTCTCCTGAGGCGTTTTTTCATAATATTTTATTGGAACGCTTGAACGCCCAGGGACTGGTAGTTGGTTTTGATTACCAGTTTGGCCGGAAAAGACAAGGCGATACGACACGCTTGCAGGAACTGGCGTCGTCTGCCGGTCTTGATTTTCGCACCTGCAGCCCGATCAAGCACGAGGGGAGAACAATTAGCAGTTCCTGGATTAGAAGTTTGATCGAGGCGGGGCGGGTGGAAAAGGCGCGAGAACTCTTAACGCGTCCCTACACGGTTTTTGAAACGGTTCAGAGCGGCAAGAAGATAGGAAACCGGATTGGTTTTCCAACCGTTAACTTCAGACTGCTAAATACAATTCACCCCCGCTTTGGGATATATATTGTCCGTCTGGGAACTAACGAACGCCAGCCGGCAGTAGCTAATTTTGGTGTTGCTCCTACTCTTAAGAGTATAGAAGAGCCGCTACTGGAAGTACATCAACTTACCGGCAAACCAGATTTGATGGTTGGCGATCAAACACACGTATACTTTGAAAAATTTCTGCGGCCTGAAACAGATTTTGAAAGTCGCGAGGAACTTGTAAAGGCAATAGATAAAGATGTCCAGCAGGCAAAAAAATATTTTGAGAAGCAACCAGCAAATAAATGTTAGAGCTTAGTCACAGTCGAAGATGTGACTGTATTTTTATCCGTTTTTCGGTTGTCATTCCCGCGTAAGCGGGAATCCAGTGGCGTTGAATTTCTAACGGTCGAAGGTCAAAGTCACTGGATTGCCCAATCAAGTTGGGCAATGACGATCTTAGGTTCTGAATTGCTCGGTTGATCCCCGGCGCCGGCTCAAGTCCAGACACGATGGTCTATGGGCAATGACGGCAGGGGACAACCCGAAAATTCAATTGTGACTAAGCAATAGTAGAGTTTTCACCATAAGTGAAGGAGGTAGGAAAATGAGTAGTCTTAAAACTGAACGCGAAGATCTCATTGAGGAGTTTCGGCTTAGTAATAAAGACACCGGGTCTCCCGAAGTTCAAATCATTCGGATGACCGAACGAATTGAACAGCTAACCGAGCACATGAAGAGTCAACCGAAAGACTACGCTGCGCGGCGTGGCCTTATCGATCTGGTTGAGAAGCGGAAAAAGAACCTTAAGTATCTTCGCAACAACGCGCCCGAACGTTACGAGAAAATTGTAAAAGAATTGGATCTGTAAGTTTCGTTGACTGTAATTAATTTTAGTAAGGTTAGGTAATTTTTAGGAGGTTAGTATAAATAATGGAATTTTCTGCATCAATTGAAGTAGGTGGAAGAGATCTTTGTTTGCGCAGCGGTAAAATGGCCCGTCAGGCCCAGGGATCTGTGGAAATACAATACGGTGACACTGTTTTACTCACTACTGCCGGGATTGACGACCCAAAGGATTTACCCTTTTTCCCGCTTACCGTAGAATATCGTGAAATGACTTACGCCGCCGGTAAAATACCTGGTGGTTTTTTTAAGCGGGAGGGAAGACCCAGTAACCATGAAACTGTTTCGGCTCGATTGACTGATCGAGCCATACGTCCCATGTTCCCGGACGAGTATAAAAATGAAGTGCAGATCGTAACTACTGTTCTAAGTGCCGAACAGCAGAACATCCCGAATGTGCTCTCAATAATAGGTGCTTCTATTACGTTGATGATGGCTGATACGCCGTTTGATAATCCCCTCGGAGCCGTTCGTATGGGTTATCAAGATGGGGAGCTCATAGTTAATCCTTCTAAAGAGACTCTCGGGGAGTCTAGTCTCGATCTTGTTGTGGCTGGAACTGAAGAGGCCATTACAATGGTTGAAGCCAGTGCATCCGAGGTTTCCGAACAGGTCATACTGGACGCCCTCGATCGTGCACACGAGGAAATTAAGGAGATTATAGAAGTTGAGCGTGCTCTGGTCAGTCAGTGCCAGAAGCCTCAGAGCGGTTTTGATGCTCCAGAATATGATGAAGATCTGATTAACAGGATTAAGAGTGCAGGTCGTTCTCAGATGGAAGAAGCAGTCTTCACTCCTGCAAAACAGGAACGCAAAAAAGCTCTCAAAGCTGTCGAAGAGGAGCTTGAAGAAGAATTTTTGGCTGATCTTGACGAGTTAGACGACGAAGAAGAAGTTGACCTGCTTGAACGGTCTTTTTCTCGTGCTGTCAACGAGCTTGAGGCTGAAGTTGTTCGCTCTGCTATCCTGGAAGAAGGCCGCCGCATTGACGGGCGAGCTGTTGATGAAATCAGACCAATTGACATTGAGGTTGACAATCTTCCCCGTCCTCACGGTTCAAGCCTTTTCACACGTGGGGAAACTCAGAGCCTCGCCGCTGTTACCCTTGGCACACCCCGCGAAACACAACAGGTGGATACCCTGTTTGAAGAGTGGGAAAAGCGTTTTATACTTCACTACAATTTCCCACCATTTTCAGTGGGTGAGGTCCGCCGCATAACCGGTCCAGGGCGCCGTGAAATTGGACACGGACTTATGGCGGAAAGCGCTATACGACCGCTCTTTCCTGAAAAAGAAGAGTGGCCGTATTCAACTCGTGTGGTCTCTGAAATTTTAGAGTCCAACGGCTCAAGCTCAATGGCCTCGGTTTGTTCCGCCTCGCTTGCTCTTATGGACGCTGCGGTGCCGATTAAACGGCACGTTTCCGGTATTGCCATGGGGCTGGTTAAAGAAGGAGACAACTATGAGATTCTTACCGACATTCTTGGCGACGAAGATCATCTTGGTGATATGGACTTTAAGATTGCCGGGACTGAAAAAGGGATCACTTCTCTGCAGATGGATATTAAAATCGAGGGAATTGATCGTGATCTTCTGGAGGAAGCTCTGGATCGTGGTAATCGTGCTCGACTGCAGATTCTCGATATCATGAAAAACACCCTGCCCGAGCCACGTTCGAATATTTCCAAACACGCTCCACGACTCTACACCATGGATATCCCCAAAGACAAAATCCGTGATCTTATCGGCCCGGGTGGCAAAAATATTCGTCGGATTATCGACGAAACAGGCGCTACCATCGACGTTGAGGACGACGGCACCGTTTACATTGGCGCCGAAGATGGTGAGTCTGGTGACGCTGCCAGGCGTATGGTCGAGAATTGTACCGAAGAGGTTCAGCCCGGAAAAATTTACGAGGGCGAAGTCGTCTCAACGACCGACTTTGGAGCCTTTGTAGAGGTTCTTCCCGGTCAGGACGGTCTGGTTCACATCTCGGAGCTTGCTGACTATCACGTTAAAAAGACTACTGACGTGGTTGAGGTTGGCGATGTTATCAAGGTTAAGTGTACCGACATCACCGAGAAAGGTATCGAACTCAGTAAAATAGAAGCTGATAAAGAACTTCAAAACTGAGACGGGGTAATTTAACCCTTCCCGAAAAGCGTTCTCCCCCTTGCAGGGGGGGCTTTTGGGAGAGGTTTTAACTTTACACTTTACCGTCTGTCGGTGATTTTTTATGGCTGAGAACAACCGCTGGCTGGAGCTGTTGGGCTTCTTTGTACTTTTCGCTGCTCTCTTTTTGTTAATAGCTCTGGCCACTTTTACCCATTTTGATCCGCCGGCTACTGCAATCGAGAACGTTAACAACTGGGGCGGACTGCTGGGGGCATATCTGGCTTTTTACCTCTACGCGGGTTTAGGCTGGGCCTCCTGGTTTCTGGTTCCCATCCTTGCTCTCGGTTCCATGCAGTTCATTCGCCAGCAGCCCGCCAATCTTACGGTTAGCGTTGTTTTGGGCTGGATTTTACTGCTAACCAGCTTAACCGGCGGGCTTAGTCTGGCAGGTACTCCCGAGGATCTTCATGGGGGTGTTATCGGTCTTTACCTTACTAGCTATTCCAGACCTCTCCTCGGTGACGTCGGGTCTCTACTTTTCTATTCTTTCCTTTTTATTGTCGGTGCTTCAGTTCAGACTGCAAGTTCTATCCGCGCTACTTTTACCGGTTTCTGGAGGCTGTTAGCCGGAATTGGACGCTTGTTTGTCAAAGGATGGAACTTTCTATTTTCAGGTTTTGGCCTTGGTATCAACTGGTTAGGCCGTCTGCAGGGGGAGGTTAAAGAAAATGTCCTTGCCCTGTTGCCCTTTGATAGAACTCCTCGGCTGGAAAGTGGTTCTACCTCAACGACTACTGAGGCTCCGCAGCAGGAAAAGAGCGAAGCTCAAGAAGAATCGGAACCGTCTCGTCAAGAAGACACTTCTTCTGATGAATCGCAGTCGGATAAAACGAAAGTAGTCTCCATAGCCGATCGCAAAAAGCCCACTTCTTCTGGAGAAACAGTAGAGGATAAGCCGGCGGCGGCTAACGGTTCTCAGGCTGTAGAAGTCAAAAGTGAGCGGCCCCGGGTCGACGCTGCTGATATGAGCAATTACCGGTTTCCGCCGCTCGATTTGTTGTCGTCGGGGAATGTCGAAGAGGCTATTCCAGACGAGGAGACTCAACAGGAAGTGGCCGCCAAACTCGAAGCGACCTTCACCGAATTTGGCTTTGAAGCTGAGGTTGTTGGAGCCAATCCCGGTCCGGTTTTGACCATGTATGAAGTCGAGCCTGGTCCCGGTGTCTCTGTTAATAAATTCCAGAGTCGGGCTGATGATATTAAACTCAGCCTGGCTGTCCAGTCTGTTCGTATTGTCTCGCCTATTCCTGGAAAATCAGCGGTTGGCATTGAAGTTCCCAACCCCCGTCGTGCCCTGGTGAAGCTGCGCGACGTTATTGAAGCTTCTGAATTTCAAAATGGTTCTAAAACTCTCCCGCTTGCATTCGGTCTCGATGTATTTGGTTCGCCTCTTGTTGTTGATCTCGGCGATCTGCCGCATCTGTTAATCGCTGGTGCGACCGGTAGCGGTAAGAGCGTCTGCATTAATTCCCTTATCTGTAGCTTACTCTACAAGCTTAATCCTGATGAATTGAAAATGATTCTGATTGATCCTAAACGGGTTGAGTTAAAACTCTATGACGATCTTCCTCATCTTACGACTGAAGTTATAGACGATCCTGATGACGCCAACCAGGCCCTTCAATGGGCAGTAGAGGAGATGGAAAGGCGGTATTCTGCTCTCTCGGAGGTCGGATGTCGAAGCCTTGACAGTTATAACGAAACCGTGGAAGATGAGGACAAGATACCCTACCTGGTTATTATCGTCGACGAATTAGCCGATCTTATGCTGGTCAATCAAAAGGAATGTGAGCAATCTATAACCCGGATCGCTCAGAAAGCAAGAGCAGTAGGAATACATTTAATTCTGGCTACCCAGCGTCCTTCAACCGATGTAATCACCGGATTGATTAAAGCCAATATGCCCGCTCGTCTGGCTTTTCGTGTTTCCAGCGGGACCGACAGTCGTGTTGTCATCGATCAAAATGGAGCTGAAACTTTGCTTGGTGATGGCGACCTTCTTTACCTGTCGGCGGCAGCGCCGAATCCTCAGCGTGCCCAGGGGGCCTTTCTTTCTGATGATGAAACTAAAGATATTATCCGTTTTGTCAAGGAACAGCTCAAGCCCAGCTATATTGACGAGGAGGAAATTTTTGGTTCTGATACCCTTGGTGAGCTGGATGAGGATTTCGACGATGAATATTATGATGACGCCAAGGAACTTGTCGTAAAATCCGGCAAAGCTTCTGCTTCTATGATACAGCGCCGCTTTCGAGTCGGATATAATCGTGCTGCTCGAATGGTTGACATGATGGCGGAAGAGGGTATAGTAGGACCACACCGGGGAAGTAAGGCCCGGCGAGTTCTGGTTGATCCTCAAGAATATTTCTCAGATGACGAGGCTGAGGAGGCTGAGTAATATCAAACGGCCAGCGGTTTGTCTCTGTTTTATGATTACAATTTTAATAATCATTTCACCGGCGGCTCGCGCCTATACTCCGGAAGAACTCTCCAGCCGTCTGGAAGTTAAATTTCGCCGCGTGGGAAGCGTCTATATTCGTGCTCTTGGTCATCCGATTGAAAATCCCGCTGACACAACTGAAATGACCGTCGCTTACCGCTATCCGGAACAATTTCTACAGACACTTCGCGGTCGACAACAGCGCGAACAGTATGTTCTGCTTTCCGCCGATAAATACGCCCTCCATTATCCGCATCTTAATAGTTACGAAGAAGGGGAAATGACTGAGGCGGAACAGCGTCGGTTGATTGCTGATTTTTTCCCGCTTGTTGGACTGGCAGGTGCGGCTGTTTCAGAAGAACATCTGGAGGAAAACGTCACAACAACTGATTTTGGAGACACTCTCCTTGTTCAAATAAATCACGTCGATCCACGGCTTGAATTTGAAAAAACGGAAATTATTCTTGATCGTAGAGAGCTTCGACCGATTGAACTGATCTCCCGTGCGTCGGTAGACAGCGGTGATTATCGACTGGAAATAATTAGTTACGAAGAGGACTTACGTTTCCCACGTCCAATCGAGCAGGCCCTGGCCGAATTTGATCTCCGGCTGCTGGTAGGGGAAGAGCTGTGAGCTCTTCTTTTGGTGAGTCTTTTCGCAAAAAAAGAGAAGAGGCCGACATCAGTATTTCTGAGGCGGCGGAAAAACTTAACCTCAGGAAAAAATATCTCCTTGCGCTTGAAGAGGAAGAATTCGACGTTATGCCTGCCGAGGTATACA
>PWHN01000011.1 GCA_003554945.1 bacterium
ATCATCTCGATTGAAGGCGCGGTTAACCGAGCACTCAAGCTGTTGTCATGTGGAGTGAAAAAACACTCTGTAAAATTGGCATACTTATTTTAATTTGCTTTATTTGCCAAATAAAGCTTGAGTGCTACCTCGTAGAGGTGGATTATGCACGAAAAAGTATTTTTCGTGCATAATCCGGGTTAATGACTCTTTAGCTGGTGGTTCCTGACTTGAAGTTTAGGAAGAACCCGAATATTGATTTGAGTTATTTTTTAGATAATTTTTTGTTGGTGAACAAGGTGATTACTTGATGAACATCATAGCCATACTTAGCATGGCCATTCTTGGGGCACTTTTTGCTCTTGGATTGGCCTTTGCCCACAAGACCCTGAAAGTAGACCAGGACGAACGGGTTGAGAAAGTCGATGACCTTCTGCCGGGGGCCGACTGCGGTGCCTGCGGCTACGCCGGTTGTGAAGCAATGGCCAAAGCAATAGTCGAGGGCAAAATTAAACCCACGAAATGCCCGGTCGCTGACGAGGAAACATATGAAAAAATTGCCGATTTAATGGATATATCACTGCAGGAAGCGGCTGGAGAAAATGTCGCCGTAGTTCTCTGCCGGGGCGGTAAGGAAGAAGCAAAATCCGCCGGAGAATATAAAGGCATAGAAACCTGCGAAGCAGCTAATTTGGTCGGCACCGGAGGGAAAGTCTGCAGCTACGGCTGTCTCGGTTTTGGTGACTGTGTCGATGTCTGCGATTTTGAAGCTATTCGAATGAATGAAAATCGTCTACCCGAAGTTATAGAAGAGAATTGCACCGCCTGCGGTGCCTGTGTGGAGGCCTGTCCCCGTGACCTGATTGAAATTCATCCTGTTGAACGCAGTCTGTTCGTCTGGTGCAAATCCCACGACGACGGCGCCACCGCTCGCCAGGCCTGTGAAGTTGCCTGCATCGCCTGTACCCTCTGCGCCAAACTTTGTGACGGCGTTGAAATGGAGGATGATCTCGCGGTCGTCAACCACGAGAAAACCGACACCTGCGACCCTGGCGTCGAAAAGTGCCCCACCGACGCAATCGCATACAAGTAATCAAGCCCCACCCCCACAACCCACCAACTTTTAATCCACAAGCCTAAAATTAAGCTCCCCCCAAAATCCTACCCAGCCCCACAAAAATGCTAACTTATATCAGATATAGTTAAGTTACAACTTAACTATATCAGTTCTGTTCTCGATGATAATGACACTTTGTCTTCCCAAATCTCGTCAACAACGTTAAATACTCTGTTTGAGGGTGTATTATCTAAAATCAGATTTAATTAGTTATATGTTATTCCCAATGTGATTAAGTTTTTACTTAACTATCTAACTTTCAGCAGACTTTTATTTGTAAGATTTTTTTGCCCGCAAACAATCATTATTGGGGAAAGCTTGGCGGGAAGATGGCAAATTATTTCTTATTTTCTTTTTTTAGCACTTTCTTTTTTTAAAGAGGTAAAATTGTTAGTTATAATTCAATGGACCTGCTTGAGAGCCCGGTCTCCATTTTCCCGTGCACTATTTTGAGACCAAAATTGTTGCCCGCGGTCCTATTTTTTTGCCACAACTTTCTAACGAATTGTAGCTAACAGATGCGACCGAGGAAAGGACGCAGTGGCCCCTTTCCCCAGAAGAAGGCTGATAAATTGTGCGAAAACAGGAGGACGAAAACTAGCGGACCATAGATTAAAATCAGTAAAGAGAGAAGTTCATAAAATAGTCGGAGGGGATTTGCCGGCAAACATGAACCGGTAAGTTTACATTTTGATTTTCTCTATCAGGAACTTTTTTGTCATTGTATGGCCACATTTCATCTTCTCTACAAGATGCTGGCAGTGGCATTTAAAAGCCTGGAAGAGCGCCAGGCCAACCATCTGCCAGAAAAGGATTGCGTGCTTCTTTTTCTGAGATTGTATATAAGCTGATTTTGAGCCGACCAGTTCATTGAGTTGTTTGAACTCATTGTTTTCGATAGCCCAGCGTTTATGAGCCAGAAGTCGGAGCTGTTGAGCCGAAAGGTCAGTGTCAGTGGTAAAGACCCAGAAAGTTGCAGTTTTTCCTTTTCTGTGGCCAGAGGTATAAGTGATTTCAAGTTGAAGGCCGTTGAGAGTGAATCCATGCCAGGCGATACAGTTGTTTTGAAGGGCCTTGAACTTGAAACCACGTTCACGGTCGAAACCTTTGATAACGGATAAATGCTCTGGCAGGGATTCAGCGTTGAAGTAGTTGTCAAAATCCTGCTGAAGCTGACGGGCGCAGGAGAGAGTTTTCTCAGTGGTTTTGACCAGGGGGTCAAAGCCCATTTCCAGACCTTTGAGGAAGATGTTAGTGTTCATATACAGACCATCAAGCAGCAGGTGAGTGAAGGGTAGAGATTGCGAAGACATTTTGAGGCGTTGCAGGATGCGGAAGCCGGCCGATCTTTCTTTGCCCATATTTGAATAGGGTTCAAGGTCAAGTGGAGCCTGGACGTTTTCACCGCAGAGAGTCAGGACACTGAACCAGTGGTCACCGAAAGAGCTGCCGTCCAGGATAGCCGGACGGATGGTTTTGGAGTCACCATGTGGGAAAGTGAGCCGACCGAGGGAAGAGAGCTGATCGATGAGGGCACGTGCAGAATTGCGGATATCATCGATGTTCCAGCCGTCAGCCGCTTGAAGGATAGTCGAATCAGAGCCGGCAGGCTGAGAGTTGTTTGTGTTAAGCAGGAAACCGGCGATATTTTGTCGAAGCCACTGGTCAAGTTGATGGATAGAGTTAATGCCAAGGACGATCTGGAAGAATAAGCTGGAAGCAATTTGAGAGGCGTCGATACAGTTAGAAGAGGAGTCTCTTCCGTCCTGCTGACGCCCGAGGGTTCTTTTAAGTCCACTGAAAGTTTTGTGGATAAAGTTTTGGAACTCAGCGAGGTTCCATTTGGTCATAGTATGACCTCCTGTTTTCAGTTTATGGGATTGTGCATAAAAGAGCCCGCAGGGCAGGCAGGATGGAGGTGACTTTTCGAGTGTAATAGTATAGAAAAGAGCGTATGAACCGTATGACGGGCTCGTCTCGTATAGAGAAAAGAAAAAAGAGAAAAAAGAAAAGTTAAAATCATCCTGCCAGGGAAGGATTATCGGCAGGTTATTCGTAAGATTTCAAAAGAATTTATTTACGTTAGAAAGTTCTGTTTTTTGCTTAACCTTGGATTGTAATTGTTTAGCCCGGCCTATGCATGAACCCTATGCATAGGCCGCCCAAAGGGCCGCCCATTCGTCAAATGGGCGGGGTTAACCCAGCCGTTTACAGAACAACTGGTAAGTTACAGTCTGTGGAAATAACTGCAATAATAATATTTTGTTTAATACCCAACAAGAAGCCTATAAACGGCTGTCCTCCGGACGGACAATTCACGACAGTTATTCTGTCGTGAATTGCAAACTGGGAGTGGCTCTTCCTTAAAAAAGTCCTTGACAGGGCTTAAGAGTGTCCGGGTTAGCGCTTTCACTGTCATTACGGTAACGTATGACGTCCCGGGGAACGAATGACGTCCCAGGGCTTGATCTAACGCTCGTCATTGCGGACTACGATCCGCAATCCATTTTAAGATCTTCGGTTTATAGTTTAAAGTTTCCAGTTTTCAGTTTTAGGTGCTACCCCGCGACTTGCAACCCGCAACATGGTTTTAAGGAGTGAACATTTTGCCCGAAGCAATTGTGAAAGAAATTTCCGGTTCCACCGTCCGTCTCACCTGCACTTCGGCTCCCGGCTGTGAAGACTGCGAATCACTCGCTTGCACTTCCCGGGGGGACAAATCCGAAATAAAAGCAGAACTTCCGGCGAACCTCGATTTATCTCCCGGCGATACAGTAGAAATTGAACCGGAAGATGAAATCCTCTGGGGCGTCGGCGCTCTGTTCTTTCTCCTCCCCATGCTCTGCTTTTTAGCCGGGGTGCTCGCCGGCTACTATCTTACCCGGCAATTTCAACTTTTCCCTCTACCGCCGGAGCTAACCGGCTTCATTGGCGGGCTCGCTCTCCTGCTCCTCTCCCTCCCCGTCGTTCGCTGGCTGGGAAAACAGTTCGCCACAAGCCATTTCCTGGTAAAAATCAAGAACTAATTTAGCCTCGGTTTTTTACAATCAAAATTTACACCCGACTCGTTTACTTTGTCTTTACCTTACAATTGCTTCCGCTCGGCTTCTTTATCCTGCTCTAATTCACCAAATTCAGTTTGAAGTTTTTCCAACAATGGAGGAAGCTCGGATAACAGACTCTGGTAGGCATCATACACATGATTATCTTTCAGATCATTGTATTCATGGGCAAGACGATTGCGAAGACCGGCCAATTGAGCCCAGTGTTCAGCTTGTTCGGAATCGTAAAAGCCCGTCTGTGTCAACAGTATGAAGGATTCATAATAATCTTTGGGTTGGCGTGAAATCTCTTCGGTCACAATATGGTAATTAAGGTCGATTAAACGGTTAATAATACGCTCAAGTAATCGCTCGGTTTTTAAGCGATACTCGAGATCAGCAAGATAGTCCTCTTTTGTGATCTCTTTCCACTCGGACAGTTTTTCGATGTCGTCAATAATCAAGGATATCTTTCGATTGACTAACTCCGAATCAATCATGTAGTTTTCAACCTTTGTATTCGCCTGTGGTTGGCAGTTTTTTCTCGTTCCAGATACGGTTTATAATCACTATACCGGTGGAAGGCCATACGTGCAAATTCTTTGAATGTATCTTTTTTCCCGGCTAACAAGAGCGCATCCTCAACTATTTTTTTTAGGTGCAGTGGGTCTGCTCCGTTGAGCCAGATCAGGTCAATATACTGATAATCAACGTCTAATAATTCACGTAATTTGCTGAGAAATTCATATCTTTCATCAAACGAAAACCGGTTTTCTCTCTGATAAGCTAAGTCCAGGTCACTGTACGAATGATTTTCCCGCCGGGCAAATGATCCAAAAACCAACAGCAGAGAAACTTTATAGTCCTTACAAAGATTCAGTAATTCCCGCCTACATCTTGCAGAGGAAGTTAGTTGTTTTATCAATGCTCCATGCTCCCGAGCCAGCACAGCGTTATCCATTTTTAATCACCACTCAAAAGATACTATACATAGTATTAACTGTCAATTTTCGTAACTGGTTAGCGCCCCTCGGGTAATTGTGGGAACGTATGACGTCCCAGGGCTTGATCCAACGATCGTCATTGCGGGCTACGACCCGCAATCCATTCCCCCCCTTTGTCTTTCCCCCCTTCGAGGGGGGAAGACAAGTACTATACTTCTTTACCAAGCATTTCTGCGGAACGTTCCCACAGTGCTTCCAGGTCTTTCTCGTCGTCAACCAGTGAATGAAACAGTTCCTCGAGGTGATCGGCGGCGAGCAGATCAGAAACCGCCACGTAGTAGGCTCCCCGATCCAGCAACTCATGCGCACGCCGACGGTCTTTTGTGCGCAATATTACCTTGAGCTGATCAGAATAGCGAACCAGCTCGTCACTGATCGCCCAAAAATCTACCGTCGAAACGACCAGGTCAGCCTCTGAAAAATTAGCCAGCTCACGGGTGTCCGGTTCAAACACATCCCCAAAAACAAAGGCTTTACTTTTCTCTTTTAACTCGTCAATTTTCCAGGGGCTACTCTCGATAACAACGTATTTCACATCATATTCATTACAGAGTTCGACCAAACGGCGAGCAAAATCGCCGTAACCAACAATTACTATGTGATTTTTAAGCTCAGCCGGAACAAAACTATATTTTTTAAGTTTCTTGCCATGATCTCCAACTAATCCAAGAAACGCAAGTATTCGAAAAATCTGTTCGTTGTAGTAACGGGTAAAGCTGGTTGTAATCAACGTAATTGCTGCGGCAAGGATAACGGCTTCAAAAATTTCCGGTATGATTAGCCCGAGAATTAAAGCCTCGATTACAAAAATTAAGGCAAATTCTCCCACCTGATCGAGATTTAATCCGGTTAATGTGGCCGTTCGACGCTCATAATCTTTTGAATTTAAGATCCAAATCATAACCATTGGCTTAACTACAACCGCTATCACTACCAGTAAAATTGTCAAACTCACCACTTCTCTAGAAGGCATTGTCACTAATGCGCCGATTGTAATAAAAAAGATAGCTACAAAGAAATCATTAATCGATTCCAGGCTGTTAATCACTTCTGAATATTTTACCGGCCGATAATTAATAGCCACCCCGGCGGCAAAAGCTCCCACAACGATAGATGTTCCCATCAACTGCGCTGAGCCGAGAAAAAACAGCAGAATAGCCACGGTCATAATTAACATAATTTCACTTGAGTGGCGGGCGAATTTACCTATTAAATCATACAAATAGCGGTTGATTATAGTTGCGAACACAAGCAGTATCACTCCGTATCCAAGGTGTTCGGCAACAGTGCTAATTTGAAAAGTACCGGCTGCTACGACCATTAATAAGAACAGAGCAATAAAATCCTGGATTGAGTGGATTGTCTCCGAAAGCCAATCGTGAACGTAATCCATATAGCGAGTATAAAATAGAGTTGATCCCATGAGCGAAGAGGACATTGAAGCTGTCAACCCAATAAATATCGCCTGTCCCGGCGGATAGCCGATAATCAAACCGGCGCTAAAACCAATAAAGACCACCGCCAGCAGCTGTCCCACAGCAGCCAGCTCCGGGTCAGTCACCTCAGTATGAAAGTCTTTAGTCTGTAGACGGACGGTGGAAGTAAACACCAGCAGTGCAATCCCCAGTCGAGCTATATCCAGCATAATCGCCTCTTCAACAAAATAACCAACCACCAGACCGGCTACAATTAATGCCGGCGCCGTCGACACACTAAAGATTTTGGCAAGCAATAAAAAGGGCGCCGCTATAAGAAACATCAGCGAGATTATAGACAGTAAATCAGCCATTTAACTGCTCCAGTGCGGTCGCACAGTTGGAAATAGTGCATCTGACCGCAGTAGTTCAAGATCAGCTTCTACAATTTTTTCAAAATTAACCGGTTCCTTGATGTAAGCCGTCAGATAGCGCTTCAACTGGTCGGCTGCGAGCTGCGGCGCCAGAACTACGTAGTCGACGCCCCGTTTATACAAATGGACGGCATCTTTTTCAGTTCGCGCCTCTGCAAGTACAGTAGCTCCGTCACGAGCCTCCTCGACAAGCATCTCATTTATTTCTCGCTGGTCGGATGAAGAAAAGACAAAGTCGGCTCGCTCAAGCCCGGCTGCCTTCCTTATCTTATGATATTTAGCGTCACCAAATACTGCTTCAAACCCGGAGCGCTCGATTGCCTCGTCTTCTTCAATGTTACGATCAATGACAACAATATCATCGTATTTGTCCTCTAATAGCAATACGACCCGCCGAGCGATTTCATCAAATCCGACGATTACAGCGTGATTGCAAAGATCCTCCGTCGGTGGCTTTTCTATTGCTCCGCCGGTTAATCTGTCAAACCAGGGCTTCACAAACTCGTACAAATCTCGATTGTATTGGATAAAATAGACCGAGATGCTCATCGTTATCAGAGCAATAATCGTCAAAAAACCTAATATCGCCGAATCAACAAAACCACCGGCTACTGCAACAGAACCAACAATCAGGCCAAATTCACTCACCTGGACCATGTTTATGCTGCCCCGGAATACCGTCTCTGGGTCAAATTTTTGCCAGCTGATGAGAATCACATAGATCAGGAACTTAGCAACCATCAGTACAACTGAAGCTATTAGCGCTTCCCTCCAGTAAGTCAGCAGTGCTCTGGTATCGAGCTCCAGACCAACGGAGACGAAAAATACCAGTATAAACAGGTCGGTCAACGGAGATACCCTGGCCTCCAGTTCCTCACTGTAAGGCATCTGGGCAATAGCTAACCCGGCGAGAAAGGCGCCCATTTCAATTGACATTCCCAGCTCGTGGGAAACCAGGACAAAAAGAAAGAACCAGGCAATAGAAACCAGGAAAAAGATTTTTTGATTGTTAGCAATAAATCTAAACAGGGGCGGAAGAAAATACAACGATCCGATCGCGGCAAAAATGGCAATCATACTAACCAATCCAAAAACCATGCCTAAAGTCGAGGCCACGTCCATTACACTTTCGGGTTGCCCGGCAGCCAGCACAGTCAAAATAATAACTACCACGATGTCCTCAAATAACAGAATACCAATGTCAATTTTCCCGTGCAGGCTGGTGGCGGTTCCTTTGTCGTTTAACATTTTTATCGTCACGGCCGTCGAGCTGTACATTACCGCTAGACCGATAATTATGGCTTCCGATGTGCTAAAACCGAGACCAATTGATGTTAAAAATCCAATTGAGGAAATTAAGATCATCAAAAGAACCGAAATTTTAAGCAGCGGCTTGAGAATATGCTTTACCTCGTCAACCCGCATTTCAATTCCTATCAAGAAGAGCAGAAAGGCCAGCCCCAGCTCCGCCATCGTATGCGTTAATTCACCCGGCTCCACAAAACCAATTACCGCCGGCCCCAAAATTAGTCCGGTTATAATGTAAGCAATAATTGTTGGCTGTTTCAGGCGGGCGGCAAGCAATCCCATCAACGCGGCGTAAATTATAATAATGATAAAATCTCCCGCCATCATCAACTCCATCGACGGCAGTTCAACCGGTATATGATAGGTTTCAATCAGACCAATAAGAGCTTCCATCAAGATAGATCAGTCCATTCTACTTTTTAATTAAATACTTTCTCTTAACCAATCAATAATGTCGTCGGATTCATAGAGCGGCTCACCGTCAATCAGCAGACACGGCACCTGAATCTTGCCACCGACTTCCTTCAATCTATCCTTAGCCGCCAGGTCCTCGTTTATTTCCTTTAACTCCACCTCAGTTATACCTTCTTCTTCCATAAACGCCAGCACCTTTTTGCTGAAAGGACATTCTCCTTTATAAAAAAGCTCCAGTTCTGCCATAATAATCACCTCCAAAAATATCTTTGGATATTATCAAATACTCAAGACTTATACCACTGTTGCACGACTAATTGTAAAATCGTAACTGCTTCGTATCCTCTCATCTGGTTTCATCTTTGAACTCAAAAATGTCAGTCTGGATAAATCTCTTTACCAATTTTAGTGAATGCGAGAAAATACTTCTGAACAGCGAGGATTTGGATCTGCTCAATAATCAGGGGGGACTCCCATGACCTTGTGTCATGGGTGAACCTGTTTGGGCAGCTAATCACAATTTGTCCCCCCCTCAAAGCGGGCCAGGTGGGGACTATTGTTAATTGACGCGGGTATCAACCGGGCAATCTAGTGACTTAAGGTCGTCATTGTCCGGCTTGACCGGACAATCCAGTGTCTTTCGGTCTTCATTCGCTCGTCATTGTCCAACTTGATTGGACAATCCAGTGACTTTGACGTTGATTTTAAACCGGAATTATGGTCACATTTTCGACCAAGACTGGGCGCTAAGATTTCAA
>PWHN01000073.1 GCA_003554945.1 bacterium
CCCTAACCCCCTCCCTCCAGGGGAGAGGGGACTTTTAGGAGAGCCTTTAAGTAAATTTTATGGATATTTAAACGGTAGCACTAATCAATTGTGCTCTACTAATCAATTGCGCTCTACTATAGAAAAAAGGGACTCAATAGAATTAAAAAAATCGGGGGTTTTGTAATGTTAGGCGTTTATTAGTAGCAGAAAATGATAAAAGTGTTAGTAATTATTTTTTAGGAGGTAATTGTGATGCGAAAATTTATTTTGATAGTTGTGATCCTGTCAGCAGTAGCGGGCTTCTTTGCGATGGCGAGTATTAGTCCGGCTTTGGCCGAGGGGAGCCGGGGTGGGACCGCCGAGCATTTTGCCAGGCGTGGTTTTGACGAGGAAGCGAGGCGCAAGCGAGGGCGAGACAGGCAGTCGTGGTTCAAGGAGAAACTTGAGGAAGAGTTAAGTATCGACGACGACCAGGTTGAGAAACTGAGAAAAATCCAGCGAGAGTGGGAAAAGAAAGCGGCAGGTTTACGTGCTGATTTGCAAAAAGAGCAGGTGGAGCTTGAGGAAATGTTAGAAGCTGGTGATCCGAGCATGACCCGTGTTCGTAGACAGTTAAGTTCAAAATATGAAAAGAAGCAAAACCTTCACTTCGCCTGGCTGGAATACCGTAAAGAGGTCAAGGACGTGTTGACTTCTGACCAGCAGGAGAGTCTTCCGGTCGGTTTTATCTGGGGGATTAGATCGCCATCCGCAACCGCTGTAATTACGCCATACCGGCCAGAGAGAGGTTGGCGGGAAAAGAAAATGAAATAACTGCCAGGGTCGCGGTGAAATAATTATGGACGTCGACCAAAAATTGATGCAGCGGGCCAGCAATGGTGACAGTGAGGCTTTTGGAGAGTTGATCCGTCGACATCAGCAGCTCGCCTGGGGTCTGGCTTACCGTCTTCTGCGCGACCCCGGGGAAGCCGAGGATGTGGCCCAGGAAGCCTTTCTTAAAATTCTGCGAAACGCCGATTCTTACAAGCCTTCAGCGCAGTTTAACACCTACCTTACACGCGTAGTTACACGTCTTTGTTACGATCGCTGGGACAAAAAGAAACCAGTCTACATTGAACCGGCAAAACAGGGGGTTAACCCTTCCTGTAGTCCGTCTCCTCTGGACGGTTTTATTGCTGAGGAAGAGACGAAACGAGTTCAAAAAGCAATTGACGAGTTACCGCGCCGCCAAAAAACAGCTCTCTATCTCCGCTATTACGAGGACTATGGATATACCGAGATAGCGGCGACCCTGGAGACCAGTGAGAAAGGAGCGGAAAGACTGCTGGCCCGGGGGCGCGAGCAATTACGCCAAAAATTAACTGTGAATGAAGAAAATAATTCGGGGGTTTAAGGCTTAATTGTCGTTAATTAGTGACGGAGGTTAAAAGGATGAATTGTTCACATGTGGAAGATAAGCTTGATTTTTACCTGGACGGTGAGCTTCCGACCGGGCGCATCAATAAGCTGGAGCGTCACCTCGAAGATTGTGTTGATTGTCGGAAGCTGTTGGAGGAGAGGAAGCGTCTGAATGCCATCATCTCGTCTTCCGATCCCATCCCGTCTGTGCCTGATCGGTTTGTTGAAAAAACGGTTACCAGAGCTGGGTTTGGAGCTGCTCGGCAGCGCCCGACGCCACTTTTCCGCCTGGCGGTGGCTGCCAGTCTACTGCTGGGGCTGCTGGTTGGACTACTTGGCAGCCGGCAATTAGTGCTGCAATTCGAGCAAGAAGCCATTGCTGAAGAAGAAACGATGATGGCCGGAGAATTTTTTGGTTTGCCGGAACCTGAAGATGATCCTCTGGCTGTTTATTATTTTTCATTATCTGAAGATAACAACCAGGGAGTTGAGGAATGATGTGGAAAAAAATTAAACCGTATCTGCTTTACTTTTCAATCGGATTAAACCTGGCCTTTGTTTTATTTATTGGTTTCTACCTGGGGCCCTGGAGCGGTCGTGGTTCGCATCGTCGCACTGACCGTCCCGATCCCCGGCGTTTCTTGAAGGAAGAGCTTGAGTTGACCGCGGAGCAGTGGGATGAGATTGAGCCCCGGATGGAAAAATTTAAACAAAAGGCGCAAGAAGTTCGCGCTGAGATTTCGCGTCAGCGCAGAAAAAAGCTTGATTTGCTGCTAGCTGACCGTCCCGACACGCCGGCGATTGAAGAAAGCCGGCGTCAGCTTCGTGAAGCGCGCGAAAACTGGCGCGATCTTTCCAGTCAACATTTTTCTGAAATGCGCGATATTTTAGACGAGGAGCAGCGCCGGCGGCTGCGTTCCCGCTTCAGCGAATTATCCCGCCCTGACACGCCCCCCGTTAACCACGCCAGGTGAGCAAAGGATTTTTATAGTCTTTATATCTTGAGCTGGTTTTCCCTTTTCCCGAATCTCTCTTACCTGTCTAAATTATTTTATCCTCCGATAAGAAAAAGATTTGACAGCGGGACGAATTACATTTAAAATATATATGTAGTTCACATATAGAAACGAATTCTTGTAAGGAGGTAAAAAGACATGTGTGCTAATGAAAGCAGATGTCATGGTAAAGCCAACTGCTGTTGTCCATCGCCGACAAGTCGGCTGAAGAAACCGGCTGTTTTAATGCTTCTTTCGGAGCAATCCCTGCACGGTTATGCGATTATCGAAGAGCTGCAGGAACTGGGCATCGAGGGGGCCGAACCGGGAGGGGTTTACCGTTTATTGCGTAACCTTGAGGACGAGGATCTGGTTGAGTCTGAGTGGGAGACCGAAGGGAAGGGACCGGCTAAACGGACTTACTGTCTGACGGCAGCGGGCGAGGATCGTTTGCTTGCCTGGCGGGGTCCGTTGACTCGAACGGCTGACCTGGTGGATGAGATTATGAGCCGGATAGAAACCGGTAATCAGTAATAGGTTGTCGTTACCGCGGGGAGCGGGGCGCAGAGCGCAGGGCGCAAACTATCGAGCGGGCGAAAGGGCGATGGGTGAACGGGTAAATTTGTCTGGGAGTATCGGTGTATTGGGGGATACATAGTGTTTTTAAAACGGGACCAAAAATTTTGAAGTTACTAAATCTTTCGTGAGGTGATTGTTATGTGTTGTTGTTCAGACGTTAGAAATCTTTGCTCCTGCTCGGACGGTCAGCGAAATGTTCGCCGGCGATTTTTTACCGATGAGGAGCGGGTAGGCATGCTCGAAGATTACATTGCCGACCTTGAGAACGAACTCAAGGCTGCCCGAGAGCGACTTGATTCACTCAAAAGTGGCGAAGACACCTGCTGCTGTTGATTTGACCGGCCGGTGTAATCTACGGTGGCCTCTCTTTCTGCATGTCTTTGAGGGGCGATATGTGTTGTGTAAGCTAACCTCCTCTTAAAGTAACACTCTTTTAAAAAATGTGTTACAATTCTCCCCGTTGCGGGAAGTGACTTTTAATTTTTGAGGAGGCTGACAGCATGAGCGGCGGGGTTAAGTTGCGCCGGGAGCTGGGAAAACGTTATCCCCGGGAGATTAGAAAGCTATGGCGGTATCCTCCGTCTGACACCGATCGATTTGATCGTTTATGCCGTAGTTACCGTGCTCTGGTCTTACTTGTTCAGGGGATAGAGACCAAATTTTTCGATTTATTGACAGAGTGGAATTCGGTCGACAAGGTGGCTTTTACACTCCAGGTTGAGCCAGCTTTAATAGAGCGCCTTTGTTACACACTAACCGAGCTTGATATTTTTATAAGTGAGGCCGAGCAGTACAAGTTATCTGATTTTGGCCGGCCCTTCCTTGCACCGGAAAATCTTTTCTACCAGGGTCATCTGCTCAAGCTCCGCAAAACCAAGCTGGAGCTTTTTAACTGCAGGTTGAAGGAGTCTTTCCAGGGGGAGCCGCCTTCCCGCGACGCCAAACCAATTTTTGAGGAGTCTTTCAACCTGGCGATGGCGGAAGCAACTCTGCGCGGTGACCTGCAGGAAACCGTGGAGCTGTTCCGCCGCGGCGACCTGCCGGCGTTAAGTGGTAGGCTTCTGGACCTCGGCGGCGGACACGGTCTTTATGCGCTTTCCTTCCTGGAGCTTTACCCTGAGCTGGAAGCAGAGGTATTGGATCATCCGGAAGTGGTTGTGAACCAGACCGCCCCGTTCCTCGACCACTTTTTGAACCCTGAGCGCATTGATACCTTTGCCGGCGACTTTACCAGTCTCTCCGTAAAAAATGAATACGACTTTGTCTTCGCTTCGAACGTCTTCTATAAACCGGAGGCTAAACTGAAAAATAGCCTGGAAAGTATCCGCCGTTGCCTGAAGCCCGGCGGCTACCTGTTAAGCAAGCACTTCCACTACGGCTCCGAGTCCCGCGGCGATCCTCACGTCCTCCTCTTTGATTTCGATCACTCGTTGAAGGGAGAGGACTACGCCTCACGCCTGCGCAGCGGCCAGGAGTGGGAACAGCTTTTTGCGGCAAGTGGCTTTTCGGTGACCGGCAGCCACACGTATGAAAACTCCAACAAACCGTCTCGACTTACCATTGCAAAACTTGATTAGGTCCGACCAGAAAAGTTTTCCTTTCTCTGAGGAAAAGAAGCTCAGGGGGAAGGAGAGAGCATCAGACTTCGGGAAGGGTTTAATTAACCTGTCGGTATTTGTGTTGGCCTTAATTTTGATAGTTTCCCCAGTCTCTGCCGGTCAAATGGTTGAGGACATGGCAGGTCGGGAAGTGAAAATACCTAATCAACCTGAACGGTTGCTTGCCCTTGGGCCTGGGATGGTGCGAAAGCTGGCTTATTTTGATGCAGTTGACCGGTTGGTTGGCGTGGAAGAAATAGAACGGGAGTCGGATAAATATCGTCAGCCCTATCAATTAGCCAACCCGGAATTACGCCGAAAACCTCCGGCGGGTCCGGCGCAAGGGGGAGATCTGGAGCTGATAGCGTCCCGCGATCCTGACCTAATTTTATATTCCGGTGATTGTGATGAGGTGCGGCGTCTTCAGGAACGGCTTGAGATTCCCGTTCTGGTTTTTAAATTTACAGACCTGGCTGAAAAACGAGATCAGCTCCGTCGGACACTGCGTTTGCTGGGAGAAGTGCTGGACAAAGAGAACCGGGCTACGGACATAATTGAATTTATAGAGACTTCAGTTGAGGAACTTGAAAGTTTAGCCGCCGAAGTCGCCGGCGAGGCACCAAAAATATTTATTGGTGGCACTTCTTACCGCGGCGCTCACGGTCTGGCTGCTGCCCGGGTGCCCTGTCCACTGGCTGAATTTGTGGGCGGGCGGGACGTGGTTCAAGAAAATTTTTCTAACGTCCGGTTGGGTCACGTTGAGTTCAGTCGGGAGTTTTTACTCAGTGCCGATCCCGAGTACATTTTTCTTGATCTGCTTAACCTTGATTTAATCAAAGAAGACTTGCGGCGCCATCCTACCTATTTACAACTATCCGCTTTCCGGGAGGGGAAAACCTTCGGTCTTCATCCACACGCCTCCTATCACGTTAATTTTGAAACGGTGTTGATCAACTCCTATTACGTCGCCTCAGTCCTTTATCCGGAGAAACTTGATCGCGAGTCGTTTCTGGAACGAGCTGACGAAGTGTATGAAAAGTTTCACGACAAAAATCTCTACGAAAAGATGGCAGAAATTTATGGCAGCTATGGAGAGCTTGAATTTTGAAAACGGAAACAGCTAAAGCAGAAGCGGTTCAGCAGTGTCTGGATCACTACGAGCAAAACAGTCGTGGGCGAGTAGTCTGGCTGTTTGTCTGTTGCATCTTGCTTTTGTTGCTTGTAGTATTGGCTCTGCTTGTCGGAGCTTCGGGGTTAACACCTGGTCAGGCTCTGGCTGGCCTGGCCGGCAACGGTTCGGCCACCGCTGTGACTATTGTCCGCCAGATTCGCTTGCCTCGAGTTCTTGTAGCGCTGCTGGCCGGTGGTGGACTTGCCGTTGCCGGTTCGGTAATGCAGTGTATACTAAAGAATCCGCTCGGCTCTCCTTTCACTCTTGGCGTGGCCCAGGCGGCAGCCTTTGGGTCGGCCTTTTCGATTGTCATGCTGCCCGGCAACGAGTTTTATACGCTGACGACGGCTGCCTTTACAAGCGCGCTTCTGGCTGCCCTGTTACTACTGGGCCTGGTCAGGTATCGGGGCATAACACCGGCAACCATGATTTTAACGGGCGTGGCTCTGGGCTCGCTTTTCACTGCCGGCACTACAGCGCTCCAGTATTTTGCCGATGACGTTGAGCTGGCTGCGATAGTTTTCTGGACCTTTGGTGACCTCTCCCGGGCGACCTGGACGGAAATTGCGATTATGGTCCTGACCTTTTTTCCCTTGCTGGGCTATTTTTTGTATCACTCCTGGGATTATTCGCTCCTTGGCGCCGGCGAAAACTCCGCCCTGAGCCTGGGAGTTCCAGTTGAACGTCTGCGTGTTGGCGGCCTGCTTGCCGCAGCGCTGCTTACCTCGGTTATTATTTCTTTTGTCGGCGTGATTGGATTTGTTGGCCTGGTTGCTCCGCACATAAGTCGACTACTGCTTGGTACCGGCGAACGCGGCGTGTTTCTCTTCTCCGTCCCTGTAGGTGCTCTGCTGCTTCTGGCTGCCGACACGGCGGCCCGCACTCTTTTTGCGCCTATTGTTCTCCCCGTCGGTATTTTAACTTCATTTTTAGGAGCGCCCCTCTTCCTCTATCTTGTTCTTCGCCGGCGGGGTTATCGATGGGGTTAAAAATAAAGGAACTTAATTTTGCTTACGGTAAACATCCGGTTCTTGATAATATTTCCCTGGAAATTTCGGGCGGTGAAGTGGTGGCACTTCTTGGTCCCAATGGTTCGGGCAAGACAACCCTGCTCGAGTCTCTCGCCGGGATATTGACTCCTGAAGCTGAAAAATTACAGCTGGCCGGGGAGAGTTTGCAGGCCCTGGAGCGGGCGGAGCGAGCCCGCCAGGTTGCTCTTGTGCCTCAGAAAGAGCGACGACCTTTTGAAACAACTGTATTTGATTTTGTTCTCGACGGACGGCGCCCGCTCTCCGGCTGGCGTCCATCTGCAGGTGATCGGGAGAAGACGGCCCGGACGCTCGGCGAGCTTCAACTGACCGACCTGGCGGGGCGGCTTTATCACGAGTTAAGCGGCGGTCAACAGCAGAAAGTTCTGCTTGCGCGGGCGCTGGTTCAAAAACCGGATCTCCTTCTGCTGGATGAACCCACTGCCAACCTGGACCTCAAGCATCAGATGGAAGTTATGGAAACCGTTCGAGCCCGGTCCGGGAAGGATCGAATTGTGCTTGCGGCAATGCACGAGTTAACACTTGCCGGCCGCTACTGCGACAAATTTATTCTTCTGAACAACGGGGCTGTTCATTCGGTAGGCGGTCCGGAGGTTATTACTCCCGATTCAGTTGCTGCTGTTTACGGCGTCGAGGCCGAGGTCACTGAACAGCCGGACGGCGGTCCCCGGGTTGAGCCAACCCGTCCGCTGTGAGCGTGTTTTATGCTTTTGTCGACTGAAGAGATTGGTAAAGCAGATAGAAATAGTTAAAACCTAAAGCAACGGCTATTGTGGCTATTAGAGCAAAAGAAATTCTTATTCCAACTATCTGTGGACTAAAGACAGCCAAGCCGGCAAAAATTTGCGGTATTTCGACCAGGGTGGCGGCAATAAGCATCGCTATCAGCGGCGGCAGTCCCATACCGTTGGAATGGAAGCTTTTGATTATCGGGTAAGCGATAAAGGGGCAGGGGGGAAGAATACTCCCGACAGCCGAAGAAAAAAATATTGAGCGTTTGTTATTTCGATTAAGCAGGTGTGTTAAGACCTGTTTTTGGACTAAAAGCTGGATAGTACCACCAATAAATACTGCGCCGAGTATCGGTATAAAAAGGCCCTGGATTTCGTTCCAGCCCTGAAGCAGGGCGCTGTAGGCTCTGTCGGGCGAAACAAGCCAGAGAACGAAATAGAGCAGAAACGCTATGATGAGCATAAAACACTCTTCCAGTTTAAAGGCTAAAAAATCCTTCATTAATAAATTACCTCCAGTTTTTAAAGACTAATTCCGCTGAAATAGACTGCGAAAGAGGCCAGGGATGCGCCTGTAAAAGCCAGGCCAACTCGAAGAGACATTATTTTGCCGTCAAAGTGGATTAGGTCGCCGGAGAGGTTGCAGGCAAAGACGAGACCTGAACTGAAGAGCATTGCCATCCCCCCGGAGAAGCTGGCCCCGCTACTGTATAAAGCAGCTATAATTGGATAACTAACAAAAGGACAGGCGGGCAGAAAAGCCCCAATCCCCAGGCCGGCAAACACTGCTGTGATTCCCGCCTGCTGACCCAGCAGTTCACCAACCAGCTCTTCGGGTAGCAACTCCACTGTTGCCCCAGCTATCAATAAGGCACCAATTACGTTTAAAACGTTGCTTTTGATGGAGCTTAAGGCAACTTTAGCACTGGTTTTGGCTTTACGGGCCGAAGTAAAATAGAGGAAAAAATAAACTGAAAAAGTCGCTACCAGCAACACGTGAACAACAGGGTTTTTCCCAAAAAACCGGGCGTAGTTCCCCAGGAAGGGAAGACCTCGAAAGGGAAACAGAACGAGCCAGCTGAGGAAAACAAAGAGTGTAATGGTGCCCGCCGTTATTAGTAGCCCGAGGGTGGGGGATTTATTTTGTGCTTTTCCGGTTGAGACCTCACCGTTGTCTACGTGCTTGTTCATAAATTTACCCCAAAAAAGATGATACGCATAAATAGACACCTCAAATCAGACGCCAGAATTCTTAACTCAGGAGTGAGTTTGACGAATTGTTAGAAACTATAATGGTATTTGTTTAGCGTGCGGCTATATCTCGCCACTTATTTCATAATTGCGGGCAAGCGACCGCAGGGAGCGCGTCTCGGAATCCAGCTTGAATTTTAGCCGGTTATCGTTCAAGACCACCCCCTTTTCCTTTTCCCCCTCGAAGGGGGGGAAGACAAAGGGGGGATGGATTGCGGATCGTGGTTCGCAATGACAATCGTTAGGTTAAGTCCGTAATGTCAGTGAAGGCGCTAAACAATTATCTATAATGATAATAGCAGCGAAAATTTATAGCAATGGAAGCCTTTGGAGCGCTTTTCCTTTTTAGTGGCGAAATCTTGTAAACTAAAAACTTGCCAGTAGCAAAAGGTTAACATATAATGAATATATATTCA
>PWHN01000102.1 GCA_003554945.1 bacterium
AATCACGCCGAAGTCGACCACTCGGGGGGCTTCCCGGAACTTTTTGACCGGCTTGAAGAGGCCCAGTTTATAACCTCCAGCCGGGGAGCCGAAACCTTCCCCGGTCATTACGGCGAGGACTGGGACCTGCAGACGGTTGAAACGGGTGATACACTAGATATAGGCGAGAAGACAATGACTTTCGTTGAGGCGCCGATGCTGCACTGGCCCGACAGTATGTTTGTCTATCTCGACGGGGCCAATGTCCTCTTTCCCAACGACGCCTTTGGCCAGCACTACGCAACCGCCCACCGTTTCAACGACCAGGTTAACCAGGAGGAGCTGTGGCAGGAGGCGCTCAAATACTACGTCAACATTCTCACCCCGTTCAGCGCCCTGGTCAAGCGAAAAATTGAGGAACTTGAGGAGCTGGACGTGCCCGTGGACGTGATCGCCCCCAGCCATGGCGTTATCTGGCGCGAGGAGCCGATGCAGATAGTTGAAAAATACGCCCAGTGGGCCGAACAAGAGGCCGAGGAACGGGTCGTCGTTCTCTACGACACGATGTGGGAGGCAACACGGAAGATGGCCGATGAAATTGGTCGCGGCGTCGCCGAAACGGGCGCGGATTGCAAAGTGTTGCCCGCCGCAACCAGCGACCGCAACGACTTGCTTGTGGAAATTTTCAAAGCCGCCGTGGTAGCAATCGGCTCCCCGACTTTGAACAACGGCGTGCTACCGACAATTACACCGCTACTGGAAGACCTGCGGGGGCTTGGTTTCAAGAACAAGCAGGGGGCGGCATTCGGTTCCTACGGCTGGTCCGGTGAATCGATTGAAGAGATTGAGGACCACTTTGAGAAAAGCAAAATTTCGCTGGCCGCAGAGGGGTTAAAGTGCAAATGGCAGCCAGACGATGAAGACCTGGAAAGGTGCCGCGAATACGGACGGAAACTGGGAAAAAAAGTACTTGATTAACCGCCGCCGGCGGGCAGATAAAGAAAGAGCTCGTCACCGTCTGAAAGTTCATCACGGCGACTCGCCTCTTCCTCGTTTACAAAAGGGGTAATATGGCGCTGGGCGGTTTTATCCAGTCCCAGCTCCTCCAACACGTCTCGCACCTGCGCATTGTCTTCAACTTCAATTGTCGAGTTGTTCTTCTCTGTCGGAATGTCGAGGAAACTAACAAACTCAAGCTTTATTTTCACATTTTCACTCCTTGCTGTTTTTGCTTAAAAAATCACATAATTTAACAGGATTTGATATATCCAAAGGCTCTGTTGAAATCCCTGCCGATGACGGTCTAATCAATTGCTCTCTAAGATAGTAAAAAGGATTTCAAAAGGGCCTATCAGGAGAAGAATTTCAGAAGAAATAATTAGTCTACATCGTAGAAATTAAGGAGAAAGTGCGGGTCAAGTGCCCGGGGGTTTTCTTCGGGAATATCACCATCACTCATGTGGATTTTCAGACGCGCAATAGGAACACCACCCTGCATCTCAACACCGTTATAAGAGCTTGCTCCCCAGGGACTAATTTCCTGAGTTTCTTCAGCATCAATCAGATAGAAGTAGTCGTAACCACGTTCAGCGGTCAGCTCCGCGGCACGATAGAGAGCCAACTCACGAGCTTCCTCCCGCCTCAGAGAAGAATTACCCTGGAATTTTACAAGAAAAACATCCGGACGGATTGCCTGCTCGCTGTAGCCATACCCGCCATTGGAGGCAGGCCGGTAGCGGTTCGCACAGCCAGCTAACAAAAGCAATAAAAAGAGTGGTAAGAGAAAATATTTTAGCTGCTTCATCCCTGATCCCTTATCAAAAAAAATAGTCCCATTTTTCACATCCCTGCCTTACTCAAAAGGTAACACAGACAACTTCATAAATCCAGAAATATTTTTAACTTTTCACTACTTCTCGCAGCCAGACCCCATAATCTTCCGAAACTTCATCAACCTCAAGAGACAATACTTCCGGACAGTCGTAAGGATGATTGGTCTGCAAAAAATCCTCGACCGCCTCACGGCGAGAATCTGTTGTCTTTATAAGCAGAGGGTATTCTTCATCTTCAACAACCTCACCCTCCCATGAATAGACGGAGGTGACCGGAGAGCTAACGCTCACACAGGCGGCCAAATTTTCTTCGACAAGCTCACGGGAAAGCTTACTCGCCACTCCCTGTTCATCAACAGTTGTCATAACCAGGATAATTGGAGAACCCATTATCGCATCAGTAGTAGGTGAGCTGGTTGTACATAGTAGCCTCGCCACGGATGTAACCAAGACGCTTTTCGGCAAGAACTTTTACCATTGAGTGACGGTCCTCTTCGAGGTTTAAGACTTTGTAAAGTTGTTCCCGGGCACGATCCTCCTCGCCGTATTCGTGCAGGGCAAAGGCAAGATCGTAACTGGCACGGGAATCCTCGGGCGACTCTTCGACACGCTGCTCAAACATTTCTATAATTTCACCGGCACGTTCATAACCGGGATCCGCCTTGATGGCGCGGGCGTAGTGTTCGCCGGAAACTTCATCCAGGTCTAAATAATCATAGACGCGGCCCAGTTGATACTTGGCTTCCGGGTTTCGTGGATCTATTCTGAGAGCGTCGCGGAGATATCGTTCTGCGTAAAAATAAGCCGGGGGAGCAGAAGTCAACGCACTGAGCCGCCGGTATTGCAACTGCGTCCGGTTAAGTAAATTGGGCAGCTCCAGCATCGCGTCATAGACGGAAGAAGCAAGCCGGGGCTCCTCCCCGGCATCAGCGGCGGCTGTCTCTGCCTGACTTTTTAGCTGTTCAAGGGCAGCGATATAATTGCTCCGGTGGGCTTCGTATCTATCGAGCGTCTCGGAAAACTCCTCCCCGGGGTCCAATTCTTCCAGCAACTCGTCTGCCCGCTGCTGTCGTTCAAGGTTACGTTCAGCAAAATTTACAAGTTCAGAATATAGAGCAGCGACCTCAGCCCGGCGCTGGTCAAGCTCGCCGTCATGCCATTCCTGCAGTTGCGGCGGTATCTGTTCGCGCCAGTCGTCGGGCAGCTCAAAATGAAAACTCTGGTCGAGAAAACGTTGTTCCAGCTCAGCGTCAATCTCCTCCGCTCGACCGTCCATGCTCATCTGTTCAAATAGCCAGTCACGTTCCTGCGCCACCTCAACAACCATTTCTTCCAGCTCCAGCGTAGTAGGAGTAATTTCTGCAGAAACAGTGTCTGCCCGGTCGAGAATATAGGTTGCCTCAGCGACACGCATGTTTGAATGACGGCGCATAGATCTCCCGAACCAAAAGAGAAGAGCGGAAAGAATAAGAAAGATTACCCCAAACATTGCAAGAGTCCACTTGAAGTCAACCCGTATATACTTGACGTAATCTTCAGTTGTAAGAAGGGACTCTCTGGGGTCTGGATTTTCCGAGCTCATATTATCACCTTGGGATGGTAACGGAGATCGCGGTCAGCTTGCTACCTAATTATAGGATAAATTGACAAAAATTTCTATCGTCCGCAGCAGTGTTTATATTTAGCACCACTACCGCAGGGACAGGGGTCGTTGCGACCGACGTCTTTGTCTTTGACAAAGGTTTTAGTGCCGGCTGATGATTTTTCTCCCCCGGCACTACCGGAACGAACCGCTTTCTGCTGTTCGGCTGCCGTGCTGTCAGAAACAAGATCCGACAACCCGCCGATGCTATCGTGTTTATATTCAGCAACATCCGGGGCACGGACAGCCGTTTTTTCCTCGGCCGCTTCAATCTGATAGATAAAGCGTAGAAAATCCTCCCGAATCCGAACCTGCAGTTCGTCAAACATGCGGAATCCCTGGCGTTTGTATTCAACCAGCGGATCCTTCTGGGCCATGCTCTCGAGCTGAATTCCCTGCTTGAGACTGTCCATGGCATCTATGTGTTCTTTCCAGTGGGTGTCAATAACTTTTAGCAAAAGCTGTTTTTCCATCCGCCGGGCCATTTCTTCCCCCAGTTTCTCATGCCGCCGTGAGCGATAATCAAGCAGTTTTTCAAACAAAAGCGGCTCCAGCTCTTCCGCTCGAAGCTGTTGCCACTCCTCAACCTCCTCCTCGGGGGGAGACCAGGCGATTAAATTTTCAATATCATCAAGCAGTTCGGAGAGCGGCCAGTCCTCGGCCGGCCGCCGGTCCTCGGCGTGATAATCTATCCAGTCCTCAACCTGGATTTTAATGAAACGCTCAACTTCATCCGAAAGATCCTCCTCATGCAGAGCCAGGTTTCGCTCCCGAAATATAATTTTGCGTTGCCGGTCAAGGACATCGTCAAATTCAAGCAATCTTTTTCTAATCTCAAAATTACGTGACTCCACTTTTGACTGCGCTTTTTTAATCGACCGACTAATCAAACCGTGTTCAATCCGCTGACCCTGTTCAAGCCCCAGCTTCTGCAGCATACCCGATATACGATCTGAGCCAAACAAGCGCATCAGGTCGTCCTCAAGGGAGACAAAGAAGCGGCTGGCACCGGGATCCCCCTGGCGGGCCGTACGTCCGCGAAGCTGATTATCGATGCGGCGTGACTCGTGTCGTTCAGTCCCTACAACATGCAGGCCACATATGGGCTCGTGAGGACAAAAAGGGGCCTCGTCTGGATTTTCGGGTTGCTCCGGACACTCTTCTTCAATCACGCCATCCCCCAGCACAATGTCAGTGCCACGTCCGGCCATGTTAGTAGCAATCGTAACGGCACCGGGCTGACCGGCCTGAGCAACTATAGCCGCCTCACGCTCGTGATTTTTAGCGTTTAATATCTCATGTTCAACGCCCCGCCGGCTCAACTTATGACCCAGCAACTCACTTGTATCAATATCAATTGTACCAACAAGCACCGGTTTCCCATTCTCATGCAGACGTTCTATTTCGTCAATGACAGCGTTATATTTCTCCTGCTTGGTGCGATAAATCGCATCCTCTTTATCAACCCTGATATCGGGCTTATTGGTGGGCACAACCACCACGTCGAGGTTATAAATTTCTTGAAACTCCTCGGCCTCGGTGTCGGCGGTTCCTGTCATACCGGCCAATTTGTCATACATGCGGAAGAAATTCTGGATAGTAATTGTACTCAGTGTCTTGTTCTCCCGCTTTATCTTAACCCCTTCCTTAGCCTCAATCGCCTGGTGCAGGCCATCACTGAAGCGGCGGCCGGGCTGTAGCCGGCCAGTAAATTGATCGACAATAATTACCTGATTATCTTTAACCACATATTCAGCGTCACGAGCGAAGAGCTCGCGGGCTCGAATTGCCTGGTGAACGTGGTGAACAAGTTCCATATTGGCAGTGCTGTAGAGATTTTCGATATCAAAAGCTTCCTCAACCCGATCACTACCGGGATCCAGAAGGCTGACAGAATTTTTCTCTTCATCAACCTCGTAATCGCGCTCATTTTTTAATTGAGCAACGATTTTATCGACTTTTTTGTAAAGGCTGGCCGGTTTACCTGCTCGTCCACTGATAATCAACGGAGTTCGTGCTTCATCTATCAGGACACTGTCAATCTCATCAATAATTGCATAATTATGACCCCGTTGAACCATATCTTCAGGGCGAACCGCCATATTATCGCGCAGATAATCGAAGCCAAACTCGTTGTTTGTGCCGTACGTAATATCGCACTGATACTCGGGAGCTCTTTCTTCCGGCTTCATACCGTTCTGAATCAGACCGACGCTAACCCCGAGACGCTCATAAATTTCTCCCATCCAGCGGGAGTCACGCTGGGCCAGGTAATCGTTGACAGTAACCAGGTGAGCCCCTTTACCAGTGAGTGCATTCAAATAAAGCGGCATAGTGGCGACCAGAGTCTTCCCCTCACCTGTTTTCATTTCAGCAATGCGCCCCCTGTGGAGAACAACAGCACCAATCAACTGAACGGGATAGTGACGAAGACCAAGCCGGCGGTGGGCCACCTCACGGACCATGGCAAATGCTTCCGGGAGAACAAACCAGAGATTTTTAGCTTCCTGCTCCTCCGGCGCTTCGCTGACGAAATGGTCCCAGAGCTGATTAAACTGTTCAAGTAGCTCATCGACGTCTTCAGCCTGCCAGCCCCGCAAGCGCTCAGCATACGCCTGCTCAAGTTTTTTTACATTTTTTTCAGCAAGCGGTGATTCGATTGCTCCGAGGAAAGCGTCGCCATCGTATTTTTCGGTTAATTCAGCGCGATTTTCGCGCAGTAGATCAGCAAATTTTCGGGCGCTCTCTTCCACGTTTACTCCCGTCAGCTTCTCCTGGGCGTCACGCAGTATTTTTTCGTAATACTGGCGACGGTCGCCTGGTCCTTCCCCTTCTTCTATAAGTTCACGCAGTTCTGCAGTGCGCTTCTCGAACCACTCCTGCGGACGGTTGTGAACTGTCCTTTCTAACAAGCCTATTAACTCGGCGATCGGGCTTAACCTTTTAAGGTCACGCTCCTGCTTGGAACCAAAGAAAAATCGTAATATTTTGTCAATGAAAGGTATAAAATTTCTCATTTTCGGTAGAACTTAAACGCCTCCCTGAGGTGTGGTATTAGTTTGTCGGGTCCAATTAATTCAATATTTCCCTGCTCGGCATAGGCCTCAGCGCTGGGCCGAAAGCCGCGAAGTGAAACAAAAATTCCCTTGTCAAAACGCTTTTCAAGCATCTCAATTTCAAATTCCTTCAGTGGCCACTCGGCGACTATCTGATCCCACCTCTTAAAAGTAACCAGGATCCGATCCATCTTGAACATTTCCGTTTCGTCGTGAGCGACCACGTTTACCTCGTCCGAACCAAAAGAATCGCTGTTGATAACCTTATAACCGAGACTGCGAGTAATTTCCTCGGCCATCCGCGCAAAATCTTCTCTATCCATGGCCATTAACTGCTCCAGAAAATCCTCCTCGTCCATCCTCTTTATCTCTTGTTCAAGTATTTTTTCTACGTTTTTGAAGTCAGGATTTTTATCATAAATAGTCTTGTAAATATCAAGCGCTTCCGCGTGTCGACCTTCTTTCTCCAGCCAGAGTGCTTTACAGTAAAGAAAATTCAACTCGTATTTTTTAGGCAATTCACCGGCCCGATAATACTCGTCAAGCTCGTCTAATAATTCTTTGGCCTCCTGAATTCGATCGCCGTTAAGATCAATTCTGATCATAGACAGAATAGCGCGGGCAAAGTAAACGCTGTCCCCTTTATCGCGAACAACGCTGTAGAAACTCCGGGCGACCGAATAATCGTCTTTTTCCTCAGCCACGCGCCCGGCTTCAAGTATAGCGTCAAGATCCCGCGGCGCAGCCTCCATATAGTCCCGGTAAGCGTCCAGTGCCCGGGAGAGGGAATCGAGACGGTAATAGCTGCGTGCAAGGTAAAGAGAAGTTTTAGTTGGTGGACGATCAAATTTGTCGCGCAGCGTCTGAAAATCCTCCACCGCCCGCTCAAAACGATTTGCCCGGTAGAAAAACCTACCTCGATCAAGATAATGGTCGGGATTATCCGGCTCGATATCCAACAGCCGATCAGTAACTTCTATGGCACGGGTTAAGTCATTTGCTTTGTCATACAGGTTTTTTAACCGGCGAAGTGCTTCAGTTTTTGAGACACTATAAGGCAGAGTGTCGTTGTTAAGACAAATTTGATACTGGCGGGCCGCCCCCCTGTAGTTGCGAGCAACCTCCAGAACTCGACCCAGCATCCAGCGGGCCTTGGGATTGGCTGGATTCAAGTCTAAAACCTGGGAAAGCAATGAAGTGGCCTCGTCTTTTTCGCCCTCGGCTAATTTTTCCTCCGCCTCCTCAATTAATTCGTCCTCACGGCTGAAAAATTGGGCTATTACAAGAGCTAAAGCCCCGAATATGATAATGACCAAAAAAATTAGTAACAGGCCGGGAAAATCCATAACTGCTCGGGCCACCTTTAATCAATTTGAATCGAACCTAAATATTTTAACACAAATGAGAGCAGGTCGTAATTTATCCGGGACTTAAACCATCAATTAAAGGAGAAGCCTGGGAATGAGAAGTAAATTTGTGCTCAGAATCAAGAAACCAGTAAGAGGGACTGGAGGCAACTCGATCAACAAGCTCAACTATTTCAGGGTGGGCCGTGAGTATAAAGGTCTGGTTGCGCCGGGCAAGCTTTTCAAGCACAACAGCGGTTCGTTCGCGATGTGAAGGATCAAAATTAACGGCCGAATCGTCAAGCAATACCGGCAGTGACGGTTCAATATTAAAAATACGGGCAAGACGAACGGAGAGAAACAACTGTTCTCTGGTGCCGCGACTCAGTTCACCTGTTAACTGCTTGACCTGATCAGCACGTTCGGCATAAAACTCCAGTTTTTCGGGGTCTTCCTCGCAGGGACTGACCCCCAGGTAATCCTCATCCGTTAATTCAGCAAATATTTCACCGGCATCCTCCAGCAGGCCACTGCGAGTGCGACGAACATAACGCCTGTAAAGACGATTAGAAAGCCGGGCGGCAATTTTATTAACGGCGTATTCTTCAAGCCGGGGTAAAATTTTACTGCGGGCCTCATTGATCCTGCGGTTTGCCTGACGCAACTTCTCGTCGGTCGCCAGTTCCTCCTTCTGCGTACTTAACTGCCGTTTTTCCTCACAGAGCTGCTTAAGCTCTTCTTTCAACTCCTCAAGCTCCTTCTTGACTTCCGACTGCTCTTCTTTCACCTGGGACAAACGCGAGTATTTTTGCCAGAATTTATCAAAAGCCGACAGTAGCTCTGAGCTATCACCCGGTTCATCGAAGGCAAGTCGCGCACTCTCTTGATTTAGAGCTGCTTCCAGCTTCGCCATGGCTTTCTTTTTTCTCTCTTCTATAGCCCCCAGCTTCTCCCGCCGCTCGCCCAGCTCTTTAAATTCAAGCAACCCCTCACGCAGTTCCTCAGCCGACCAGTTGTCCCCCTCTTCCAGCTCCACTCCGGGGGCGCGGCGCAGCAATTTTTCCACACGATTCTTAAAATTATCCCACTCTTTCTCAACCACACACAGCTCATTATGCACCTCAAGTAGTTCTTGTTTATTCTCAATTCCCCGGAAAATTTCTTCCGCCCCGTCGATAACATTTTCCGGCAGAGACGTCCCAGAAAAACAGTTCAGTAACTTTACTGCTGCAGAAAGCTCTTCCTTCAGACTGCGGCGCTCCGTATTAATTTTTTCTTCCAGACTTTTCAGGGCGTTGTAACTTTCTCTGGCCTCATTAATCTGTCTGCAATATTCATCTACCCGGTCAGGAGCAACGTTTTCAGGTAAGTTAAAATCCGCGGCCATTTTTCTAAACTCTTCTTCCAGCCCGGAGAGTTCTTTCTTCCCTTCGGCCAGAGCTTTTCGATATTGCTCTGCAGCTTTTGTAAGTTCCTGGCGTCGAAATTCAAGTTCCTGACACAGACGACGTTTCTCAATTTGACTGTAGCTGCGCCAGCCGAAATAAGCGATTAGAGCAGCCGCGACAACGGCAGCACCTCCCGCCCAGAAAGGAAACATAGTTACAGCGGCAAATAGAGCAAGCAAAAATATAAATAAGGCCGAAAAAGCAGCAATGGGATAAAATGATGAAGCCTTGTCTGGATCTGATTCGGGCATGCGTTCGAGTTCATCCTCGGCTTCCCTCAGATCTCTCTCGAGAGAGCTGATTTCATCCGACATCTTTTCATACTTGCAACCAAGGGCGGCCAACTTCTGACGCTTTTCAAAATCAAGCTCCACCTCCTCCAGTTTTTCCGGCTGCTGTTGCCACTGGCTGCCCAAAAACCTTAGCTTCTTCTCAAGTTCATCCTGATTATGTTTGTAATCACTTTCATATTCACGCAGATTTTTTAATTGTTCACGCCACCCGGATAAGGTGCGGTTGAACTTTGTTATCTCCTCACCTCTCTCAGCAAGAACGTCTCTAATTTCACCAGCAGCAGAACCCGGTGACACCTGTTCCCAGTTTTGACGTTTATTTTTTAGTCTCTCCCATAAATCGGACAGCTCGTCCAGAAGTTCCTGCACAACACTAACTCCGCCGGGCGGGTACTGTTCAAGTAACTTCATCGCCTCGTCGTCCAGTTGCCCCCGGGCCTGCAGGTAACTGCTGTAAGACTCATAGTTATCAGCCAGAACAGTCAGCCTGTTTCGCTCCCGTTCACGTTCTTTTTTCAGTTCTTCAAGCTCTTTAATACGGCTATCTTTTTCCGCCAATTCTTCAATTGTCTTCCGGTATTCTTCTACCTGATTGCGGGCTGCTTCCCGCCGCTGAATTGCCTCCGTAAGAGCAGTTCCGAGCTCTTTCAATTCGTAAGAAAAATCTCCCCGTTTACCGGCTATTTTTTTCGCCTCTTTTTCGAATTCTTCCTTAATACGAGGCACACGGACAACATCAGCCCAGCCGCCGCCAATTAAAACCGCCTGCAGTTCCAATTCTTCGCGATCCGCTGCCAGCGGCGGCACTCGCTGCAACTCTTCCAGACTAATTGTGAAAAGCAGCCTGTATCTTAACCCGGAAAGACCTCCGTAGACTTGCTCCAGTGAGTGGTCGATGCCTGTTATATCCGGCCGTTTATTCCCGCTCCGGTTGAGATGCGCTGTATCCTCGTTGACTACCAGGTCAGCTTCTACTCTGTAGCCACGTTCTTTATCGGTGGGCGGTGGAACGTTAGCCTGTGGAGGAATATCATAGCCCAGGTATCGAATGACCTCCCGAAACGTTGACTTACCCGCTCTCTGTGGACCGGCAATTACGTTCAACCCGGGAGAAAAACCCTCAATATTCTCGTGTCGGTAGCAGCCAAAATCTTTTAGGAATAAATTTTTAATCCACATTTTATGTCGACTCCCCATAAAGCTCGTCCACTACCCGATCACGCGCCCGTAGAATAAACTGCTGGAGTAATTCAGAACTGAGCTGAAATTGGTCAGCGGATAGATCCTCAGCCTCTTTGGTATATTTCCAGCGACTGCCGCAGACATCGGCAAGTTCACAATGTGCCTCTTCATTTTCCAGGAGCTGACTTACAATCTCTTCAAGCTCAGCATAGACCTCGTCCTCTTCAATCAATTCATCAATTTCAGGCAAATGTCGAGCAGTATTAATCTCTATGCTCTCCGGCAATACAAAAGGACTACCGCCCGCATATTCACGCTGCAAATAAGCACCAATTTCCTCACGTAACTCCGCTTTTTGCTCCTGTAACTGCTGATGCAGCTCACATCTTCCCCGCAGTTGCCAGCGAACTGCATAGCCGGCTGGCTCAAAATCTCCGTTCTTATAACTAATTCCCTCAGAAACAGCGCGCTCGTGCAGTAGCTCTTCAAACTCCTGTGCAATTATTTTCTCCGTCTCCCCGGCAAGTAAGTCCTGAAGATCACCTATGTTTTGGAGTGGCTCCTCCGTTTCCCCCAGATTAATTGTTTTTTGAAGCCAGATAACACGACCGGTTGGTAAGAAGGTTAACCGCGGACTTTTATTTCCCTCCACTTCTACCAGCAGACAACCAGCGACACCGGTTTCCAGCGGAGTCAATCCCTGGGAAACTCCGGGATAGGCAATGAGTGGTTCACCATCAAAAACTTCCAAGAAATGTCTGTGTCCCAGCGCCCAGTAATCAATCTGTTTCATTTCTCTTAAATCAGTTGGACTGCAGGGGACGTAACGATTACTGTCTCGTTCCAGGGAGGTGTGCAGAAGAGCCAAACAGGGGAGTGAAGGCTCGGAAGGGGTAAAATTTTCAAACAGGGGTTGTGACTCGTGGCGGGAACCGTAGGACTGACCTAAAATTCGAGCAACCTCTTCTCCCTCTTTTTTTACAACTAATTCTTCCACTTCAGCGGCACTAAAGCGAACCACATTGGAAGGAAATTCAAAAAATTCGTGACCGCGGTCCATCGGGTCATGATTGCCATAAATCAGGTAGGCGTATATATCCTCCGCCCTCAGCCGTTCAAATTGCTCAATTAAAAAACGATTAGCCCGCACCGAACGGGACTCCCGATCGTAGATATCGCCACTCAAGAGGACAAAATCCACCGCTTCGGCAATCGCCCGATCAACAATTTGCTCGCAAGCCCGGTAGGTTCCGTGGTCAACAAACTCACGCAACCGCCTGTCGTCTCCGGCGTCAACCTTCAGCGGCGCACCAAGATGTAAGTCCGAGGCATGAATAAATTTAACTTTCTCCATTTGCCACTCCCGCCTGCTAATACCTGAAATTTTTCGGCCGTCAAAGCATCTTATGGACATTTTTCGTGAATTATGAGATTGTCTATTTCAACAGCCGAAACATAAGACCCAATTACTTTCATTATATACTACCACTTTACCTCGGAGGTTGAAAGTTTGAAAATCTTCAGAGTATGGTTGGTTTGAGAAATTTACGCAAAAGTAATTATATTTTTACGAGAGGGTGATTCTAATGGAAGCGGCACTGGGACAAATCACAGCCTACATACTCTTTTTCACCGGAATATTTCTGCTGCTTCGTTTCCGAGAGTTTTCAACTCTGGTGGAGGAGCTGTTAGAGATAAAGAGTCTCTTTTATCTTATCTGCGGTCTTTACGCCAGCGCCGGGCTTGTAATCATCAGCCTCCACAACGTCTGGGTTTACGACGGCCGACTGCTGCTCACTCTTCTTGGATGGGCCATGGCACTTGAAGGAATGGCTTACTGTTTGCTTCCCTTCCCGATTGTGCGCCGCTGGGCGCGCAAATTTTACCACCCAGCCTGGTGGTTTCTCTGTGGCATCTGCGCAATTATCATAAGCTTCTTTTTACTTTCGGTCTTCGTCTGAAACAGCTCCACTTTCGGGCGAATAGGTCATTTCCTCAGACGACAGATCGATGAAGTTTGACTCCTCGAGCACGCACCCTTTTTGGCCCGGGTCACAACTTCGCTCCAGTCTGTAACAATAATCACGCTCGGGGTCCCGGTGCGGACAATCAAAAGATCCCATGGTTAAATCACCCTGTTGCTTTCAAATTTTTTCAAAAAATCAATTTTTGTTTATTCCAACAGAACTCTTTAATTTATCAAACGATAAAGTTAAAGTATATAGCTTAAAGAAACTAAACTATATTTTAACAGGGTGATTTTTTATGTGTATGCAGCAAAATTTCAAACGTGTTCACAACTTTTTTGCCGGACCGGCAGTACTGCCCGAACCGGTTATAAACGAGGTTCAGAGAGAATTTGTAAATTTTAAGGACATGGGAGCTTCTGTTCTTGAAATAAGCCACCGTTCTGACGAATGGGAATCGACTATTGCCGGCTGTGTTGAAAAGATACGAAACCTCCTTTCCGTTCCGGACAACTACCATGTTCTCTTCCTGCAGGGTGGTGCCAGCACCCAGTTCGGGATGGTGCCTATGAATATTGCGCCAAAAGGTGGGCCGGTTCAACTTGTCCACACCGGACGCTGGTCGGAGAAGAAACTTACTGAGTTAAAGATTCAGAACATCGATTACGATATCATTGCTTCCAGTGAAGAGACAAACTACGATCGGGTACCAGAATTTGACCCGAGCAACATAAACCCAGATGCGGAGTATTTCCACATCTGTTCTAACGAAACCATCGGCGGTGTCCAGTGGCAGCAATACCCGGAGACCGGCGATGTGCCCCTGGTTGCTGACATGTCTTCGGACATCATGAGTCGGCCGTTGGATATTGAAAAATTTGGACTGATTTATGCCGGCGCCCAGAAAAACGTCGGTCCCGCCGGTGCAACTCTGGTCATCATCCGTGACGACCTTGTCCAGCGCACACCGGACGATGTGCCGACAATGCTCCGCTATGAGACTCACGTCAAGAAAGACTCCATGTACAACACTCCGCCTGTCTTCTCCATTTATGTCGTCGACAAGGTAATGGAATGGCTTCAGGAACAGGGCGGTGTCGAAGCTATGGCGAAGAAAAATGAAAAGAAAGCCAACCTTGTTTACAACGTAATTGACGAGGACGATTTCTATCGTGGTGCCGCTCACCCTGACAGTCGCTCTAAAATCAACATCACGTTCCGACTGCCCAGCGAAGAGCTGGAGGAAAAATTCGTTGCTGAAGCGGAAGCTGAAGATCTGGTTGGCCTAAAAGGTCACCGCTCCGTGGGCGGTTGCCGGGCTTCCATGTATAACAGTCTTCCTGTTGAAGCAGCCGAAGCGCTCGCCGAATTTATGAGCGACTTTCGTAATAAAAACGGCTAACTTTGAAGGACAACGATAGGGGCAATAACTCTTCTGGCCCAGAAAAACCAGAAGAACAACCACCGGAACAGAGGGTGTTTGCCAACCGGCTGACAGTGACGCTCATTGTTTTCGAGCTCGCCGTTGGAATTTTCGGGCTGGTCGGTGGCCACCTGTCAGGCGTTGATTGGCCCTATTTTTTTCGTTTTGAGAATGAAGCTATCAGCCTGGGGGTAGTTACCGGAGCCGCCATTTTTGGCTTCAACGCTCTGGTTCTTTTCTCCTGGGTTGAACGTAACCCGCTCTATCGCTGGGTTTATGAGCCCTTTGCCCGGGCTCTGCTCAAACCGCTAAAAATGCTCAGCATAGAAGACATCATCTTCATATCAATTCTTTCGGGAGTTGCAGAAGAGCTGCTCTTCCGCGGCTGGATTATGGGAGTCTTTTTCATGTTTGACCGGCCCTGGCTGGGACTTGTAGTCTCCAGCGTCGTCTTCGGATTGATACACATCTGGGGGCGGCAGGGAATTGGTTACGGAGTTTATGCTACCGGGATGGGATTTGTTCTGGGATTGCTGTTTATTTTTACCGATGTTATCTGGGCGCCTATCCTGGCGCATGGGGTTAACAATCTATTCAGCATGATATCGATGAAATACGGACTAACTCCAGCCCCCCCGGAAAAATAGAAATTTATGGCTCTATTGAAGTTTTTGGTCAAGTAGGGATTGGACCCTACTTTGTAAAAGAGAAACGGTAGTTCTGAGAACCGATGTGTTTCTGACGTATTTATAAATACCTCAAACCCCAGGATGGGGTTGTTTTGAGGTCTTTATACCTCGGAAGTGGCCCCGAGGGCCACGAGAATGATGTCAGAAATATATCGGTCCTCAGAACGGGGAAACTGCGAAACTTTAGTATTATCAAAAAGAGCGAAATAATCTATAATTAGTGCATGTTGAATTGATTAGCAGTAACTTTTAAATTTTAGTGGAGGTGTATTTAATGCCAACTTCAAAATCAGCGGAAAAACGTATCCGCCAGAATGAGAAAAAACGTCAGTATAACAAGCAATACCGCACCACAATTAAGAAAGCCCGGCGCGAACTTGAAGAGGCCGTGGAAGCTAAAGCCGACGAAGAGAAAATTGATGAGCTGCGGCGAGAAGCACTCGGTTGCGTTGATAAAGCAGCGAACAAAGGGGTTATTCACCGTAACAAAGCTGCACGCCTTAAGTCACAGATTGACCGGCTCGCCTCTTAATAACTTCTCAAATACCTGTATTGCCTGGTAAGAAAACGTGAGAGGATAAGCTCTGCTTGCTCTGGACTGCCGTATTTTATTGAACAGGAAGTTCGATAAGATTCACGGAAGAAGTTTTCAGGATAACGGCCGGTTATATTTTTAAGTGCCTGCTTATACTGTGTCATGATTCCTTTAGAGGTTGGAATATTCATTTCTCCAAGGATTTCTTTCAGGCGACGGCCTCGACGTCTCTCTCTCTGTAAAATTCGAACCTTGCTTAAAAAACTGAAAATTATTGAGAAAATCTTGTAAGGATCCTCGCCTTCCCGCAGCAAATCCTGCAGAACGATGAGTATCTCCTCAAGGTTTCCCGTTGATATTTTTGCTTTCAACTCCTGGTATGCGTCGTCTGCACTCTCATCGCTTATAATCGCTTCAACGTCCTCCGGGCCGATATTTGGTTGACCAAACTGAATCAGTTTATCGGCTTCCAGCTGTGCCCGTGCCAACTTACCTTTTGTCTTTTCCAGCAGACGCTGCAGAGCGGAAGGTTCTATCTTCACCCCGGCATCCTCTATCCGAGATCTAATACGTTGACGCAGGGAGTTTTCGAACGGCTCCCAGAAGACTATGACCCAACCGCCGGCCGACTCAACAGATGCGGCCAGCTTACCCAGTTTTCTACCTTTTTTATAGGGATGGTCGGCGTCCTCAATAATTAAGTGGGTATTTGGTTCAGGAGTGGAAAGGAAATCTTCAATGGCTTCGTAATGTTTCTCCAGTCCCGTCCGCCCACCGTCTTTCCGTTCCATCTGCTTTAAAATTAGCCAGGTTGTTGACTTAAAGAGACCGGGTGAACGCAGCTCCGAGATTAACTCGTCAGCCTCGATCTCGTCGGCATAGACTTTTATTATTTCTCTTTCCGGATCTGGAAAATTTGTCTCCAACTCTTCTAAAAATTCTGTCTTGAGCTGCGCCTCAGGACCGCTGGCCAGGACAACCGGTGGAATTTCTTTATAGCTCCCCCGGCGCCAGCTGTCATAGGCCTGTCCTAACCCCATTTTAACCGGAGATGTAGGGCCAGCCCTCGACCGTGCTTGTTAGAACGTCACGTCCAAGTTGACGTATAATACGATCCTGGGCCTGGTATTCAGTTTCACGGGGAGGAATTACTTCTGAGAAAGTAGTCTCTCTAAATATATTTTCAAATCCACGAATCATCTCGCCGGTTTCAACATCTATCAACTCAAGTGCGATTTCAACCCGTAATTTGTATTGTTCCACCACATCCCGCTCACCAAAAGCAAGTGGAATTTTAAGATACTCGTTTATTTCACCCTTAATTTTTACGTCCGCCTGTTCGGGAGCGACAAGCCGCAGCTCCCCGTGAGCTATTAGCTGGTCATACACTTCATCCGTAAGCCGTCGCTCCAGATCAGTTTCACCGGTGTTGTTCTCAAACGTAGACAGGGCTACATGACTCATTTCTGGGGGAATACTGGTCTTGCCGGCCAGACCACAGGAAGAGAGCAAAATTACCAACAGCAGTAAAGAAGCTATCCAACCCTTTTTAATATTCATAGTCCCTTAATTTGTTTCTCCTTTTTCGCCGCTCTTTTTTTATTTTGCGCAGGTAGTCCATCCCAACCTCGCGCCACCGCTGCTCGCGTCCCTCATTTTTTAACCACTCAGCGTATTCTATTGCTTCATCAAACTGCCCCTCCCGCGTCGCTATTCGGACCATGTGGAAGGCCGCCTCGCTCTTAAAACGGTGCGAATCGTCACTGTCAAGAATATCCTCAAACCACTGGCGGGCTTTTGCCTCTTCGCCCGCTTCAACTTCAATTGTACCACGATTCAACCGACACTCGGCCCGAAAGTCAGGTTTAACGTCAAGTTCAAGCAAACCGTCCAAAAGCTCACGCGCCCGATCGTGCTCACCGGCCAGTGCAAGCGCCTGCGCTTCGAGAAGCTGACATTCTTTTTCGTCCTCCGGACGATGACGGGCTGCCTTTCGAAAAGCGCGAGCCGCCTCCTCGTAATCTTCCATTTTTATTAAATTAAAACCGAGAAGCTGATAACTGCGGTCATCTTCTGTCTCTTCCAGCCAGCGCACCACTTCCTCAGGTTCATCCAAACGAAAATAGGCCGTCGCCAATCCATAGGAGAGCTTTGACTTTTCTTCTTCGGTGGGCATTTCTTCTTCCAGAAAGGCAATCGTTTCTTTGATACCTTCGGCCGGGTCGTCGGCTTCCAAAGCGGCCAGATAATCCTCAATTCTACTCACGAAAAATCAACCCCGTTCCAGCTATCCATCGCCTTTTTTATCCCCTGCTCTGCTATCAGTTTAACAATTGACGGCATTTTAGCAAAGATCGCCGTATAAATTTCCCTGTCCGCATTTGTAATTTTGGAGAGCACAAAATCTCGACCACTCATATTAGTGGGTGTTGGTCCTATGCCCACCCGTAACCGGGGAATTGCTTTGGTTTTCAAGGCTTTAATTATGCTTTGCATGCCCCGGTGACCTCCGGCACTACCTTCCGATCTTATTCTAAGCCGGCCAACATCAAGATCTAAATCGTCATAAATTACTAAAATCTCATGTGGTTCAAGTCCAAGTTCCCCCAACCAGGCAGAAACCGCCGCACCGGACCGATTTACATAGGTGTTGGGTTTGGCAGCATAATCTAACGGCGACTGTTCTTCACAGCGCATCAGCCAACCAAGCTCATGCTGGGTAACATCGGCATTAAATTGCTCACATATACTGTCAACAGCCCAGAAACCCAGATTATGATATGTGTCTCTATATTTAGCGCCGGGATTGCCAAGACCAACCACTAATTTTAAGGAATTATCGCCGCAAGCTGAAGCCTTCGCCATTAACCGGTCTCGTCCTCATCAGCCTCCGCTTCACCTTCGGCAGATTCGACTTCTTCGCCCTCCTCGGCTTCTACTTCTTCTCCTTCGACCTCTTCAGCCTCCTCAAGGGCCTCTTCAACAGTTTCTTCAATGAGGCCAACTCCGGCGGCAGGTGTTACTTCAAGATCAAATTCTTCCGGCGGTTGAACACTGACCACGACCCGCTGCGGATCAGTCAGAATATCAACTCCCGCGGCAACTTCAATATCTTCAACAAATATTTTATCGCCAATCTCCATCTCGGCGATAGAAACTTCAATCTGTGGGGGAATTTCACTGGCCTGACAATCAATTCTCAAGGTTCTTATTGGCTTGTCTAAAATTCCATCCTCCTGCTCCACACCGGGAGATTCACCGGTTAATTTAACAGGAACTTTAACCTGGACTCTATCTTCGGGACTGACCTGGTGCAGATCAACGTGAAGTAGTTCACTGGTCACCGGATCAAGATCTGCATCTTTTATCAATACCTGTCGTTTTTCGTCATCACTGGCAAGCTGCAGGTCAACAAGAACATTGCCTCGTGCACCTTCACGCAGTAATTCACTGATTTCATGAACGTCCAATAGAAGATTTTTAGGCTCAACCTCGCGGCCGTATAATACCGCTGGTATCAATTCTTCCTTACGATAGCGTCCACTCGGACCACTACCGGTTTCTTCTCTAACTTCGGCTGTCAACTGATGTTCCATTGTAAATCCTCCTGTAAAGTCTAAAATTTCTGGATAATTCTAACATTATTCGGCACTCTATAAAAAATTCGATTCCCTCGTTTTTTCTGGAATGAGCGCTTAGCAGGACTATTAATTATACTCTATCGTTCAGTCAGGCTGTGCTCAGACAAACAGTTCCTTGATACTTCTCTCCTCGTGAATACAACGGATTGCTTGAGAAAATAGTTCTCCGGTTCCCAGCAACTTAATCATATCGCTCTGTCTTGCTTTTCCTTCCAGTGGTATTGTATCACAAACATAGATTTTATTCAGGGGCGAATCTTCCATACGATCGACGGCATCCCTGGAAAAAATAGGATGCGTTGCAGCAGCAGTCACCGAGCGCGCACCATTTTCAATTAAGGCCTCAGAAGCCGTAATTAAAGTTCCCCCCGTATCAATCATATCGTCAACCAGTATACAGTCCTTCCCTTCAACATCGCCGATTACGTTTATAACTTCGGCTCTGTTTGGCTCCGGACGCCTTTTGTCAATGATGGCCAGGGTAAAATCGAGTCGCTTGGCCAGTGCCCGCGAACGATTGGCCGCACCGGCGTCCGGACTGACTATCACCGATTCTTCAGCGTCAAATTTTTTGCTTAGACAGTCAATTAAAATTGGCGCCGAATAGAGGTGATCAACCGGAATATCAAAGAATCCCTGTATCTGGTCGGCGTGCAGGTGCATGGTCAAGACCCGATCAGCTCCTGCTTCCTCAATTAGATTAGCAACCAGTTTGGCCGATATAGGCACCCGCGGACGGTCTTTTCTGTCCTGCCGGGCATAACCAAAATAAGGAATAATCGCAGTAATTCGAGCTGCCGACGCTCGCCGTGCGGCATCAATCATCAACAGCAATTCCATCAAATTATTGTTGACCGGACGACATGTGGACTGTGTGAGAAAAACGTCCACACCGCGCACGGTCTGGTTAAATTTAACCCTGATTTCGTCGTCAGCAAATCTGTCCACTCTCAGATTTCCAGTTGATTCCCCCAGCCGCTTGGCAATGTCGGAGGCCAGCCCCGGGTTAGAATTTCCCGAATAAATTTTGAAGTCTCTGAATCTACTCACTGATCATTCTCCTCTTTTTTACGTGGTTTCCAGGTCTCCGTGACCCAGTCCTGTTTCGTCACCTGTTTTGCTCGTGATAAAGCCAGAGAAAACGAAGGTACGTCCTCCGTAATTGTCGAGCCGGCACCAATCATGGCACCGGTTTCCACTTCCACTGGAGCAACGAGCTCACAGTTGCTACCAATAAATACGTCGTTCCCAATTACTGTTCGGTGCTTCTCATAACCGTCGTAGTTACATGTTATTGTCCCGGCACCAAGGTTACTGTTTTGACCGATCTCGGCGTTGCCCACGTAAGCCAGGTGAGAGACGTTAGTATCCGAATCAATCCTGCTTGCTTTAATTTCTACAAAATTTCCCAGACGAACATCAGAATCTATTTCAGTCTCCGGGCGTACGTTGCAATAAGGACCAATCCGCACGCGGTCACCGAAACTGGCATTATTTACGTAGGACCGGCGCACAAAATTGTCCTGTCCAAACTCGGCGTTGTAGGCAAAGACCGGTCCAATGAACCGACAACCTCGGCCCAGTTTTGTCTCGCCCCAGAGAGTCACTTCATTCTCCAGCTCAACGTCCGACCCTAACTCCACCCAGGGACCAATTTTAACCCTGTCCGGGTCGTGCACGGTCACGCCGTTTTCGAAGGCCCTTTCTACCTGCTTCTGATAACCCTCCCGCTCAAATTGAACCAACTGGCGGCGGGTATTTACACCTCGCACCTCCCACTCGTCCTCAACAACCTGCGTATCAACTGTCCGTCCCTCATCGACCAACAGTTCAACCAGGTCAGTTAAATAATACTCGCCTGCTGCGTTATCCGCCGATAGTTCGGGAAGTCGGTCGCGGAAAGTTCCCGCACGTCCACACATTATCCCGGTGTTTACAGTTTTTATCTCTTTTTCGCGGGAAGTTGCATCCTTTTCTTCCACTATCTTGATGACGCTATCGTTTTCTGTGACGATTCTTCCGTACCCCGTTGGATCGTCGACTTCCGTCGTCAATAGCGTCAACTCCGTCGGACTGCTTGAAAAGTTATCCAGTAGCCGTCCATAAGTACTTGGTCTAACACCGGGCACATCCCCACAGGTTACAACCAGGGGAATATCATCCGAAATTTCTATCTTTTCCAGCGCCGCTCGCAAAGCGTCGCCGGTTCCCAGTTGCTCCTCCTGCACCGCTCTTTTTACCTGTGAATCCAGCAGTTCCTCCACTCGCTCACGTCCACTTCCCACGACAACCGTGATCTCAGAAAAACCGCTTATTTTAAGTCCCCTCTCGACATGTTTTATCATTGGCTCACCAAAACAGCGGTGACATACTTTTGGCAGTTCGGAATTCATACGTGTTCCCTCGCCGGCCGCCAGAACAACTGCTACTCCTTTATTTTCCATTCTTTCTCCCTCGCTGAATAACTTATCATTTTCTTTTTCCTTATATGTCTACGGTCTTGAACGATAACCGTTTAAAATTCAAGATGGATTCCGGGTCTCCGCTTCGCTTCGCCCGGAATGACGTCAAGTTCAAGAACATGAACAAGATTATGAGCACTTAATGAATTTGAATTAGCTTTCAGCTTTTGGCTTTGAGCTTTAAGCTGGTGTATTCCGGGTTACTCTCTCTACAGTCGCTTGCCCGAAATCTATGATACACACATAGAAACAGTTAATTTTACAATACATCTTCAGAAAATTCATCCCTTTTGAATCATAACCCAGAACCTACCGCTTTCCTGTCATTGCGGTCTTGACCCGCAATCCATCAGAAGTTCGGTAATCAGTAATCGGTGTTCGGCAATCGGTTTTGAAGTTACTGACCATTACTGAATACTGGTTACTGATTACTGCTCTTTACTGAATACTGACTACCGATTACTGCTCAACCATCGATCCCAGATCGGAGGCCGGAATAACCGCGAACAAATTAGGGGTTTGACTTTCCAAATTTGTTCTAATATAATTCTATTGCTCACTAATTGCGGGTGTAGCTCAGGGGTAGAGCGTCTCGTTGCCAACGAGAAGGTCGTGGGTTCAAATCCCATCACCCGCTTTGGTTAGTTGGCTAGTTGGTTAGTTGACTAGTTAGCTAGTTGATTAGGGGGAACTTTCAGCAAATTTTGCTTTTCAACCAGCTAACCATCCTACCAGTTAACTATTTTAACTAACAGGAGGCGTAGCCAAGTCCGGTCAGGCAAGGGCCTGCAAAGCCCTCATACGTCGGTTCAAATCCGACCGCCTCCTCCTTCTCTCATCTTTTTGCCGGTGATTATTTAATGGCTCGTATAAAAAGCTCTGTTCGGCACACTCTTGTCGCTCTTTTAGTCTTTGTAATACTGGGAGTCAGCGCCTTTATAATTGTCGAATCTTTCCAACAAACAGATACCGATTTTACTCCACTGCGCCAGGTCAAAGAATTAACTATTCTTCACACCAACGATATCCACGGTCAGATAACGCCCAGTGAAGTTGAATGGCCGAGCGACTTTCCCGACGATCAAGCCGGAGGAATGGCCAGCCTTGGGACTTTTTTAAATCAGGAGCGGGCTGCTGCCGATCGGGAGGGTAGAACCGTCCTCTATATGGACGCCGGCGACTGGTTTACCGGCACCCCCGAAGACGACTTGCTTGAAGGAAAGTTAACTATTCTTGGCTTCAACCAAACGGGCCTCGACTATACAACCCTTGGCAACCACGAATTTGATATCGACACTCCCGTCCTTAAAGACCGGGTAGAAGAACTGCAGGCCCCCGTCATTTCATCCAATATTCGTTACGGTGACGAGGATACCCCTTTCCCTGGAACCCGCAAGTGGAAGGTAGTTGAATACGATGGCGTTGAAATAGGACTGTTTGGGCTTGTAGAACTCAGCTATATTCCTGAACTTCCCGGACTCGGAGAGGTCTTCTTTATCGACGAAACCGAGGCGGCCAGGGAGGCCGTCGAGCAGCTCAAAGAGCAGGACGTTGACCTGATTATAGGAATAACTCACATCGGAGTAGACCCTGACAAACAACTCGCACGGGCTGTCGACGGTATTGATGTCATTGTCGGTGGCCATTCTCACACGCGGCTTGAAGAACCTGAACGAGTTGACGATACCCTGATCCTGCAGGCCGGTAATGATCTCACTTCAATTGGCCGGCTCGATCTAAACCTTGACGCTGAATCCAATCAAATACTTGAATATAAAAGCGGGCTGGTAACCCTCTACCATGAACTTTACCCGCCGGATCCCGCGGTTGAAGAAACACTTGCTCCCTATATAGAAGAGGTTGGTCCCGAGGTTGCTGAAATTGTCGCCACCACTACTGCGAGCATAGAACGACCACCCGGTCCCGGTTCACCGCTGGGTAATCTTGTTACCGACGCCATGCGAGCAGCGGTTGACGCTGATATCGCTTTTCAGAACAGCTTTGGCATACGAGACAGCCTGCCCGAAGGAGAGATCACCCGGGGAGATATTTACAGCGTTCTTCCTTTCCGGAACTATCTTGTAGAAATGACGCTGACCGGTGCTCAGATAGAAAATATTCTCGAGAGTGAAGTCGCCAGTCCTGACGTAGTAATGCAACTCAGTGGCCTTGAGGTTAAAACCGAATCTATTTCCCCCTCACAGGCCAACCTGGTCGAGGTAAAAGTAAATGATGAGCCGCTGGAAGCTGACCGGGAATACAGCGTTGTTACTTCCAACTTCCTGGCTGAGACCCGCAGTGAATTTCAAGTTGTTGAAGACACTTTTATTCGTCATGAGGATTTATTGCTCTGGCAAACGCTTGAATCTCATCTACGAGAACTAAGTCCCGTAGAACCCCTGCTTGAAAACCGTTACCCAGGACTTGAAGACTTTATCGACAGTGACGTTCCCAAAGACGAATACACAGACCGGTCGCTACGGCTGCTTCACGCCGCCTGAGAAATGTTCTAATCTCTTGTCCTTACTGCTAAATTTTCTCCTCTATTCTGCTTTTTTTATTGTCGCTTTCCTTTACGGAAGTGTCGGCCTCGGAGGCGCTACTGGCTATCTGGCCGTTCTTGCCCTTTTTGGCATCACCGCCGCCTACATTGCTCCCGCTGCTCTCACCCTCAACCTCTCAGTTGCCGGCCTCAGCTTCTGGCACTTCTTTAAAGCCGGTCACTTTCAAGCGCGCTATTTTGTCCCATTCGTGGCCATTTCAATTCCCGCCGCTTTCCTCGGCGGACTGCTCCCCGTCGGTGAAAATCTGTTTCGCTTTGTACTTGCCGCAGTTCTTGGCTCTGCCGGCCTGCGCATGCTTTTGTTTCCCACCGCCGACCCTGAAAATCCCCGCTTTTCTAGTGGACCGCTTTACTGGAGTTTTAGCCTTGCAATCGGCCTTGTTATTGGTTTCCTCAGCGGAATCACCGGTACCGGCGGCGGGTTTATTCTCATCCCTGTCCTCATCTTTATTTTTAAACTGCCTACCCACACCGCTTCCGCTTCTGCCGCCGGCTTTGTTTTCATCAACTCCGTCGGCGGGCTTTCCGGGCACCTGGTGCGCGGTAATTTCAATCTCACGTTTACTCTTCCATTCCTGCTTGTCACGATTGCCGGGGGTTTCTTCGGCTCCAGATACGGCTCCCGCCGCTGGTCACCTCAACTGGTTCAACGGACTATTGGTGCTATTGAAGTGCTCGGCTGCATAAGGTTAATACTCGGTTAAAATAGAGAAAATTCGGGGGTTTATTGAACTGCTCCGTTTGTTTGTTTATAACTGTTTTGGCCACCGGAATTATTATGGTCTTGACTCAATAATTGTCGCTGCGGGCTTGCCCTAACGCCCGTCATTGCGGACCACGATCCGCAATCCATTTTTTCACCCCCTTTTGGCTTTCCTCCCTTCAAGGGGGGAAAAGGAAAGGGGGGTAGATTCCGGCTTGAGGACCGGAATGACAGAACACGGAATATTTGAGCGAACATAATCAATCTTCTTCGGGTGAAATACGATGAAAAAAGTTGTTATTTTTGTTTTCCTGATCGCTGCAGCTCTTGCCGGCAGCTGGTATTACTGGTCGGCCGATGAAGCAACCGGTGAACAGAACCCCCACCAGAGGCAAACTGTCGAACGAGGCGACATCCAATCCAGCGTTACCGCAAGCGGTAGCGTCGAAGCTCTGCGTGAGGTGGAGATAATGAGCAAGGCCAGCGGTGAAATTTCGGAACTTCCGGTCGATGTCAGCGACCATGTCGAACCCGGTGATCTTCTCGCCCGCTTAAATCCTATCGACGAACAACGTCGCATGCGCCAGAGCCGCATCCAGCTTGAAACTGCCGAGGCGGCTTACGATGATGCTCGCGCCCGCGAGCAGCGTCAGAAGGATCTCTATGACGAGGGAGTAGTTAGTTATGAAGAATACCAGAGCGCACGCTTGGACAAAATCAGGGCTCGCGCAGACCTTGAAAACCAGGAAATTGAACTGGAACTTGCCCGGCAGCGGCTCGACGATACCGAAATAAGCGCCACTTTCGAAGGACTGGTGGCCGAACGACTTGTCCAGGAGGGAGAAATAATTACCTCCGGACTCGGAGAAGCCGGGGACGGCACTCCCATCCTCCTTATTGCCGACCTCTCAAAAATGTACGTCAACGCTGCAGTCGATGAGAGTGATATCGGCGAAATTAGACCGGGCCAGAAGGCGGTAGTTACCGTCGACGCTTATCCACTGCGAGAATTTTCCGGCGAGGTGGAGCGTATCGCTGTTAAAGGGGTGGTCGAGGGAGGCGTTGTAACTTACGACGTTAAGGTTAATATCACTGACGAAGATGCTTCCGAATATCTCAAGCCCGAAATGACAGCCGATGTTGAAATAATCACCGACCAGCGCCGGGACGTTGCGCTCGTCAACGCCGCCGCGCTTCACGGCCAACCGGGGAACTATCAGCTCCTGATTTCGGTGGAACCGGAGCAGGATCTGCTCCCCGTTGAGGTCGGTCTACATGACGGTGAAAAAGCCGAAATTACTGACGGTATTGAAATCGGGGACAATTATTATCTGCCCGCCGAAGGTGATGCCGGTGAGTGGAGTCGACCCGAAGGTCGGGGGCTGTTTTAACCATGCCGCTTATAAAGTTGAAAGACGTCGTAAAAACCTACCGCATGGGCAGTCGCGAAATATTTGCCCTGGACCACGTGAACCTGGACATTGAATCAGGTGAATACCTGGCTGTTGTCGGCCCCTCCGGCAGTGGCAAGTCCACGCTGATGAACATTATCGGTTGTCTCGACCGTTTTGATGCCGGCACCTACCGGCTGGCCGGCGAAAACGTCGATACCCTGAACGACAACGAACTGGCACGTATTCGTAATCGAAAAATTGGTTTTATCTTCCAGACTTTCAATCTGCTACCACGAATGACAGCTCTCGAAAACGTCAAACTACCGCTGCTTTACCGGGGAACCTCCAATCCCCGGTCGCAGGCTGAAGCAGTCCTTGAAGACGTCGGCCTCGGGGACAGAATAGACCACCATCCGAATGAACTTTCAGGGGGCCAGCGCCAGCGTGTTGCAATTGCCCGCGCCCTTGTAACCGACCCTCAGGTCCTGCTTGCTGATGAACCGACCGGTAACCTTGACTCCGCTACCGGGGAAGAAATCCTTGAACTTTTCAACAGACTTCATAGTAATGAACGAACAATTATTGTCGTCACACATGAAAAAGAGCTTGCTCAACGCTGTCCCCGACAAATTAACCTCAGGGATGGAAAAATTACACAAACGGAGGCCCGGGTCGATGCTGCTCTGGAACACGCTTAAAATAGCCGGCCGCAGCCTGCTGGGCAGCAAGCTGCGCACAGCCCTTGCGATGCTTGGTATCGTCATCGGCGTCGGCGCCGTCATTGCTATGCTCGCCATCGCCGCAGGGGCTCAACAGGAAGTTATGCAGCGGGTTGAGCGCATGGGAGTCAACCTGCTCACAGTTCAACCCGGTGAAAGAGGCTGGCGCGGGCGCTCCGCCGGGGCAGCAGACGTCTTGACTGTCGACGCTGCCCGCACTATTCTCAACCGCGTTAGCAATACTAGCGCTGTCTCTCCTGTCGTTAACACTAATATCGAACTCATCTATGGCAATAATAACACCAACAGCTCTCTTTACGGTGTCGCTCCCAGCTACTTCAATATCCGCGACTTTAAGCTTAGCGATGGACGCCTATTTACAGATGACGAAATATTACGCCGGGCTCGCGTTGCAGTTATTGGCGCTGAAGCAGCCGAAGAGCTATTCGGACCCGTTAACCCGGTTGGTGAAACCATTCGCGCCGGCCGCCGACGGGTGGAGATTATTGGCCTGCTCGAAGAGATGGGGGGCGGTGGCTGGTTCAATCCCGATGATCAGATCATCATGCCCTACTCAACCGTTAAAAACCAGTTCGCCGGCCAGGACCACCTCGACCAGATCCTTGTCCAGGGGGTTGACCGCAGCCACCTTGCCAGCATCGAAGAGGAGGTTACTTCCCTTCTTAACAGCTATCTAAACCTCAATCCTGAATCCGATCCGGAAGAGTTCCACGTCCGCAACCAGGCCGACTTGATAGAAGACGCCGACGCCATGGCCTGGACTTTCACTTTCCTGCTCGGCGGCGTCGCAAGCATTTCACTAATTGTGGGAGGAATTGGTATTATGAACATTATGCTCGTCACCGTTACCGAACGCACCCGTGAAATCGGTGTCCGCAAAGCTATCGGCGCACGAAAACGGGACATCTTAACTCAATTTTTACTTGAAGCCGTCTTCATGTGTTCGCTTGGCGGCCTGCTAGGAGTTCTGCTCGGCCTCGGCGTCTCTCAGACCATCAGTCGCTTGACTGAATTTACCACCGTCGTTCAGCCAATTGCTGTCCTTATCGCTTTTGGATTCGCAGCAGCCGTAGGCCTCTTCTTTGGCTACTATCCGGCCCGCAAAGCGGCCGCTCTCCCACCAATTGAGGCGCTCCGCTATGAATAAATTTATCCGCTTATCGACGATCATTCTCTTTCTCTGTATTGCACTTAATTATTTGCCGGCTAACGCTGATGACAATTCCCTGGTCCTCGCTACTGCCGCAAACAATCTTGAATTACCCGAAAAAATTACCATAGATGATGTCATCGAAATTGGCCTAAGTCGTAATCGCGACCTTGAGACAGAAAAATTAAATCTGACAGTTGACCGGGCGCAGATTGAAAGAGAACTGGCCGATTTTGACTACACCTTCGGCCTCGACTTTGACGCCTCAGCCCGCCGCGAGGAAGAGACTTATGAGGCCGAAGACCGCGGCGACGTCTACGTTACCCGACGCGAAAGTGAAAGCTTCTCCGCCGGCCTCGACCGCCAGTTCTTCGACGGCACCACCCTGGGGCTCGATTTTAGCAGCCGCCGCACTGAGACCACTCGCGTTGACGAACGTTTTCGTTCACAGGTCGGTCTCGATCTCCGACGCCCCCTCCTGCAGGACGCCGGTCGCGAAATTACACAGCTTTCTGTCAATCAAGCCGAAAAAGATTTAGAAATTTCTGAACATCAACTGCGCGGCTTCGTCTCCTCGCTGGTCCGTGACCTCAAGGAACATTACTGGAATTTCTTTCTCGCTCATAAACAGCTACAAGTCCATGAAGATGCACTGGAGCTCGCCCGTGAACAACTGCAGGAAGTTAAAAAAAGAATTGATGTCGGCACCCTGCCCCAACTGGAACTGGCCGCCGCTGAAGCCGACATGGCACGGCAGAAAGAACGTCTTATCGACGCCCGCACTCGCCGCGATCTGGCCCGGCTCGAACTGCTTCACCTGATGAATATTGATCCTGATGAAAAAAAGGACAACCCGCAACCCGCTACATCGCCTCAACCTGAAGTTGAAGAGCTGTCCAAACAACAACAATTACTGGAATACGCACTTACACATCGCCCTGAACTTGACGAGTCGCTGCTCCGTCTTGAAAATCAGGAGCTGAACGTCGTCCGCACGGCTAACGGACTTTTGCCACGCCTTGATTTCTTTGTCAACCTCGGCCAGACAGGCTTTGCAAACTCTTTCTCACGCTCTATTGATGACCTCGACGGCGATAATTATAGTCTTTCCGGCGGCCTCAACTTTGAATACTCATTTGGCAACCGGGCCGCTGAATCTCAACACGAACAGGCGGAAACGCAGAAAGAACAGCAACAACTGGCCCTCGCTAACCTGCGCGACCTCGTCACAAAAGACGTCCGTAGTTCCAACTTAGAGGTTGAACGAGCCCGCCGGCAGGTTGAAGCCACCGAAGCCACACGCCATCAGAATCAGCGCGCTCTTGAGGCTGAATTGACAAAACTTGCCCACGGCCGCTCTACTTCCCGCCAGGTCGCCAGTGCCCGCCAGGACCTGACCGAAAGCGAACTCTCCGTCCTCGAAGCACACGTCGACCTTAACCGCGCACATACGGCTCTCCTCCACCACTCGGCACAGCTCCTCTCCCACCAAAACATCCAGCTCCCTTAACAAAACAGACCGGTCGTCTCCCCCCACCCCGCTCAACTTTTTTCCTCCCCCTTGATCAATTCCCCCAGTAAATCTTATTTTTCAGTGATATGATTAAGCTAGAACTTAATCAAATTACTAAAAACTTATTTTGTATATATTTTAGCTTCAACATCACTAAAAAGCTCATAAAGGATATATTAGTTAGTTACGGCAATATTTTTCACAAAAAATTTTGTTTTCATCTAAAGATTTTATGTGATATAGTTAAGTTGTAGCTTAATTATATCACACGGGAGGGATTCGAGATGGAGGCTGAGGATGATTTTGAGGGGGTTAGGTTGCGGAGTATGTTGAAGGCGCTGGGGGGAAGGATAAAATTTAAGATAATCCAGCAGCTTGATAAATCGCCGGCTTATCCGAAGGAGCTGGCGGCTGAGTTTAATTTGAGTCGCAGTGACGTCTCTCAGCACCTGAAAGAACTCAGAAAACTGGGTTTTGTGGAGTGGGATCACCCGTTAGATGACGACGATCGTTTTCGACTCTACCAGATCCAGCAGCCGCTCCCCTCCCTAAAGCATCAGGTATTGATTGAATTATTAAGCACCGCCGAGGAAGAAGAACTGGAACAGCGGGAAGAATCAAAAGTTGAAGAGAGAGCAGCCCTGCAAAAACAGATTGAAGCAAAAAAGCGAGAAAAGTTAAGGACTACGTTAAAAGCAATAGCAGCACACACGCAGCTACCGGCGGGAATGTTTGGCAGAGCACAGCAAGAACTGCGAAACGAATTGCGCGAACTAAAGGATGAGATCGCCCGGCTTTCCGCAAAAGAATTTGAAATTTACGACAGCACATGAGGTTAAATTGTAGTTGCCCGGAGATACTCCGGCCTGTCAAATCTCCGAATTATTAAAATTAATGACCAGCCCCCTCCAGGGCTACTAATTTTCTATCAGCCCGACTTCGAAGGAACTAAAATCTGCTGACAGATTTCAAAGGATCGTAAGTGTTTAGCGCCCACAACGTTAGTGCGGGTTTGATCCCATGATCGTCATTGCGGACTACGATCCGCAATCCATTTTTTCCCCCCTTTGTCTTTCCCCTCTTCAAGGAGGGAAAAGGAAAGGGAATAGTCTTGAACGATAACCGTTTAAAATTCAAGATGGATTCCGGCTCGGGGGCCGGAATGACAAGCTGTTTAAAGGGACCCGATTATTCAGTCAAGTAATTTTGAGGCAGAGGTTGCAGTTTCACCTTCGTGAACGATGGCAGCGATCGCCCGCAGCATGGCCTGGGGATTCGCATGTTGAAAGACATTGCGGCCAATGCTTACACCGGCGCCTCCGGCTTCCATAGCGGCTTCAACCATCCGCAAAATATCGATGTCTGTGTCCATTTTTTCGCCGCCGGCAATTAAGACCGGAATCGGGCAACCCTCTACCACCTGACGGAAACTTTCAACCTCGCCGGTGAACGAAACCTTTACCAGGTCAGCACCCAGTTCCGCAGCTATTCGGGCGGCGTGTTTTACATTTTTTACGTCATGCTCGTCTTCAATCTCAGGACCACGGGTGTACATCATAGCAAGCAGAGGCATCCCCCATTCGGCGGCACGACAGGCGACTTCACCGAGATCCTTAAGCATTTCGGCTTCTTCACGGGAGCCAATATTAATATGAACGCTGACCCCATCCGCCCCCGTTTTCACTGCTCGCTCAACAGTGTTAACCAGAACCTTTGCGTTGGGATCCGGCCCCCAGACAGTGCTGCCGGAGAGGTGCAGAATAAGCCCAACATCCTTGCCATACTGGCGGTGACCATGCAGCGGAAGCCCCTGGTGACCGAGCACAGCATCAGCGCCGCCCTTGACAACAAAATTAACCATCTCCCGCATGTTTTCAATACCGGGGATAGGACCAACGGTCACACCGTGGTCCATGGGAACTATGACAGCCTTTTTATTCTCGCGATCCATCAGACGTTCCAGACGAATATTTTTACCAATCATTTTATTAAACACCCCTATTTATTAAAATATAGAAAAATGTAACTGTTCACCTACTGAAGTTTTGCAGTTTCCCCATTCTGAGGACCAAGTTTACGCTATTTAGAAGCCACCTGCAAATGTTTTTCTCATTCTCGGTTGCCCTCCAGGCAACCTCTGAGGTATAGCCGGTTGCAAACCAGGCCCTCGTGGCCTGCAACCGGCTATAATTCCGAAAAACCCCTGCCGGTAACTTCCTGTGTGCTTCCAAAGATTCATCTTCACTCTTTTGTAGCGGTTTTTCCTTGTATGCTCGATTAAGTGCTCAGAAGAAAGAGAAAATAAGATATGGGCGATCCTGCTTGCAAAACAGAAAACTCTAGCAAAATATAAAAATTTAATCTTTCTCTTTCGGCTCGGCAAACAGGTAGCGGTAAGAGAGTATCTCATCCAGACGATCAATCCCGCGGCCAACGCCGTAGTAATCGAATCCCATCTCAATCAGCTCTTCCATGGGCAGACAGTTGCGGCCGTCAAAAATTACTGGCCGCTTCAGCCATTCTTTCACCTTCTTATAATCCAGCTCCAGAAACTCGTCCCATTCAGTGAACAAAATCAGTGCGTCCATTCCCCGCAGGGCTTCTTCAGGCGATTCAGCCCAATCAACGTCACGAATCACCTGCCGGGCATTTTCCATCGCTATGGGATCGTAGGCGCTGACCTCGATCCCCTCGGCCTGCAAATCATGAATAATATCAATTGAAGGCGCCTCGCGCATATCATCGGTCTCCGGCTTGAAAGCAACTCCAAGCGCACCAACCTGTAGGTCCTCTTCTTCGGGCAGGGTACTGACAATTTTGCGGGCGAACCGTTTACGCTGGGCGTGGTTAACGCCAATAACCGAGTTCAATATCTGGGACTGATAGCCGGCCTGACCGGCAATTTCAACCAGTGCCTCAGTATCCTTGGGAAAACAACTGCCCCCATAACCAATACCGGCACCGAGAAAGTCACGGTTTATCCGGTGGTCCAGTCCCATACCTTCAGCAACTTCAACAACGTCAGCGCCGACCATCTCACAGACGTTAGAAATTTCGTTAATAAAAGAAATTTTAGTGGCCAAAAATGCGTTGGAGGCGTATTTGATCATCTCCGCCGTCCGCAGACCTGTCTTGAGCACAGGACAGTCGAGAGAGGAGTATAGTTCCGCTGTGAAATCGCAGGCCGAACCGTCTTCTGAACCAACTATGACCCGATCGGGTTCCATAAAATCACCAACGGCCGACCCCTCGCGTAAAAACTCAGGGTTGGAGACTACTTCAACCTTAGCCTCAGTATCAGACCGTTCTTCAAGAGCAGAGTTGACCTGTTTGTAAACAAGTTCCCCGGTTCCCACGGGCACGGTGCTTTTGTTTATGACTACGGTATCGGACTCTATGTTAGCGCCGATCATCTCGGCAGCACTGAGCACATACTGAATATCACAGGAGCCGTCGGCTCGTTTTGGCGTTCCAACGGCAATAATTATGCCGTCCTGGCCGGTCAAAGCTTCCGCCTCGTTAGTGGTAAAATTTAGATTTCCCGACTCCACGGCGGGCGACAGGATATCCTCCAGCCCGGGCTCATATATTGGTATTTTTCCCCGGCGCAATTGCGCCACTTTTTCCTCATCTACGTCAAACAGAGTCACCTGCGCACCGAGGTCGGCAAGGCAGGTTCCGGCAACAAGGCCGACATAGCCGCTACCCATAACAGCAATCTTCTTGTCCAAATTGAACACTCCTTTACTTGGTGATTAATTTAAGACAGAATTATAACGATTAATCTGATTTTAGTCAGCGTCTTTATAGGTTTTCGCAAAATCTACCGCAGGGTTCCAAAATTCCTTCCCCCCCTGGAGGTGGAAGGTTAGGATGGGGGGATAAAGGGTGGGGAAATTTTTTGAAGTACACTCAATTCTTATTTTTGTACGCTGCGAGGTGTTACAGAATGTCAAAAAAGTTAACCTTTGTTCTAACTTCAGCCGTAATAATTTTTCTTTTATTTTTTTCTGCCGCAAACCTACAAGCCGAAGACAACGAAGTTGTTCTCTATTATTTTTGGGGTGACGGTTGCCCGGTCTGCTACGAACAGGAACAATATCTCGATTACTTAGAAGATAAATATCCGAATCTAAAAGTAGAAAGATTCGAAGTCTGGCGCGACGAAGAAAATCGGGAATTTTTCCAGGAAATGTTGGCGGCGCACGAGATCCCGAGGGACGCCGTCCCCCAGACATTTATCGGCGATCAGCACTGGACCGGCTTCCGCCCTCAGATGCTGACGGGGATGGAATACGCCATACAATACTGTCAGGAAGCAGACTGTCCCGACCCGCTGGAAAAAGTTCCCGGCCATGAAAAAGCTGTCGAGCACCGGCGACCCGACCCGCTTGAGCTCCCTTTTATTGGGGAGATAGAGCTGGACCAGCAACCGCTCTGGCTGGCGACCACGCTTATTGCTTTCGTTGACGGCTTCAATCCCTGTTCTCTCTGGGTGCTTACCCTTCTGCTGGCGTTAGTTATCCAGACAAAGTCACGTTCGCGCGTGCTGATTGTAGGGATCACATTTTTAATCATCACAGCCTCCGCCTACGGCGCTTTCATCGCTGGAGTTTACACTGCTTTTGACTATATTGACCAGCTATTTACAATACAGCTCGTCGTCGCCGCTCTGGCTCTTCTCTTCGGCTTAGTAAACATCAAGGACTATTTTGCTTATAAAAAAGGAATCAGTTTCACTATACCACAACGATTTCAGCCAAAAATTTACCGCGGCATTCGCCGACTCTCAAACCCGCGTAAATCAGTCCCCGCTTTGATAGTTACCACAGCGATAATGGCATTGGGAATAACTCTGGTTGAACTCCCCTGCACGGCCGGATTTCCTGTCATCTGGAACGGCCTGCTAACGCTTCATGGAACTGGAACGACCGCCTTCCTCTTCCTGCTGATCCTCTACGTATTCATTTACTTGCTAATAGAACTGATAATTTTCCTTTCCGCCGTCTTCACACTTGACGCAACCCAGATGCAGCAAAAACACGGCGAGGTGCTCAAGCTATTCGGAGGCACGATAATGCTTGCCCTCGCCGGAGTTCTGGTCTATGACCCCCACCTGATGAACGAGCTGGCCTTCACTCTTTACCTTTTTGCCGGCTCCGTTGCTGTCGCCTTATTCCTCGTCAGCATTCGCAAATTTTTCTTTTCCAAACCCGAAGCTAAAAGCTCGTAGTTTTCATGCTAAAGCTCTGGAAGCTGGCCTGGCCGGTGATGATTCTCGGCGGCACGCGGGTGGCCATGCGGACCGCCGATATAATAATTGTTGGGTTTCTTGGCTCCTGGGCGGCCGCTTCGGTGGGATTGGGAGACGTCTGGCTGCGAGTTATACTTTTTTTTGGTATTGGTCTGGGAGCGGGCACAGTGGCGCGGGTCTCACAGGGGCTGGGAGCCGGCCGTAACAAGCAGGCCGACGCCGCCATGACCCAAGCAATACTTATCGTCTTCATCTTCGGTCTGCTAACCACGGCTATATTCTGGTTTTTCAGCCATCACCTGATAATCCTGCTGGGCGGAGACGACGTCCTGGTTAAACATGCCGGTGGTTACCTGCAAATAGTCGGGCTCTCTGCCATCCCCCGGCTTATCTACCTGGTCTGTTTCCGGGGCATGACCGGCTCACAGGACTCAATCACCCCCGCCATCATTGGCTCAATTACGACGCTCATAAACATCTTTGCCACCCTCGTGCTTGTCTTTGGACTCTTTGGTCTGCCGGCTTTAGACGTCGCGGGCGCCGCCTGGGGAACTTTTATTGGCAACACACTGGCCGGGCTCTCCTGCTTCTGGCTGCTCGCCTTCTCCAATTACCGACTCAACTTTAATTTCAGTGACTTGAAAAAAGTGAATGAAAGTTTAAAAATTATCCGCATCGGAATCCCCAGGGTATTAAACGGCAGCGTCGATGCAATCGGCAACCTGCCCCTGAACGCTATTCTGCTCTGGTTTGGCACCGAAGCTGTTGCCGCCTATCAGATTGCTTTTCGGGTCCAGATGCTTGCCATGATGCCTAACTGGGGCATTGCAGAAGCCGCCGGAGCTTACAGCGGCTACCACCTGGGAGGAGATGACCCCCACCAGGCCGCCGCCCAGGGTTGGGAGGCGGTTAAGTTGTCGCTGCTGGTCTCGGGGCCGGTAGCACTGGGCCTGGTGCTGCTCCGCCATCCAATTGCTTTCTTATTTATTCGAGAACAGCCCACTCTCCAGATAGCTTCCGAGTTCATAACCGTGGGCGGACTGGTTATTCTCTGTTTCTGTATCTACCATTCGCTCGAAGGAGCTCTCGAGGGAGCAGGCCACACCGCCGTGCCAATGCTCTCGGCGGTCGCCGGAAAGGGGACACTACTGATTCTGGCCGCTTTGCTGGGTGGTTGGATGGGGATGGGGCTGCGGGCAATATATGCCGCTTTTCTGATCGGTTACCTCCTCCGTTTACTACTCGTCTGGGCCTGGTATGAATATTACCGCTGGGGCGAGCACCCGGCCCTATCTTAATCGACTATTACCGCATATTTTTGATAAAATAGTTAACCGTTCGATAAACTACGACAGCAGGTCAAATTTAAAATTGCGACTGGAGTGAAAACAATTGTTTATAACCTTTGAGGGCCCCGAAGGATCGGGAAAAACCACACACGCAAACTTATTAAAAGAATATTTACAAAATAATGGTTACGAGGTCGATCTTACACGGGAACCGGGAGGAACCCCGCTAAGTGAAAATATTCGTGAAATACTACTTGACCCCTCTCACAACATCATGAACGAGCGCACGGAATTACTTCTATACGAAGCCGCCCGGGCACAACATATTGCCGAACGAATTAAACCGGCTCTTGAGACGAATAAAGTCGTAATTTGTGACCGTTTTGCTGACGCCTCAGTAGTCTACCAGGGAATAGCCCGCGGCCTGGGGGAGGATAAGGTCCACTGGCTGAATGAATTTGCCACCGAAGGACTTATGCCCGATTTGACCTTCATAATGGACATAGCAATTAAAGACGGCCTGGAGAAGGCTCGAAACAGCTCCCGTGCTAAATGGAATGAAGATACCGGAGATCGAATTGAGCAGGAGAACCTGGAGTTTCATCGGACCGTAAGAGAAGGTTACCGGAAACTGGCCAAGAAACATAAGAACCGCTGTCACCTGCTGGACCTGAGCAACTCGATTGATGATGTGCAGGAAAAAATAGAACAAATAACTGTGGAGGCACTGGAAAAGTTTGGAAATTAAAAAGACCGTTGACAAGCAGCTCAAAGACTCATTAAGTGGTTTTAAAACAACGGAAGGCGGAGAAACCGGTGCCACCGCTGCGCCAGGCGAAGAGGCCGAGGACTTTAAAAAAACAATTAAGAAACGTGAGTTTGAGCTCCTTGACATGGAGGTTCAGGATCTGGTTGAGGAGGTCACAACTCGAGGTGAGCGGTTAAAAGAAAACCAGACGCCGGAAAACGCTCACCGCTACAAGCAAGCGCTGGCCTCCTTCATGAAAAAAGCTCTAAAACTTTCTCGCAAGGTCGAAGTAAAACGGGGCAAGCGTTCACTTTCGCTCTCCGACCTGCAGAAAAACGATGAGAAAAAACACCGCATAGTTGAAAAGATAGATAAACGCATGGATGAATTAACAAAAGCAGTTGTTAGCCGACAGGAAGAAAATATCGACGTTGCGGGTCATGTTGATCAGATCAAAGGACTTGTGATTGACCTGGTAAGCGCAATTAAGGAGCCGGCCCCATGAAACTACCAGTGACCCTGCAAAACGCTTATGAGAAGAATAGGCTGGCTCACGCATACCTTTTTTACGGCCTGCCGCCGGGTAAATATCATAATTATGTTAAACATTTTTTTCAGTTGCTTGCCTGTGATTCCGAGCAGTCCCCATGTGGCGACTGCCTGGAATGCAAACAGATAGAGCAGCTCATTCACCCGGATCTACTGGTGTTGAACGAACAAAACGAAAAGATAACTGTGAAAAAAGTAAGGGAAAAAATCATTACGAGAGCGGAGCTAACTCCGGCACGAGGCGCGCGCATCTACTTCTGGATCAACGACATCAGCCGCCTTACTGATTCCGCTTCCAACGCCCTGCTGAAGGTGCTTGAAGAACCGCCCGGCGAGGCGATATTCTTACTCACAGCACGCTCGCGCTGGCAGTGTCTGCCAACTATTCGTTCTCGCTGCCAGTGGATTCGTTTCACCACCAGTAGACAGCGACCAAACTCACCCCTGGAAGCACTGCAAAACTTCTGGAACGAGACAACGCCCGACGACGAGGAAGTTGCCGGCTGGAAACAGCTACTGACGGGGGAAACAACTTCTGATAAAATAAGCTGGAGTCGAAAAAAAGCGCGAAATTTTTTGAGTTTTTTACTCGCCTGTGTACACCTGGGATACACCGAACCTGAACTGGAGGACAGCTATAAAAATATTATTGAACAGCGTAATTTAACTTACCGACTGGTTCCCGCCATCCTTGAGCGACTCGCTGAACTTGAACAGGGCGGACAACCGCTGTTGATAGTAAATTCAATACTGGAAGAAATCTATTATCCCGAGGAGAATCAACAATGGCTAAACGTTATCTAACTACTCCGATTTATTATGTGAACGCCGAGCCACATATCGGCCACGCTTATACAAATATTGCCACCGACAGTCTAGCTCGATTTTACCGAACGATGGGCGACGATGTCTATTTTTTGACCGGTACTGACGAGCACGGCGAAAAAGTTGGTAGAACAGCTAACGAAGAAGGAAAAGAGCCACAAGAATTTGTAGACGAGGTAGTTAAAACTTTTCGCCGGCTATGGCAGGACCTAAAACTTTCACACGACGGTTTCATTCGCACCACCGATCAGCGGCACGTTGAAGCAGTCCAGCACGTATTCCAGCAACTCTACGATCAGGGAGACATTTACCTCGACACCTACGAGGGTCCTTACTGCGTCCACTGCGAAACCTACTGGTCTGAAAATAAGTTAGACGACCAGGGAAACTGTCCGGAATGTAACCGCGCCGTCGAGTATATTAGTGAAGATAGCTATTTCTTCCGACTGACAAAATATATTCCTGAACTGCGCAAACACCTCGAGGCCAATCCAAAATTTGTCAGTCCAGAAAGCCGCTACAATGAAGTCGTCAATTTGTTGAACGAAGGGGTTCAGGACCTCAGTGTCAGCCGAACAAAGTTCGACTGGGGAATTCCAGTTCCATTTGACGAAGATCACGTTGTTTACGTCTGGTTTGACGCCCTGCTCAACTACTTGAGCGGTATCGGTTATCCGAACAAAAAATTTGAAGATTGGTGGCCGCCAAAAGTTCAATTTATCGGCAAAGATATTCTTAGATTTCACGCTGTCATCTGGCCCTGTATGCTGATGGCTCTCGACGTTGCTCTCCCCGAAAGGGTGCAGGCCCACGGCTGGTGGACTTTAGAGGGGGACAAAATTTCCAAGTCAAAAGGTAACGTGGTTGACCCGCGAGAGCTGGCCCACCAGTTTGGGCGGGACGCCCTGCGTTATTTTCTGCTGCGTCGTATCCCGTTTGGTGAAGACGGGGTAATGTCCGACGAAGGATTGGTTGAACTAATTAATGGTGAACTGGCCAACAACCTCGGCAATCTGGTCAACCGCTCGCTGTCCATGGTAGAAAAATTTGCTGACGGAATCGTCCCGAAACCGGAAGAATTAGAAACTGATCTCGAAAGTCCGGCTGATTTTGCCGCACAGCACCGCCAGAACTTCATTGAACTTATGGAAGACTTAAAATTCGACCGGGCCCTCAAGGAATTAATGCTTTTTACCTCAAAGACCAACCGCTGGCTCCAGGAAGAGGCCCCCTGGAAACTTGACCGGGAGGAGAACCGGGAAAGAATCAACGCCATCCTCTATCAACTCTGCGAAGCACTTAATGAAATCTCCTACCTGGCTGAACCGGTTATGCCCGAAACTGCCGCTGAAATTAAAAAAAGACTTGAAGTTAGCGAGCAGGGCAACCTGGAAACACGACGCTGGGGAGAACTAAAAGGTGGCGAAAAAGTCACAATTGGCGATCCCCTGTTTCCACGGATTGACTGAACGTGATTGATAGCCACGCCCACCTTTTTGAACAGTATTATGGCAACGATTTAACGACTCTTCTCCAACAACTGCAGGAGACTATGGAGGCTGTATTAGTAGTTGGAGTTGACCGTAAAACCAGCGAGGAAGCTCTACAGATAGCGGAAAAATTTGACTACGTTTATGCCGCCGCAGGTATACATCCCCACAAAGCTCGCCCGCTAAATAAAAAAGAGTTAGCCTGGTTTGAACAGATAGGCAAGGAAGAAAAAGTAGTTGCTCTTGGGGAAACAGGTCTTGATTACTTCTACGAAAATAGCCCTAAAGCAGAACAGAAGAAACTTTGTCGCCAGTTTCTTGAGCTTACCGGAGAAATAAATCTACCTTTAATCCTTCACGTTCGACCCGCCGCTGGAAAAAACGACGCCTTCAACGATATCTTTAAAATTATTGAGACCACCGGTAGAAAAGAATTTGACGGAGTTTTTCACTGTTTTTCCGGGAATTCAGAAAACGCGCACAAAGCAATTAAGTTCGGGTTTTACTGTTCATTCGCCGGCAATTTAACATTTGCTAACGACCCTGAATTGGAAAAAGCGGCGCGACAGATACCAGCTAAAAGACTCCTTGCTGAAACAGATTCTCCCTACCTGGCACCACAGCCAAAACGGGGCAGACAAAATCGTCCTGACTTTGTCAAACATACGGTCAAAAAGCTGGCAGAATTAAAAAATTTACCCTTCGATAAGCTTAGCAATAGATTGAAAGATAATTTTTTCTCACTCTTTTGCGGTAAAAATTAGCGTAACTACTCAACTTATCTTTCCCCCTCACCCTATCCTTCTCCCTCCAGGGGAGAGGGAATAGATGAGTAGTTAAAAATCAGCAATACAAGGTATTTTTTGTTTTTACTTTATGTGAACTATTTTTTTCATAATGGTAATTCATTTGCAAAATTTAAAATTAGTTCAAAAAATTTTTGCTCCTTGATATCAAGTGGTTTCAGCCTGCTTTTTACCAAAAGTTAAAATTAGAAAAATAAGGTTCTCCCCCGCTAAAAAATTTATTATTCACCAGCAAATTAATTTAGATTCAATATACTTAGCCCAGCTATGAAAATTATCATTCGCACCCCCCCTTCAAAAAATAAATTAATTAGATGCGAGTTCAAATCACAATACGGACCATTCAAACCGGTAGAATTCGGGGGAGATTTTTCTTCTTGACCGGCCTTTGATAATCCGATATATTTTTACCGCTTAAGTTGGGAGGTCAGGAAAAACCAATCGCACTATAAATGTTGATTAATTGTGGATAAGTCAGACCTTTTTCCGAAGCTATTAACACGGTGGGAATTATTCTACACACAAAGTGAATACAAGCACTTTCAGAATACTATCTCAGGGGAATGATTTTCTAAAAATGGCTAAAATAAGGTCTTTTTGAATGATTTAAGTTATTTTTTCCTGAGATAATGGCTTGAGCTCTTTAAAATTTTTACAGGCTCAATCGGGCGTTCAAGTTATATCTATTAATTTCCGGTTGTGGATAACTTGTTGATAACTTTAGTGGAGTGATTAATTTGGCCTTATCGGAAAAAAATAGTTCCTATCGTAAACATAGTCAAAAAATGGATAAAAGATGGGATAACTTTCAGGAAATTTTTCGTGAGCGTATCGGAGACCGGCAGTTCCAGGTTTTTGGAAGCATGCTTGAATTGGTTGACATCAACGACAACAAAGTTGAAATGAAAACTCCTCAGGATTTTCACCGGGACTGGTTGCTTGAAAAACATCGAGACGCTTTTGAAGAGAGTTTCGAGCTAGCCTTTGGCCCTGAAAAGGATTATAAAATCAACGTTGATAAATCAACTACAACTGAGGTTGGCAAAACAATTTCTTCCCCGGAAACAACCAGTGCCCCTCAATCTACAAATTCTCAAAAGGAAAAAAAAGTTTTTCCTTTTGCTAAGAAAAGACAGTTAAACCCTTCATACACATTTGAAAATTTTGTCGTTGGAAATTCTAACAACTATGCCTATTCAGCCGCGCAAGCGGTGGCTGAAAATCCTGCTGAAGGTTACAATCCTTTATTTTTACACGGCGACGTCGGCCTGGGCAAGACCCATCTGCTCCAGGCTATTGGTCATCGGGTAAGCGATCTCTGGGAACAGGCAGCGGTAAAATATGTATCAGCTGAAAAATTCACCAACGAAATAATTCAGGCAATTCAGGAGCACAACCGCAAGGAATTTAAATACCGTTACCGTAATATTGATCTGCTTCTGGTCGATGACGTTCAGTTTTTTGCCCAGACAGAACGGGCTCAGGAGGAGTTTTTTCATACTTTTAACGCACTTTATGAAAGCGGCAAGGGAATAGCCCTCTGTAGTGATCGACCTCCCCAGGAGATTTCTTTACTTGAGGAGCGCCTGCGGAATCGGTTTGAAATGGGCTTTATTGTCGACATCCAACCCCCTGATTATGAAACGCGAGTTGCTATTCTACGAAATAAAGCCAATCAGGCGGGCATTGCTCTCTCTGACGAAATAATTCATACAATTGCTGAGAACATAACTAATAACGTGCGTGCCCTGGAAGGCAGCTTAAACCAGCTTACTATCATGAGCTCCTTTTCAGACGAGGAGATCACTCCAAATATGATTAAGTCCAGGCTGGCCAGTTTTATGCAGGCTGATCAACGACTCCAAACTGAAGTTGTTACCGTTGACGCCATACAGGAGGCGGTGGCCGAACACTTCAGCGTCTCAATTGCTAATTTAAAATCCAAAAAGCGAACCAAAGCTATTGCTTATCCTCGACAGATAGCAATGTTTCTCTGCCGGGAGCTAACTGACAGCTCCTACGCTGATATTGGCGAGGCCTTTGGTGGTCGTGATCACTCGACCGTCATTCACGGTGAGAACAAGATTTCCGATGAACTGGAAAACAATAACGTAGAAATAAAATCGCACCTGGAAAAAATCAAATCTCTTCTTTAATTCTGCTCTTTATTTCTAATCCTCCCTCTAACAACTATTTTTTGCTCTAACAGGTTGCATTCCACTTGCGCAATGTAATTATAAAATCTACAATTTAACGGCTGGGTAAAATTTTTTTAGACAGTCGTAAATTATTTCTGAACTATCGATGTCAAAAGACTTTTCAGCAGGCCAAAAATCCAGGTTTTTGGCTATAAATTTATACATTTTTTGACTGTTTAAAATATGTGCAAAACTGCTGTTAACAGATTGGGGATAACCGTGGACAAGTTGCTATTTTGGTAACTTTCCCACAATTGGTCGTTTTTATCCCCGGTAATGTTAATACTTTACTAACAGAAATTATTCGCAAATTACGCTACTTAGGACATTTATCAACTAATCCACAGGTACTACTACTACTGCTGTTTATATAAATAAATTAGAAGTTAGTAGTAAAAGGAGGAGAAAAATGAAGTTTTCAGCAACAAGAGCCATACTTGAAGAAGCACTCACAACGATCAGTGGAGCGGTGACATCATCGAGCAGTTTACCAGTTCTTGAACACGTATTAATTGAGGTGGACGGGAACAATCTCATTTTAAAAGCAACAGATCTTGAACTGTCACTTGAGACAGAGGGAAAAATTAGTGGTGAAAGTGACGGCAGCTGTTCAGTGCCCGCCAGGAAATTTCAAAATCTTGTCCAATCTTTGCCTTCAGCGGAGACGGAACTATCTTTAGAACTTACTGATGATGAACAGGTAAAGATGACTGTAGATGAAATCAACTCAGAGTTCCTTCTGCCAGTCCTGCCCAGTGACGAGTTTCCGGGGCTTCCGGAACCTGAGTCGCAAAATCTTGAGCTTAACTTTAAACTCTCCTGCGACAAGCTAATCGACATGCTGCGAAACACTCAATTTGCCGCCTCAACGGATGCCACCCGTGGTTACCTTGGCGGAGTTCTATTTGACCTTGGTGAAAAAGAGCTAACTGTAGTCGCAACCGATTCTCACCGGCTTGCCCTACATAAGCTTGAGTACAGCGAAAAAGCCCCGGCCAAAGGATCAATTTTAGTCCCGGTTGGCGCTATAAAGGAGCTTGTCAAAATTCTTCCCGAAGAAGGGGAAGTTAAAGTGGTAAGCGACGGCAATTTAACTGAATTTATCTTTGACGGTTCTCGGCTCGTCAGCCGCTTGATCAACGAAGAATTTCCTGACTATCACAGGGTTATACCGGATGATTACGAGAATCGTACGACTATAGATTGCAGACGTATGCTTGACGCGGTAAAGCGTGTCTCGCTGGTTGCTGACGAGAAGACCCGTCGGTTGATTCTTGACTTCTCAGCCGGTGAGCTTACCGTGAAAGCCGAAAATACTGAAGAAGGCCAGGGTGAGGAAAAATTGAGTATTGACGGCAATGCTAACCTGAAGATTGCCTTTAACGGTGATTATCTTGCCGAAGTCCTCAAACATATAAGTGACAACCAGATTCATCTTGACTTGATTTCCGCTGACAGTCCAGGGACGTTTCGTCCCATGGAAGCCGAGGATTACCTCTATATTGTAATGCCCATGCGGCTTACCTGATTCGCGACCTTGTGCCTTTACGTAAGCTTTATATTTCACAATTTCGTAATCACAGCTTTAAAGAGGTAAAATTCCCCCCGGGGTCGAGTGCACTTACTGGTAACAATGGCAGCGGCAAGACGGCTATTTTAGAAGCAGCAAGATATTTATCCGTCGGTCGAAGTTACCGCTCCCGTTACGATCACGAAGTAATAAAGTGGGGCCAGAACAATTTTACTGTCCGCGGGGAATTTGAAGATGCTCCCGTGGAAAGTATTGCTATTCGTTATCACTATTCCTCGACTAACCGCGGTCAGAAACAGGTCTACGTTGATGATGAACAGTTGACCCGGCTTTCAAAATTGCAGGGTCTCTTTCCCACCGTTATTAATTATCCTGAATTAACCCGTCTGTTAACCGGTTCTCCTGCCGGAAGACGAGAGTTTATGAACGCTTTACTCGGTCAGATTTCCCTTGATTACATCGATAACCTCAAATCTTATAAGCAGGCTTTAAATCAACGTAACTCTCTTTTGAAACAGTCGCAGCCGGACGAGCTTCTGCTTGCTCAGTATGAGGAGCGTCTTGCTACCTCTGCGAAAATAATACGCGAACAGCGGAATCAGCTCTTAAACTGGCTGGAGAAACGATTGATAAAAGAGCAGGAATTTTTAGCGGCTGATCTACTGCCCGAGCTGAGTCTGGTTTACGACGCCGGACTTGATGAAAAGGATATTCGTCTTCAGTTTGAACGTGAGCGACCAAAAGCTATGCGCCGCAGCTACACGACTATAGGGGTTCAGCGTGACGACTGGAAACTGGTCGACAGCTCCGGCAGGGAACTGAAAGAATTCGCGTCGCGCGGCGAGTTGAAGTTGATTCTTGCTGCTCTTAAATTTGTTGAGGCTCGTTTTCTGGAAGAAAAAACAGGCCGTCGTCCCACTTTTCTGGTTGATGATTTTAGCGCTGAGCTTGACGTTCGTCATCAAAAAAAAGTGCTCTCCAGAAATAGAGAGTTAAACTATCAGTTCTTATGCAGCGGAGTTAAAATGGCTTCAGAAGTTTCAGTGAACCAGGTCATAAAGGTGGAAGATTTTAATGGTAGATAAGCTGGGAGATGTTCTCGAAGAAATGCTGGCAAAGAAAAATATGCGGGAAAAGATCGATGTCGCCCGGCTTACGGAGGAGTGGGAAGAAATTGTCGGTGGGCTCTTCTCTGCACACGTGGAGGTTGTAAAAATTACCAACGGCCGCTTGCTTCTGAGGGCCTCCGACCCGGGCTGGAGTCACCAGGCGGAAATGATGAAGCTGAACATAAAGAAGGCGATAAACAATCATTTTGACTACCAGCTTGTAAAAGAAATAAGAGTTGTAAATTAGTGGAGATTGCTGGACTTTTCCCGCGCGTACATATACAATTATGTGCGCAATCGCGGGCGGAAATTGATTGCGTTCACAGTAAAAAATATCCTCAGAATATCGGACTGATTTAAATGGCAAAAACAGAGTACGCTTCTGACAAAATTAAGGTGCTTGAAGGCTTGGAAGCGGTTAAAAAACGTCCCGGGATGTATATTGGTTCTACTGATCAGCGGGGCCTGCACCACCTGGTCTACGAAGTAATCGACAACAGTATTGACGAGGCGATGGCCGGTTACTGCGATAATATTGAGGTAATTATTGACGAGGAGAACCACGTAACAGTCTCCGACAACGGCCGCGGTGTGCCGGTCGACGAGCATCCGAAATATGGAGTCTCGGGCGTTGAGGTGGTAATGACACGTTTGCACGCCGGTGGCAAATTTGATTCCAGTTCTTATGAAATCAGCGGTGGTTTGCACGGCGTTGGTGTTTCGGTGGTAAATGCTCTTTCTTCCGAGTTGGAGGTAACTGTAGAGAAAAATGACAAAAAATATTATCAGAAGTTTGAAGAAGGACATCCTGTTGACCCTCTTGAAGTAATCGGCAGCTCGGAAAGCCGTGGGACAACAGTCCGTTTTAAACCCAATCCTGAGGTCTTTGAAACTCTTCAGTTTAACTCCGAGACGCTGGCCAAAAAATTTCGCGAAATTGCCTACCTGAACAGCGGCTTGCGGATTACATTCCAGAATGAGCTGGATGACACTGACGAAAATTTTTACTACGAACGTGGAATTAGTGAGTTTGTGGAGTATTTGAACAGAAATTTTGATCCGCTGCACGAGGAAGTAATATTTTTTGATGATGATGTCAACGGAATCAATGTTAAGCTGGCTTTTCAGTATGCGGTTGATTCTTACAAGGACCGCATATTCGCCTTTGCCAACAACATTAACACCCACGAGGGTGGGACCCATCTTACCGGTCTAAAGACTGCCCTGACCCGGGTGGTTAACCGTTATGCAGAGGCTAACAATTTACTCGACGACGAGAGTTTAAAAGGCGAAGATATTCGTGAGGGACTTACGGCAATACTCAGTGTTTTAATTCCTGAACCACAATTTGAGGGTCAGACAAAGACAAAGCTGGGGAACAGTGAAGCACGCGGGGCTGTTGAGTCGGTGATCAGTAATAAGCTCGAGATATATCTGAACGAACAGCCCTCTGTTGCCAAGAAAATTGTTCAGAAAGCTAAGGCCGCCGCTGAAGCACGCTGTGCCGCACAAAAAGCTAAGAAGTTAACACGTCGTAAGTCCGTCCTGCGGTCCACTTCCCTGCCCGGTAAGCTGGCTGACTGCTCGAGCCGGGATCCGGAGGAGTGTGAGTTATTCATTGTCGAGGGAGATTCTGCAGGCGGTAGCGCCAAGCAAGGACGCAACCGGGAGTTTCAGGCTATTTTACCGTTGAAAGGAAAAATACTTAACGTCGAGAAGGCCCGTATTAATCGCATACTGGACAATGATGAGATCCAGGCGATGATTACCGCCCTGGGCACCGGTATAGGCGAAGAGGAGTTTGACATCTCTCGGCTCCGTTATCACAAGATAATCATAATGACTGACGCTGACGTTGACGGTGCCCATATTCGAACACTTCTGCTCACTCTTTATTTTCGCTACTTGCGCGACCTGATTGAAGAGGGCTATCTTTACATAGCACAGCCGCCTCTTTATCGAGTTGCTAAAAATGGTCGTGTCCAGTACGTTTACAAGGAAAAACATCTTGCCGAAACGCTGGATCAGTTTAACGGTAAGCCAAAAATTCAACGTTATAAGGGGCTGGGCGAGATGAATCCCGGCCAGCTTTTAGATACAACGCTTGACCCTGAGAAACGAGTTCTAAAACAGGTGAGGCTTGAAGATGCGGTGGAAGCCGACGAGCTGTTCACGACGTTGATGGGGGATGACGTTCAGCCCCGGCGGGAATTTATTGAAAAACATGCAAACGAAGTTACTAACTTAGACGTCTGAGGGATATATAATGACAGTTGAAGCAGACCAGGCCGGCGGTGGCCGTATAGAAACCGCCTACGTTGAAGAAGAGATAAAGGATTCCTACATTGATTACGCGATGAGCGTTATCGTTGGGCGAGCTTTACCCGACGTTCGCGATGGGTTAAAACCGGTCCATCGCCGTATTTTATACGCAATGAATGAACTCAGTCTCTACTACAATCGGCCCCACAAGAAGAGCGCCCGTATTGTCGGTGAAGTGCTGGGTAAATTTCACCCCCACGGTGATACCGCCGTTTACGACACCCTGGTTCGCATGGCCCAGGATTTTTCTCTTCGTTACCCACTGGTCGACGGCCAGGGGAATTTTGGCAGCATTGACGGCGACAATCCGGCTGCCATGCGTTACACCGAGGCCCGCCTTGCTAAAATTTCCAATGAAATGCTTGCTGATATCGAAGAGGAAACGGTAGAGTTCAGACCTAATTTTGATGAGTCCATGCATGAGCCTGAGGTGCTGCCGGCCCGTCTGCCCAACCTGCTGGTTAACGGTTCTTCGGGGATAGCCGTTGGCATGGCAACTAACATTCCTCCTCATAACCTAACCGAGGTCCTGGACGCTGTCGACTACCAGTTGCATAATCCTGACTGCTCGATCGAGGAGCTGATGGATTTTATTCCCGGTCCTGATTTTCCAACCGGTGGTCTTATCTGTTCTAAAAAGGGTCTGCGGGAGATGTACGAGACGGGACGTGGCAAAATTATTATGCGCGGCATAGTTGAGGTGGTTGAGCGTGATGGTAAGTCGGACAGAATAATCATATCCGAGATTCCTTACGGCGTGAACAAGGCGAAGATGATTGAAAAGATAGCAGATCGAGTCAAAGCTGAAAAAATTGAAGGAATAAGTGACGTTCGTGACGAGTCTGATCGCCATGGAATTCGGGTCGTTGTTGAACTCAAGCGTGGAGCTAATCCCGAGGTGGTTCGTAATCAGCTTTTTAAATACACCCGGCTTGAACATACCTTTGGTGCTCAGATGCTGGCGCTTGTTGACGGTGAACCGGTTGTTCTCAGTCTGAAGCAGATAATTGGTCACTTTATCGAGCATCGTTTTACCGTAATTCGACGCCGCACCCGCTACCGGCTGGAAAAAGCCAGACGCCGCGCTCATATTTTAGAGGGTTACTTAATTGCTATCGCCAACATTGACGAGGTAGTAAAAATTATCAAACAGTCTGCGGGTCCGGAAGAGGCTGGCAAAGAACTTCAGTCAACATTTGAGGTAACGGAGGAGCAGGCGACAGCTATCCTGCGCATGCAGTTGCAGCGCTTGACTTCGCTTGAGGCTGAAAAAGTTGAGTCCGAACACGAACAGTTACTGGCTGACATTGAAGATTACGAGGATATTCTTGGCGATGACAACCGGGTGAAAGAAATTATTAGCGAGGAGCTGTCCGAGCTTGAGGAAGATTACGGCGACGAACGGCGCACTCAGTTCAGTGATCAACCGCTGGACGTGACCAAAGAGGATTTGATTGATGACAAGCCCGCCATTTTTACGCTCTCCGATCAGGGCTATATTAAACGCACTGATCCCAATAAATTTCGTCTCCAGCGCCGCGGTGGTCGTGGTATATACGGTGCTGATCCAAAAGAGGGCGACTATATAAGTCGAGTCTTCTCCGCCTACACGCACGACTATCTGCTCGTCTTTACATCCCGCGGTATATGTTACTGGCTCAAGGGCTACGATGTTCCTGAAGGCGGCCGCCGCACCCGGGGAACTCCAATAATTAACCTGATTGACATTCGGCCTGACGAGGAAGTCATGGCCATGATTCCCCTGGCTGAATTGAACGAGGGTTACCTTGTCATGGCAACTGCTTCCGGTCGTGTGAAAAAGACCGATCTGAAAGCCTATAGCCGTCCCCGCCGCGGTGGAATTATAGGTATAGATTTAACAGATGATGATGCCCTTGTTTCCGTCTGTAGAACCAGTGGCACCGATGATTTGCTGCTGGCCAGCGCCGGTGGCTACGCCATTCGGTTTTCGGAAAAAGATGTTCGCCCGACCGGGCGTGGCACCCAGGGAGTTAAAGGAATTAATCTGCAGGCCGGTGACCGGGTCGTCGGTGTTGCACCTGTCCAGGCTGATAAAGAGCTTTTAACTGTCTGTGAAAACGGTTATGGTAAACGTACAGCTTTTGATGAATACCGGCCTCAGACCCGCGGTGGTAAGGGATTGGTTAACCTGAAGAATAAAGAGCGCACCGGTGATGTGGTTACTGTTCGTTCTGTTGCTTCTGATGACGAGTTAATCTGTATTTCTGATCGGGGCATCATCCTGCGCATGGAAGCTGAAGAAGTCAGTCAGATTGGTCGACCCACCCAGGGTGTTAAGGTGATGCGAGTCATGGAAAATCAACGTATCACTGACGTTTCAGTGGCCGTGCGAGAACGTCAGGAGGAGGAAGAGGAGAATGAGTGAAGCTGAGCTAAAATACTACCGGCACGAACAGGAAATTCCTGAAGTGGGTAAAGCAATCAGTATTTATGAGTGTGAAGTTAGCGATTCTGCGCTACTTGTTCAACGTTTTGTCACTCATGTGCCCGAGAGCGGTGATTATGATCGGATGACTGTTGACTGGGCGATGGAACTTGTCCGTGATGATGTGGTCGAAGTAAGCGCTGAGGAGTTTGAGCAGCTATGGGAGCTGGACGGTGAGTGACCGGCGCTCCCTAGATTTAAAAGTTGAAGATATAGATGCCGCCCGGCGTCACTGCCGTCGCCTGGCCTCCAGTCACTACGAAAATTTTACCGTAGTCCTACCCCTGCTTAACTCGAAGTTACGGCAGGATCTCGCCAATATTTACGCTTACTGTCGCTGGGTTGACGATCTTGCAGACAGGGATTTACCGGCTGAAGAAATACTTTCAGACCTCGATAAATTTGAAACCATGCTTGTCGCCACTGTTGACGGCTCCCCTCCGACTCATCCTGTTTTTCTTGCCCTGCAGGAGACGATAGAACGCCGTCGTCTCAAAGCCCGGCCATTTTATGATTTGATCTCCGCTTTCCGTCAGGACCAGCAAAAAAAAGAATACGAAACTTTTACCGAACTGGTCGATTACAGCCGCCGCAGCGCCGCGCCGGTTGGCCGCCTGGTGCTCGACTGTTTCGAGGCCCGCAGCGATTTAACCGAGCATTACGCTGACGCCACTTCGATTGCACTGCAGCTTGTTAATTTCTGGGCCGACGTCCCGATCGATCTTGACCTTGGTCGTATTTATCTCCCCCGCGCGGACCGCCGCCGTTTTGGTGTCAGCCGCCAGGAGCTGGAAGCCGGCAAAGTGAACGATTCTTTCGCCCGACTGATGTCCTTTGAAATCGAACGCACCCGTGACTGGTTGCGCGTAGGATGGGAGCTGGTTGATCAACTGGACTTTCCCCTGTCTCTGGCGGTTCAGCTCTTCAATGCCGGAGGTTGGAAAGTGCTGGATAAAATTGAAGCTAACGGTTACGATGTTTTTAGCCGCCGCCGGACTTTAAATAGGCGCGATAAAATTATCCTTCTCTTGAAGGGAGCGTGGGCCTCTCTTGTCGGATAATTCTGATTATCCATCTGAACTGCAGGAAGCACTTGTTGAGTGTCGTCGCCGCAGTCTCGAGGCGGATAGTACTTTTCATTTTGCTCTCCGTTTTTTGCCGTCCGAGGACCGCGATGCTCTTCATGTGCTCTATTATTTCTGCCGCCGGGTTGACGATGCAGTTGATGAGCCGCGCGAAGAGGAACGGAGCCGCGAGCTGCTTGCGCAGCTTCGCAGTGGCCTGACCGGTGATGAGGAGGGAGAACTTTGGACCGGCGTTCACTGGCTGCAGAGTCAATACGAGCTGCCTGAAAAATATTTTTATGATCTTATAAAAGGGGCGGAAACTGATCTTGGCTCAGTTCGTATTGCTGATCCTGAAGAATTGCGTCAGTATACTTATCGGGTTGCCGGAACGGTTGGTCTCTCGATGCTGCATATTTTTGGGCTAACCGGTGAGCGGGAGAAAAAACTGGGCAAAAAGATGGGACACGCTTTTCAACTTACCAATATATTACGGGATATCGACGAGGATCGGGAGCGAGACCGCTGCTACATCCCGACATCGCTCTTGCGCCGTTACAATGCAGTTGAGGCCTGGCAGGAGGGGGAGATGACGGAAGGGTATCATAGTGCGCTTCTTGCACTGGCCAGCGAAGCTGAACGGAGCTACAGCGAGTCAGTTGAGCTGTTAAAGGAGCTCAGCGGCCGCCGACGCTTCACCCTGGCGCTGATGAATGCCGCATACAGCCTTTACCTGGCCCGCCTTTACGACGTAGATTTTGTTGCTTCACGAACTAACATGAGCATTGGCCGTCTGACCGCTCCGCAGCTCCTCTGGCGTGGTCTCAGAGCTCTGCTGGGAAGTCCGCATCGTTGTCTCTACGTGTAGCTGTCCTTGGTGCCGGCCTGGCCGGCATGATCGCGGCGGCTGACCTGCTTTGTTCGAATGGTGATGGAGATGATCTGTCTGTTGAGCTTTACGATGTTGCCCCCCATCCCGGCGGCCGCTTAACTTCCTGGGACGTTCCCGGATTTGATTCTAAACTTGATAACGGCCAGCATATTCTAACCGGCAGTTGCCACAGCAGCATTCAGCTTTTTCAGTCGCTTGATGAGGATGCTCTTTTTTCCACCGGACTGCCGGCACTGCTGACTGAAGCAGGTCGAGTCAAAAAATTTTTTACTCTACCTCTACCCCGTCCTCTTCATCTTTTACCGCTCTTTTTAGGCTATGGCCAGGGATTCTTTGCGACGCTGCGGGGGGGACTGCAGATTCTCAGCCTGCGCTCGCAGGCTTCTTCTGATTGTGATACCCTGGCCGAGTGGCTGCAAAAAAATCAGCCGCAGGTTCTGATTCAGCGCTTTTGGCGTCCTTTTGTGGTCAGCGTCTTTAATCGTTCCCCGGAAGCGGTTGAGTTTGAACATTTTCGAAGTTGGGCACGTGAAACTATTTTCTCAGATCGTGATTGTTTGGAAGTCTATAGCTTTACAAAACCGCTTTCCCGCTTGAGCGAGCTCCTGGCTGAACGTCTGCAGCAGCGCGGCGGTCTATTTAAAATGAACTCTCACGTTACTGAAGTTGATCTTAAAACTGGCGCCATAACGGTGGACCGTTCCGCGAATGGCACTGCCGATATCTTTGTCTTTGCGCTCCCCCCCGACCAGACGGCCCGACTCCTTCAGAAAAATGTGGCCGACAATACTGAATATCTTGATCACTTCACTGCCTCGCCTATCCTGACAGTTCATCTACTTTTTGACCGGGAGCTGGAGCTGCCAAGATTTATCTCTCTTCCCGACTCTGAATACGATTGGTATATAAATCCCGCTGCCGGGCCAGGGCGGCTGGTACAGTTTATGGTCAGCAACGCTGCAAGTCAAATCGACATGCCGGATTCGAAATTGCTTAACGAGTGCCGGCGTCTGTTGGCTCAATTGTCGGGCGATTCTCCGCCTCGCATTGTCTGTCACCAGATTTTTCGCAATCGCCGCGCCACTTATCATCTTCCCCCGAACAACTTCTCTCCGGGCAAGAATTTTTGGCGTCCCTGTGAAAATGTTGTTCTGGCCGGCGATTGGACCTATCCCCAGTGGCCCGCCACTATTGAGGCAGCCATACGCAGTGGCCACCGTGCGGCCCGTGAAGTCAAAAAAATTATCGCCCCTGAATGATGTCGTATTCGCTTGTATGAGGCCAGTTCCGATGAGGCCGGAATTTTGATTCAAAACCCTTAACCGGCTTTAAAACATTGGTTTCAATGCCATACACAATAATTAATCATAACTACTCATCTATCCCCTCTCCCCTGGAGGGAGAGGGTCAGAGCCTGCCCCGGACTCGATCCGGGGGTGAGGGGGGAAAGATGCTGCTATCTCACTCTGGCTTCTAAGTTCTGAAGTTTTTTGTATACTTGATAAATATCCAGCTTGCTCGGTATAATTCGAATCACTGCCTTGCTTTTTATTTCACTTTCTCTGCTTGGCGGCTAGCAGGGGGATGATTTCCCCCCGTCAAGGGGGGAAGTTTTTGGAGTGGACTCAGTGGTAAGCACAAATAATTTTGTTGCGCTTTATCGAGAGGGCCCGCAATCTCATTTTTAAAGACAGGAGTGAAGCATAATGGCAGCTAAGCTGGCCGAGCAGTGTGATGTTGGAGAATTTTCAATCTGGCAGAAGATATTTTTAGGTCTGCAGCATACGATGGCTATGTTTGGTGCAACAATTCTGGTACCAATAATTACAGGTTTAAACGTGTCAGCGACTCTCTTTGCCGTCGGTCTTGGAACATTAATTTTTCATTTCTTTACCAGCGCCAAAGTCCCGGGATTCCTCGGTTCTTCCTTTGCCTTTATCGCCCCACTGGTCCTGGTGGCCGAATCAAGCGAATTAACACTTCAGCACGCCCAGGCGGGGATTATTGGAGCCGGGCTTGTATATCTAATTGTTGGTTTTATTGTCCAGCTTGCCGGTCCTGATAACGTCGCCAAAATTTTCCCCCCCGTTGTCACCGGTCCCATAATCATGGTTATTGGACTCGCTCTGGCCCCGGTTGCCCTGGACTGGGCTTCCAGCAATTGGACAGTAGCACTGGTAACATTGGCGTTTACTATTGCAATGGCTGTTTTTGGTACCGGTTTTCGTCGGGTAATACCTATCCTACTCGGGCTTATCTGCGGTTACTCTGCCGCAGTGATCGCCGATGTTGTCGTTTTTAAAGAAATTGGTGAAGCAGCCTGGCTTGGTTTCCCCGGTTTTACACTACCGCTGTTCAGTTGGGAGGTTGTCCTTATTGTAACTCCTGCGGCAATTGTCTCAATTGTGGAGCATACCGGGGATATACTGGCGATTGGTGATACAATCGGCCGTGACGTTTTACGTGACCCGGGTCTGGCTCCGACTTTTTACGGTGGTGGTGTCGGTACAATTATTTCCGGCTTATTAGGTGGACCTTCATTAACGACTTATGGCGAGAATATTGGCGTTCTCGCAATCACTGGCGTTTATTCTACTTTTATCGTTAGTCTCGGTGCTGTCTGGGCAATTGTCCTCTCCTTCATTCCCAAGGTTGAGGCACTTATAGAATCTATTCCTGATTCCGTCATCGGTGGTGTCTCTATCTTGCTTTATGGCATGATAGCTGCTGTCGGTGTCCGTACGATGGTCAGCAACCGGGTTGATCTCAAGGAAGCTCGTAACCTGATCATTGCCAGCGTTATCCTGGTTATTGGAGTGGGGCTGGATAAAATCATGGTCCTCGACCGGGTTGAGATGAGCGGCATGGTGATCGCCGCGGTCATCGGTATTTTGCTCCACCAGCTTCTGCCGGAGGATATTTGTTGAACTTTTTTACTGGTAAAATCTGATGCAGAACGGTAATGTTGACAGTAAAAGGGGGGTTACTTTTGACGGATGACCTGATCAAGAAACACGGTGGCTACCGTAATCTCAAGAGCTTCCAGATAGCTCGCCTGGTCTATGACCTGACGAAGCGATTCTGTGACCGCTATATTGACAAGTACAGTCGTACCCACGATCAGATGGTGCAAGCGGCCCGCTCCGGAGTACAGAATATCGCTGAAGGAAGTAAGGCCAGCGGAACGTCAAAGAAAACCGAGATTAAACTGACCAATGTGGCACGGGCCAGCCTGGAGGAGCTAAAGCTTGACTACGAGGATTTCCTTCGGCAAAATGGAATGAAGCATTGGCCTAAAGAGGATTCCCGCCGTCAGGATCTCATCGATATTCGTCCCGAGAAGGTAGAAGATGTTGTTCGCTGGGTGCATCGAATACATGATCTTGGTCTGGGTGGACAGGGTGGACCAACTGGACAGCGTGGACAGAAAAAATCATCAAATACACCTGGCCAGACTCCTCCCAAACCCGAGCCTCCTGAATCAGAAGCTTCAGGATCCACTAAGTCCACGGGGTCCACTAAGTCCACGGAGTCCACCGGGTCCACCACCTACCAGGAAATTGCTGCAAATGCTGCCCTGGCCTTGATAAGCGTGGCCCCAGCACTGCTTGATCGACAGATTCAGGCCCAGGTAGAGCAGTTTGAGCAGGAGGGTGGATTCACCGAACGAATGTATCATCACAGGAAAAAGAAGCGGTAGCCCCCCGCAGGAGACGTTACCTTCTCGGCAGCCTCAAATATAGAAGAGGTTCTTTGCTTGACGTTGATCCGTCTACCGTCAAAACCTTGATATCTGCCGAATGGATATGTACTATTTTAAGTAGAGACTGCATCATTGAAGGCTATGTTACTCGAAAAGGAGCTACGGTCTTGGAAGTTTTTGATAAAGCCGTCGATAACTTAAGAAAACTGCCGGGGATTGGTAAAAAATCGGCCCGGCGTTTGGTTTTTCATCTGCTTAACGTCTCACGTGCAGAGGTGGAAAATTTAGCTGAATCTTTACTCAAAGCAAAAGACCAACTCGGCTACTGCAAAAAATGTTTTGGACTGGCCGAGGCGGACCTCTGTGAAATCTGTTCGGATCCTGGCCGTTCATCCCGTCAGCTATGTGTCGTCGCTCAGCCGGAGACTGTCTTTCGTCTCGAAGCAAGCGGCGAGTTCGAGGGGCTTTATCACGTGTTGAGAGGTCTTATTTCTCCGCTTGACGGAGTCGGGCCTGAGCAGCTAACAATAAAAGATTTGATTAATCGAATTGAGACTGAAAAAGATATCGAAGAGATTATTTTTGCCTTTAACCCCACAAATGAAGGCGAAGTTACGATGAACTACCTAAAGAAGCTGCTTGCTGACTACGAGGTAAAATTGACCCATCTCGGTTACGGTCTACCGGTGGGCAGCGATCTTGAATACACCGACCGTCTGACTTTGAACAAGGCTTTTGAAAATCGAGTAAATCTCGCCGGGGAGCCGCCGCCGGGGTGACCACAGACAGTCGATTTGTTGTTATATTAGTCTCCACTTTTTTACTGGGCGCAGCCCTTACCTACCTGCTAATCCCACCTTTACCACCTGAAGTTCACCAGACTGTAGTCGAAACGCCGTCGTCCGCTGAATCAGAGGAACCAGACCATGAGCAGGAGAGCGTTAGAACCGTGATTCGAGGAGCCGGGGTAAAAAATCCGGGCAGTTACCATCTCTCCGCTGACAGTGAGGTAAAAGATTTGATTGAGAAAGCCGGGGGGCTTACCGACGACGCAGTTGCCCCCGGTCTACCTGTCTATGACCAGGTATTTGACGGGCTGGAAATCACAATTCCCAGTGAAAGTAGATTTGAAGAAATATTAGCGGGGGAGAGACCGCTAACGGGTGAGGATCTGATCGTAATGCATGATCTGCAGCCACCTGACGAAGCCGCCGCGGATGACGATCTAATCGATCTAAACTCCGCTTCGGCGAAGGAACTACAATTGCTTCCCGGAATTGGTGAATCCTTCTCTGAACGGATCGTACGCAATCGGGAAAGCGATGGACCTTTTGACGAGCCCTGGGACGTTAAGAGAATTGTTGGTATAGGAGAAAAGAGATTTGACCGAATTGAACCATACGTTACGGCGCGCTAATCAGAACCTCTCACCAATTTTTACTTGCCAATGCAAAAATTCGAAAAAATTTCGTCAAGTATATCCTCGCTGGAGATCTTTCCGGTTATTTTTCCCAGCTCCTCTGAAGCCAGTCTCAAATCCTCGGCGACAAGCGTATACTCGACACCGGTCGCCAGGTTACTTATAGCCTGGCCGAGGTGGCTAATAGTTCGTTTTAGTTGGTTAATTTGGTGGGTGTGAGTAACAATCGGATTTGGGGTATGTAGTTCCCGACCACTAATTTTCTTAACTATCTTATCTTCCAGTTCTTCAATCCCGTTGTGTTCCAATACACTTATTTTACAGTCTACCTGCCGGTCAAGTTCAGCTTCAACATCGCCGCAAGTAATTTTCTGTTCAAGATCCAACTTATTTAATACCAGTACGGCGGGGGTGCTGCTTTCTTCGAGCATTTGATTTACCTGTAAGGCTTCTGACTCCAGTTTTTGGTTAGCTTCGAGCAAGAATATAGCCAGATCGACGTCGCGTAGAGCAGTTTCACTGCGGCGAATTCCCTCAGCTTCAATTAAACCGGGGGTATCATGGATACCGGCCGTGTCATGCAGAGTAATTGGTATTCCAGAAATTGAGATATTTTCGCGCAGGATATCGCGGGTGGTGCCGGGTTGCGTCGTAACTATTGCCCTGTCCTTCTGCAAAAGCAGGTTGAAGAGGCTTGACTTGCCGACGTTTGGCGGTCCGACAATGGCAACTTGACAGCCCGAGGTTAACAGCTCCCCTACTTTTCCGTCCTCTACCAGCTTGGAGAGTTTTTCTTCGATTTTCTCTATTTCTGATTTTAGTGCATTCTGGTTAACTGCTTTAACATCTTCTTCATCGCTGAAATCAAGATTAGCCTCAACCTGTGAGCGTAAATTGATAGTTCGCTGCCGGATATCTCTAATAGTTTCAAACAGTTCACCTTTGAGCTGGCGAGCCGAGGCTTTTAGCGCCGCTTCCGAGCGAGCGGAGATCAGGTCACCAACTGCGGCTGCCTGGGTGAGATCAAGCTTGTCGTTGCTGTAGGCCCGGCGGGTGAATTCTCCGGGCTGAGCCAGGCGTACGGATTCAGTTTCAAGTAATTTTCCCAACAATTTCTGCAGTAGTATGGGGCTACCGTGACAGGAAATTTCAACGACGTCTTCACCAGTGTATGAGCGAGGAGCGGGAAAATAAGTAAGAATTGCTCTGTCGCTAATTGACTCCTCGTTAGTAATAATAAGCTCTACAAGGTGGGCGTGTCGCGGTTTCAGTTGTTTTGGTGGATTATTACAGAGAGAAAGGACTGGATTCAGTGCCTCGGGCCCGCTCAGTCTTATTATCCCTACCCCTCCCTCGCCGGGTGGCGTGGAGATAGCAGCTATAGTCTCCTCCATAATGTTGCTCATGGTTTAACTTTTCCCGCGTGGTAGAAGTTCAACCCGCCGGCGAGAGCCCTCGCCAATATTTTGACTGCTTACCCCTTCAATATCCTGAACCACGTCGTGGATTACCTCTCTTTCTGCTTCAATCATTGGGCTTAATTCGAAGCTCTCGCCGGACTCTTTGACCTGCTGGGCATAATACATAGCTTTTTGTTCTAAATCCTTACGCCGTTTTTTTCGAAAATTATCGCAGTCCAGGATTACCTTGAGGGGTTCTTTTGAGACCTCGTTTATCTGCTGTTCAACCAGATACTGGGTGGCGTTGAGTGTTCGTCCCTGGGGACCGATTAGACTGTCACAGTTCTTTTCCGGCTGAATATTAACCCGGTAGAGTGCTTCCTCGACCTCGATCTCCAGCTCAAATTCGCCAAGCTCCAGTAAATCAAGCAGACTGCGGAGATTTTTTTCCAGCAGTTCTTCCAGGTCGGGGCCGTCTGCCGCCAGTTGCACCCTGGCTTTCTGAGAGGTCTGGTTGAAAAGCCCGGGTTGTTCCTGCTGGAGAATTTTTATTTCCGTCTCATCACGCTCTTTACCCAGACGGTTGAGCCCTTTTTCGATTGCTTTTTCGACATTTTCGCCTTCAACAACAATAATCTGTTTTGGCAACTTAATCCTCCATTGAGCGGTTGATAAGCCAGTATTGACCGAGAGTCGCGAGGGAGTTGGTCAAAAAGTAAATAACCAGACCGGCGGGTAGGTTCATAAAAATAAAGACGAAGACAACGGGCATAATATAAGCCATTGTTTTTTGCTGACCGGCTCCACCTGAAGCCATCTGATAGGATTGTTGAACAAACATAGCCAGGCCCATGGCGATCGGTAAAATATAATAGGGGTCGCGGGAAGAGAGGTCGCCGATCCAGAACAGGAAATGGGCTCCCCGCAGCTCGATACTGTATTGCAGCGTCCGGTAAAGGGCGAAGAAAATAGGCATCTGCATCAGCATGGGCAAACATCCACCCAGGGGGTTTACTCCCTCCTTCTGATACAGCTCCATCATCTTCTGATTTAGCTTTTCCTTGTCGTCGGAATACTTGTCCTGAAGTTCCTTCATTCGCGGTTGTATCTTTTTCATCTGCTGCATACTGGTCAGGCTTTTCTTTGTTAACGGATAGAGAATAGCCTTGATCAGCAGGCTGATAATTATTATCGCTACGCCGTAGTTTGGAATAATTGCGTAAACGTAATTAAGCGACCAGAGCAGCGGCAGGCTAAGGAAAGTAAACCAGCCGTAATTTTGAGCAGCTTCGAGACCGGGCGCCAGTTCCTGCAGGACCTCGTAGTGTTTCGGACCTAGATAAAGGCGAAAGTTTTTTCGTCTCTCTTCGCCCGCTTCCAGGCTAAAATCACTGTAGCCGGCCCAGGCGGTGTAGCTTTCTTCGTCCCCGGTTCCCCGGTTCAAAAATATCATGTTAAAAGAGTTATCGGGAATAATAGCGCTGATGAAATAGCGATTTGAGATGCTCATCCAGTCTATTGGACCGCGAGAAAATTCGTAGCGCTGGTCGTCCTCGTCGCCTGTAAAACGGTCCCAGAATCCCGCCCCTTCAGCAGCAAAATAGCTGGAAGATCCCTCTTTTCCGTAGTGGACGTAATCGCGATCAAAACGGGTCTCTTCCCGGCGATCCGGTCCAAAGTCAGGTCCCCAGCGCAGCGCCTGCCCTCCCCTTCCGGCCCGTCCGCCGGCCGGAAAATCAAGTCTGTTCAGCTCCACCTTCGACTCGCTCTGATTAATCAGTTCAACCGAAAGATCCATTTCGTAGCCCTGTTCCGGCAGCAGGTCGTATTTTTTTCGAACCACCAGTCCGTCATCCAGTTCGCTCTGAAAGACAAATTGATGTTCCTCTTCGGTTTCAAGCTGACTGAATTTTTTATTTGATAGTTGTAGTTCGGGAAAAACATTTTCCAGCCGGAGGCCGCCGCCGTCGTCGGCAACAAAGTTAAAGAGCTTGTCATCTTCTCCCAGTAAAGGGTGATTCGGTAGTTTTATCTCTGCCAGCTCCGCCCCCCGCAGGTTGAAATGCCCCTGGTGATAGTTAGTCTGGAAAGGAATGGTTTCACCGGGTTCGTCAACTTCAGCAATCTCTACCTCTTTCGCTCCCGTTACGGGTTGTGGTTCTTCTTCCTCAACCTCTGCATCCGGCTCTTCCACCGGCTCGACCTCCGTCACTTCTTCGTCCACAGCCTCGTCTACAGGCGGTTCTTCTGGCTGCTGAAAATATGAAAATCCAAACACAACCAGCATCGATAGAGCTAAAGCTAAATACATTCGTTTTTCCAAGTTAGATCATCCTCTGTTGAATTAGTCCAAACTATTCAGTCAAACTTTCCGTCATCTATCTTTTTTGGTCAATTGCGTAATTTCCAGCCTATTTTAAATAAGTGAATGGCAACTCCAGTTGTGACTAAGAAGAGCACAAGTATAACTAAAAAAGAGAGCCAGGGCGAGACATCCGAGATGTTGAGCATTGAATAACGGTAGCCGTCGACCATGTAGAAGAGCGGATTAAACTTACTGATCTGCCGCCAGGTGGGAGGAAGTTGCTCAATGCTATAAAAGACACCGCCAAGGAAAATTAGCGGTGTGATCAAGTAATTCAGGAAAACAGCGATATTGTCCCAGCGCTCGGCCCAGAGTCCGACCAGCAATCCAAAGGAGCCGAAAGTAGCTGCGGTTAATGCCAAAAATATAATCATGACAAACGGATTGGCGACTGGCAGGTCAACAAAAATCAGACCAACCAGCAGGGTTAGCAGCCCGACAATCAACCCGCGGCAGGTGGCGCCAATAATGTAAGCACTGACAATTTTTAGATAAGATAGCGGTGAAACCAGCAGGTCCTGGATAAAATTTTCATAGCGGGCGATAAACAGCGATGTCGTCGAGTTGGCATAGCCGGAGTTAATCACTCCCATCATGATCAAGCCGGGGAGAATGTATACGACATAAGGAAACCCGTTGATTTCGCGGATGTCCCCGCCCAGCGAGTAGCCGAAGATAAGTATGTAAAGTAATGCCGTCATAACGGGCGGGAATATTGTCTGGTTGGGAAGGCTTAAAAAGCGTCTCAACTCTCGTCTTGTCAGTGTTATAAAATCACGCATCTGTTCCGCCTCCCTTGATCTTGTTCAAAAATATCTCCTCCAGTGGTGTCTCGTCGACTCGCATCTCTTTGATTGTTACATTTTCGCGCATCAAGGTCGTAAGCAGGTCGTTAATCTCTTCGTCAAATCGATGACCGTTGGCCCGCAGTGATGAGTTTTCGACGTTGACAAATGAGTATTCCTGGCAGACTCGACGGGCTGTTTTCTCTTTCAGTCCGCGCACTTTGAAAACACAGCTGTAGCGCCCGTAACGGCGCATAATGTTCTCAACACTGTCTTCAAGCAGTAAGCTGCCCTCATCTAAAATAGCTACCCGGTTGGCCAGTGCTTCAACTTCTTCAATGTAATGGGTGGTCAGCAGAATTGTTTTTCCCCGCCCCTTCAAACGCCGTAGGTAGTCCCAGAGCTTGTGCCGCAGTTCTACGTCAAGCCCTGCCGTCGGTTCGTCAAGGATTACAATCTCCGGGTCGTGAATTACCGCTTTGGCGAGCAGAAGTCGTCGTTTCTGTCCCCCCGAGAGGTCAGGCGGTTTGCTGTCTATTTTGTCCGTTAGTTCAAATAACTCCAGCAGCTCCAGTGCTCGCTGGCGTGCCTTGTCTGGCGCCAGACCAAAATAACCGCCCTGGTAGACCAGGCAGTCGAGCACTGAAAAAAAACGGTCAAAGTTCGGCTCCTGGGGCGCCAGGCCCACAAGTCGCCGCGCTTTTGTGTAATCGTTGACCACGTCGTTTCCCTTGATTTTTATCCGTCCTGTGCGCAGTTTTGCCAGTCCGGTGGCCAGGTGGATGGCTGTCGTTTTTCCGGCACCGTTTGGTCCCACCAGGCCCAGGAAGTCCTCCGGATATAGTTTGAGACTAAAATCTTTAAGGGCAGTCAGATCACCATATTTTTTTGTTACGTTTTCATATTCAAGCATTGGTTTTTGCTCGTTCATTCGCTGTCATCTCCGTTAAGGTTGAAAATAAATTTGAATAGCTGGCAGGAAGGTTTTCTGCTTCTCCGAATCAGCTCAGGTTAATTTTTCTTTATAGTCGGAATTTTTCTATTCGAAAAGCAATTGACTGTCTACATCCTCAATTACGGTGTCATCAGCCGGTCTGAATTTAATTTCATCCCCAAGCTTTAAACCCCAGTCGGTCATTACAATTCGAATATCGTTGTTAAAATTTGCCAGTCTGGGCAGATGCTCTATGACCAGGTTCTGGGTCTGTTCGTAAGGATTTTCCGCCTGAATTTCATCGGGCTGGCGGCTGACTATCTCAATCCAGGCGTTCAGCAACTCCTGAAAACTGGTCAGTGTATGTTGTTGATTCTCACTCAGTTTTACCGGAGGTTGTTTGAGCAGTATAGCCTTTCCCCGTTTTTCACTGTTCACGCTCAAAGTGACGCTGTCTGCCTCAAACCCCTCCCAGCTTTTTGTACCTTCTTCATCAAACTTGACCAGCGGTGGTGAGTCTAAATCTATTGCTTCAAGATCGGGCATGCTCTGAAGGAACGTCTCTCGTTGTTCATCGCTCATACCTGCCAGCGAATATTCGAGCTGTTCACGTATCTCTTCGAAACGGATGTTAAAGTGTGCTGCGATTCGCTCAAGACCTGAGCGGGTAAAACGGACAGCCTCTTTATTTTCCTGGAGATAAATAGCCGCCGGCGAGGTGTCCCCCCGGTAGATTATTGAATGTAGTTCGTCGTTTGCAGCAAAATCAATCCTCAAATTTCGAGCATCTACATGTAGATTAATATTGTCAGTCTCATTGAGGGTATATTCAAAATGAGCGACGTCTCCGGCCAGTAAAAAGTTAGCCGGAACCGTAAGTGTCACCAGTAAAAAAATAAATAACAACTTTCGCACTTTAAACCACTCCCGGAGTAAAAACCTCTCCCAAATCCGATCTCAATCCGAACTCCATCCGTGTCCCATAAGAACTTGAATTTGATGTTGAACTTACGGTTTTAGCTTTCAGCTTTCAACTTTCAGCTGAACTAACGGAGGGGGTGGGATTCGAACCCACGATGCCCGCAAGGGCATACCGCATTTCGAATGCGGCGCCTTCAGCCGGACTCGGCCACCCCTCCAGGTTGTTTGCTTCCAAAAAAATCAGAATTCAATCCGTGTCCAAAAGAACTTGATTTTCCATTTTTCCAGTTTTCCACTAATTATAACATACCTACTTCTCCGGTAGAGGGTCGTAGCCATGGTCGCCGAAGGGATGACAGCGCAAAATTCGTCTGATTCCCAGCCAGCCGCCTCGCAGCAGTCCAAACTTATTTATTGCCTCACGCATGTATTCGGAACAGCTGGGTCTGTAACGGCAGTGGGCTCCCAAGAATGGCGATAAACAGCGCTGGTAAGCGGTTAGAAGCAAACTAATCATCTTCTTCAAGAACCTTCGCCTCCTGACAGAGCCGTTTGACGAGCGGGTCAAAATCCTGGCGTTTAAGGTTTGGTGTTGCGCGGCGCGTTGCCAGGAAGACGAGCCAGTGTCCCCGTTTTTTAACTTGGGGAAGAAGCTGCCGGTAACTTTCTTTCATAAGTCGCTTGATACGGTTGCGGTCCACGGCCCGTCGAGCCGTCTTTTGTGAAACTATGAAGGCTGCTTTAGTTGTCTCTTCACGGTCGTTCAGATGCACCAGATGGCACAGGTCCCCGTTGATGAAGAGACCTTTATTGAAGGTTTCCTGGATCTTACGGCTGGAACGCAGCCTTTTTTTTCTTGGAAGTGACAGAGCCGTTTACCCCAGCAGGTTGCCGAGGCCACCCATGCCGGCGCCGCCGGGAGCCATGCCTCCTAATATTTCTTCCTGTTTCTGGTTCGCTTTCTCAGTCGCTGTCTGGATAGCACTCAGTATCATATCCTCGAGTATTTCTACATCCTCGGGATCGACAACCTCGGGTTTAATATCAATTTCTTCAAGATCTCCCTGGCCGTTAACTGTCGCCTCGACCATTCCTCCGCCGGCCTGCCCGGAAAACTGTTCGTCTTTAAGCTGCTCCTGTGCCTCCTGAAACTTTTTTTGCATGCCCTGTGCCTGCTTGAGAAGCTGTTGCATATCCATCGTAATACTCTCCTTCCGTATAAGTCAAGTTAAGATTCAATTTTTTCAACTTTATCAACTTCGAATATTTCACGTGCCTGTGAGACCAGGCGTGGCTCCTCTTTGGCTTTTTTAGCAGAAACTTCTTTTTTTTCTTCTATTTTTTTATCAGCTTTCTTTTCTCCGCTGACCACTATATTTATTTCTTTCTGCTCGCCTGTAACCTCCTCTATCGCCTCTTTTATGCTATTCATGCTCTTTTCTTTGCGCAACTGCTTGACGTGATTCTCCCAGTCTGGATCGAAAAGTATTTCCAGCTCGCCATCATTCATTCGCAGTTTTCTGCTGTTGCGTAGATAGGCTTGTGCCGGGTTTGGAATCGCTTCCAGTATATCTTCCCACTGCTTTATTATGTCGCTGCCTGCCTCTTTTTTTGCCTGCTTCTTCTCGCTCGCTGATTTTTCTTGGGTTGTTGGCTTAGTCTTCTCTTGTTTTTCTGTCTGGACCCTCTTTTTCTTCGGTTGTTCAGGTCGTTTTTTTTGTTGCTTCTGAGTCTTTACTTCGGTTGGACTTTTAGATTCTTTTTGCTTGTTCTCACTCGACTTGATTTTAGCCTGTCCGTCATCTGGGCGCTGCTCCATTTCTTCCAGCTTAGCAGTGATTTCGCCCAGGCTGTATTTTGGTCGCCCACGACTCATTTTAATCAGGGTAACCTCTGTCAGTTCGAGCTGAAAGCGACTGAACTGACGTAGCTTGCTGTGCAGGTCGAGTAGCTGCTCAAAACACCAGGAGAGCTCTAATTCTGAGAAATTTTTGGCACAGTTTTTTAATTTAGGAATAATTTCCTCGGGCACGGATCGCCCTAGGTAGCGGTCGCCGTCGCGGGTTTCTTTTACAAGCAGACAGTTGCGAAACATCTCGGCCAGATCGGAAATCAAAGCCATCAGGTCGTGGCCCGCCTCTACGTGCTCGTGGATAAATTCAATAACGTCGTCCTGCCTTTTTTCTTGTAGCGCCTCAATTATCTCTATCAACTTGTCGTAAGGGGCCAGTCCCCAGGTTTCACTGACCAGTTCCTGAGTAATTTTTTTCTCCCCGGCGGCGGTAAAATTAATCATCTGATCGAGAATGCTCTGGGCGTCCCGAAGACTTCCCGCTGCAAATTTAGCAATCAGGTATAGAGCCTCCTCCTCAGCCGCTATATCTTCCTGTTCACAAATTTCTTGTAGTGCTTCAGCGATAAGTTTCTGCGGAATAAGGCGAAAGTCAAAGCGCTGACAGCGGCTCAATATGGTGTCGGGGACCTTATCAATTTCAGTGGTGGCAAAGATAAACATCACGTGGTCGGGCGGTTCCTCCAGTGTTTTCAGCAGGGCATTGAAGGCGGAGCGGGAGAGCATGTGTACCTCGTCAATAATATAAACCTTTATTTCACTGTGAGCTGGAGAATACTGGACGTTTTCACGCAGGGTTCTTATCTGGTCGACGCTGTTGTTTGAGGCACCGTCAATTTCTATTACGTCGACGTCGCGGTCCTCACTAATCTGACGGCAGGAGGTGCATGCGTTGCAGGGCTCGACGTCATTCTTTTCCTCGCAGTTGATGGCTTTGGCAAGAAGTCGAGCTGTGGTTGTCTTACCTATGCCCCGGGGACCACTGAAGATGTAGGCGTGTCCAACGCGGTCGTTTTCCAGAGAACGACGGAGAGTCCGTGTGATGTGGTCCTGTCCGATTACTTCGTCAAAAATCTTGGGCCTGTATTTTCGCGCCAGCACACGATACGTCATTTGTGAACCTCCGTCTCTTTTAAGCCTCTATTGTCTATCCGGTGTTGAAGTTACCCAACCCGGTTCCGGAACTTCCGCCTTTTCGCTCCTTCGCTCTTCGCCCCGTCGCTTCTCGCCTTGTCGCCCTATCGCTAAAAATAATCCGGCGTGCAGCCGGGGGTCGAACAGCGAGCACTTCGCTCCATACCATGTCCTTGCGCTCGGGCCAAGACCCCCTGCAACATCACAGTAACTCCTTACCGCTGCTCCCTCCCGGGCCTGACGGGGTTCGAAGCACTCTGATCTGCAGGGCTCGACAGTCAACGCGCTCGGACCTGGCGGTTCCGAGTGACGCTATCCTCTCCCCGACGGTCGGCTCCGCATCAAGCGGCTTTCGGATTCAGGGAACCGCTAACTCCCCGCCCGGCACGCCGGGTATATTCTTCATATAAATTATAGCTAATTAATTAAAAACTGGAAGGTAAGCGTGGCGAAATATCTCGAACAATCTCGCTATCGCTCATTGCTCACGCCTTTACAACTTTGCGTCCCCGTTCTTGAACTTGATCTCCCGAACGTCATTGCGGGCTTGACCCGCAATCCATCTTGATTGGTCTTTCATGGTTTTTGATCTTGATCTTCGCTCTCGCTCTTGATTCCCCCGAACTTTCGCCCCATCGCCCCCTCACCCCCTCGCAAGACTACGGTGCAGGTTGCGGTTCGATAGGTTGCTGTTCGGGCATCATCGGCTGGGCTTCGTCTTCTTCGACTTCGTCCGGAAAGTTTCGCTCAATTTCAGCTTCTTCAACCAGTTGCATCACGTGCTGCTGGACTTGCTGTTGTTCCTGCTCCATTTCAAGCTGTGCCTCAATATCTGCGCGGACGTCTTCAAAACTTGCATCCCCTTCCTCTTGATGGTCCAGCTTTTCGATCACGTGGAAGCCAAAATCTGATTGCACGGGCTCAGAGAATTCTCCCACTGCAAGGTCAAAAGCAGCTTCCGAAAATTCGGGGACCATTTCCTCCCGGCTGAAAAAACCAAGTTCACCGCAGTCGTCAGCGGTCGGACCATCCGAGTATTCGGCCGCCAGCTCACAGAAGTCTGCGCCGTCTTCAAGTTGAGTTCGAAGCTCTTCGCCAAGTTCCCGAGCCTCGGCTTCGCCTCTTTCTTCGACGTCAAGAAGTATGTGGCGAGCCTCAACCTGCTCAGGTTCGGTAAACTGGTGTTGGTTTTGTTCGTAAAACTCCCGCTTCTCTGCCTCGGAAATATCAATATCATCTATTTCCTCATCAATATATGTTTCAATGAGGATATTATCTTTGAGTTGCTCGCGAACCTCTTCTTCGCTCATTCCGTGTTGTTCAGCAATCATTTCCAGGTCTGCCGCTCCCGGTTGTTGGGCCAAAAATTCTTCGATGTCTTCGTCGGTTACTTCTATGCCGCTCTGTTTAGCGTCGTCGACCAGGGCCAGCTCCTGGACCAGTTGCTCCTGCAGTTCTTGGCGCATCTGTTGTTCCATTACATCTCGCTGTTCTTCGGGGACCTGTTGCATCTGCATCTCCATCTGCTGCATCTGCATCTCCATTATTTGTTCGTATTCATCTTCGGTAAGTTCTTCGTCATTTACTCTCAGGACTACGTTGGCTGTCGCCGGAGAGTATATAGCTCCTACCGCGAATGTAATAATGAGAATCAGTAAACTAATTTCTTTGAACTTAAACATAATAAAACGCCTCCGCATATAGTGTGATAGAATTAACTTCTAAACAATTAATTTTCAAAACTATTCACCTTATCTTCCCCCCCTTGACGGGGGAAACACAAAGGGGGGTGAAAAATGTTTTTTTAAGACCGTCTCCCCTTCACCCTAACCCTCGCCCTCCGAGGGAGAGGGGATAGACGAGTAATTATTAATTTTCAAAGACTGCTATTAATTCTATAATACGCATGGGTACTTTTAAACGGATAACACCGGCTTCCCCCCCGGATTAATTTTCGTCACAGTCATCTTGTTCCGGGGGTTTTTAGACCGGTTTCCGTTTATGAATAATAGGAGGTCGTTTAAAATGAATTGTAGACAAGCTCGTGAAATAATGTTCAGCTATCTGGACGGGGAATTGAATCAGGAAAAGATTGCACGTTTGCAGGATCATCTTGATCAATGTTCAGACTGTTCCGAGCTTTTTGAGACCCGTAAGCGGCTAATTAAGTTTTTGGACAAACTTCCAGTGCCGTCGCTCCGCTCGGATTTTGAGAAAGAGACAGTAGCCCGCGTGCGTCAGCGCATCCACCGCTGGCATCGTAGTTTTCGACGTGCCGCAGCTGCCGTAATTATCTTTGGCCTGGCTGTTGGAGCTGCTGTGGGGCTGGTCATGAGCCCGGAACAGCCGTCACCCGGGCAAAGCCTCTATGAAAATTCAATAACCAGTACCTTTTCTGTTTCGCCAACCGGCTCAATGGCTGAAACCCAGCTACTGGAGGGTTACCATAGTGATGAGCTGGTCGTCGAAAACGGTGTCGCCGAACAGAACCAGGTGCCCGCGGACGATCAACCGGCAGCTCAGCAAAATAATCAATAGACCCTTTTAAATCATAATTTTTTTGGAGGTGTTGTGCAGTGAAGTTACGTTATTTAATTGTTTTAGTAGTTAGCTCTGTGTTGGCTTTCGGCGTGTTGATTTCTGCTGGTGGGCCTGTATCCGAGGTTATCGCCTGGGATGAGGAACCGGTCCCAATTGAGGAAGAACCAGTAGAGGACCCCGCTCTAGAGGAAGAACCGGTTGAGGAACCGGAAGATCCGGTTGTCGACGAATATGCCGAGCAACTTGAGGCGATTGAAGAAAAAATGACTGCTCTTGACGAGGCCGAGGATACGGATGAAAAAGTCGACTCTCTGTCGGAGCTGGTGCTTGAACTCGCCGAGCAACGAGTTCAGGAGCTTGAAGAACAAAAACAGGAGCTTGAAGCTCCCGCCCACTACGAACCGGCCCCTGAACCGGATCCCGAGTTTGATGATCCTGCGCTCGAGGAAGATCCCGAGACTGACTGGGAAACGGACGACGATTGGGATGATGACTGGGATGACGATTGGGACGATGACTGGGAAGAGGACTGGTAAAAACCAGTTTGAATAGAAATTGTCCAGTTACTAACCTAAATCTATTGTAAATGTGGCCATGAGCTCCCGGTGCGGGGAGGACCCATCCCCTCCCCGCACCATTTTTTTTCTTATGATTACCACTGCTATCCCAGATTGCCTCTGACGGTCGTCATTGTGGACTTGCTGCGGACTTGCACCACAATCCATCTTGAACTTGATCTTGACGTCATTGTGGACTCCGGTCCGCAATCCATCTTTACGGTCTTCCTTGGTTTCCCGCACTTGACTTTTCGCAATCACAGATTTCCCGCACTTCCGCTCTTACCGATTACCGAACTATACTGATTACCGATTACGGTTTTAGGTAGGTGTACCTACTTATTAGTTCCGCCTAATTTGTCCTTGATTGACGTGACCTTTTTATCCGCTTCTTTTCCTCCCGTGTTGATAGTACAGCTTCCCTCGAGCACAACACCCTTTTCAATTTGTAAAACAGGCGCCGTCAGATCGCCAAATATTTCACCGGTGTTTCTTATCTCAATTTTGTCGTGAGCGACAATATTGCCCTCCACCCTTCCACCGATGATAGCACGTTCAGTGATGATGTCGGCATTTATGTCAGCCTCCGGTCCTATTATAAGGGTCTGTCGGCAGTCAATTGTGCCTCTAAACTCACCTTCTATTCTTACTGAATCTTCTGAGTCGAAGTTTCCCTTAAAACTGGTTTCCGGGCCAATGATAGTCTCTACTGATTCATCACTTTCAAATTCAATTCCTAACATCATAAACCTCCTAAAAATCTCGTTTGTTTTCAACCATGTAAGGCTCGGGATCGAGTGTTTCGTCGTTCACTCTTATTTCGTAATGCAGGTGGCTTCCCGTCGCTCTACCTGTGCGACCGACGTAGCCTATTAAATCGCCTTTTTTAACCTCTTCCCCGGCAGTTACGTGACGTTTTTGCAGGTGAGCGTATAATGTTTCATAACCAAACTCATGATCAATCATAACTGTTTCACCGTAACCGGTACGTCGGCCGGAAAATGAAACTTCGCCGTTAGCCGTCGCCCAGACGGGAGTTCCCGAATAAGCGGCGATGTCTACTCCATCGTGAAATGAGCGCCCGCGTCCCCCCATCGGGTCCTGGCGGTAACCGTAACCCGAGGATATCCAGCCCTGGGTCGGCCACATCATTGGTGTGTTCTGGATTATGTAGGAGCGGTTTTTTACAAATTCTTCTATTTCCTTCAATTGTTCGGACTGTTCGCTCGCCTCTTGAATGTGTGAACTGAGTTGTTTTATTTCTGATGAATCTTCGCTGTCAAACTTACTTATCTCTTCCTGTAGAAAATCCAGTCCCGTGAGCTTGGCCAGGCTCTGCTGTCGCTGATCAATTTGCTCTATATTTTTTTGCAGCGCCTCTATATATCTCTGCTGTCTTTGCATTTCATCGTTTTTTTCCTCCAGGCGGACCAGCTTCTCTTCGTATTCGCTGAATTGACGGCTTACCCGGTAAGGATTGCTTAAAACACCGATGCTGGCTAAAAATATTGTAATTCCTCCGGCAATTAAGAGAAAAGCCAAAATGGACACAGCGGTGAGCCACTTGAAGGAAATGGAAAAGGTTTTCTGGCTGCTCGAGTGCGGGACAAAAATAAACGTAAACTTTTCTTTCCAGGTGGGCATAAGTATCACCTGACTCCCTACCAGATTATTTTACAGTGGTGCATTTTTGTAACTTAGTTAATATAGCATTACTGGCAGCTTAAAACAAGCCTTATGCCCACTCACAGTGATATTTGAGTTTATCTTCGTCATAAGTATAATACTTGCCGGGGAGCTTGTCAAATATTTAAAAAAGTAATAAGCTATCACCCTGAGCATTTCGTTATCACGTAAAATTGTTTTACCACTGCTCAAGCTGCATATTTTCTCCCCCCGCCGGAATCCATCTTCCCGTTCCCCCTTGACGGGAGGAAAGACAAAGGGGGGGATAGATTGCAAGTCAAGGTCAGCCCTTGAACTTGACGTCATTCCGGCCTGTGACCCGCAATCCATCTTGACCTTGACCTTGATTTACGGTTTAGCGTCTCATCGCCCTTGCTCTTGACTGATTCCTCTCGCCTCCGAGGGAGAGGACACAGGTGAGGGGAAACTCGCGTTTGACCTTGATTTACGGTCTTGCGCCCCATCGCCCTTTCGCCCCACCGCCCCATCGGGCTTTCCAGGGGCTCGGGCGAAAAGAATGGTCTTTATAGAAAATCTCAATAATCCGTGCTCCACGTATAACGAAAGTCCAAGTGATCCCTCATGACTGCTGATGTTCGGCTTGTTGGTCGCGTAAAAAAGGTAATATACGAGGCCCCTGACAGCGCTTTTAAGATAATCAGCGTAAAACGTCAGCGCGACGATAGCGAGATAACCGTGGCCGGTGAACTTCCCGAAGTCGCGCCCGGCGCGGAGTTGGAATTAGAGGGCCACTGGCAGAAACATGAAAAATTTGGTTACCAGTTGCGCGCCACCTCGGCCGTCGTCTCCCGACCGGAGACCACCGAGGGACTGCAAAGATACCTGGCCTCGGACCTATTGACCGGCGTTGGCCCGAAGACAGCCGAGAAAATTGTCGAAAAATTTGGCAAGAAAACGATCCAAGTAATGGACGAGGAAATCGAGAAATTAAAACAGATTCCCGGTATTGGCGAGTCAAAACTGGAGCAGATCAAGGAGGACTGGGAGGAGCAGAGGCATGACCGGGAGACGATGCTCTTCCTTAAGAAACACGGCATCTCAACCGCTAAGGCCTTAAAAATTAACGAGGTATATGGACGTGACTCGCGCCGTATTCTTGAGGAAAACCCCTACCGTCTCTGCCGCGAGGTAGAGGGTTTTGGATTCAAGACAGCCGACCGGGTGGCCCGCAAGCTGGGGCTTGAAGAAGACGCCGCCCCCCGGCTCGAAGCAGCGCTTGAGGAAGCCCTGCGCCAGGCTTCCGAAGAGGGGCACGTCTACCTCGAGCGCCAGGCACTTGTCGAGGCGGCCGGCGAAATGTTGACCGCCCAGCCCGCCGCCATCGAGGCGGCTCTTGAGCGCATGGTCGACAAGAACTGGCTCGTCTGCGAGTCCAAGGCTGAGACGGAGTTTTTCTACCTTCCCTACCTGCACCAAGCGGAAGAACGTCTCGCCCGTAATTTAAAAGAATTGCTTGCTGTTGACCTGGATAATCGTCCCTTACCGGCAGCGGAGGAACTGGAGCGCCTGCTTGAGTCGCTTCAGGAGCGGCGTGATTTCCACTATAACCGCTGTCAGCGCCGGGCGATCAAAGATGTGCTCCGGGAGCCCCTGCTTGTTCTCACCGGCGGTCCGGGGACCGGTAAGACGACCTCCGTCATCGGTATGCTTGACCTGCTCGACGAGCTTGATTTCGAGGTTGAGCTGGCCGCGCCAACCGGCCGCGCCGCCCAGCGGCTCGCCGAAGCTACTGGTCACTCCGCTTCCACTATTCACCGCTTGCTCGATTATAAACCACCGGCTGAGTTTGGTCGTGATGAAAACAATCCGCTGGAGACCGACGTGCTTATCGTCGATGAGCTTAGTATGGTTGACCTGCAGCTTATGGACCGGCTGCTGCGGGCGCTGGAGCCGGGCACCCGGCTGGTAATGGTTGGCGACGCCGACCAGCTTCCTCCCGTCGGTCCGGGCAACGTGCTTGCCGACCTGATAGCGTCGCCGGAAATACCCACGGTTGAACTCGAAGAGATCTACCGTCAGCCCCGCCGGAGTCTGATCGTTCTCAACGCCCACCGCGTTAACAGAGGCGAGATGCCCCGGCTGCAGAACGACCCCGATGGTGATTTTTTCTTTCTTGAACGTTCCGACCCCGTCCAGGCCCGCCAGACAGTGGTCGATCTTGTTGCCCGCCGTCTCCCCGATCACTACGGGTTTAATCCTTTTGAAGATTTGCAGGTAGTCGCGCCGCTCTACCGGGGCGAGTGCGGTGTCGATCGGCTGAACGCCGAGTTGCAGGCTGAGCTTAATCCCGGCTCCAGTGCTGATTTTACCGGCCAGCCCGGCCTGCGCGAGGGCGACCGGGTGATGCAGCTTCAGAACAACTACGACAAGTTTGTCTTCAACGGTGATGTCGGCCGGGTGGTCAAGGTTAGCGATAAACATAAAGAAGTTGGGGTTAGTTTTGGTGAGGACAAGCGTTTCAGTTACAGCGTTGATGAGCTTGATGAACTTACTCTGGCTTACGCCGTCACCATCCACAAGAGCCAGGGCGGCGAGTTTCCCGGTGTTATTATCCCTCTGCTCACCCAGCACTACGTAATGCTGGAAAGAAACTTACTTTACACAGCGCTCACGCGCGCCAGCGAGGTGGCCGTTCTGGTGGGCTCAAAGAAAGCTCTGGGCATGGCGGTCAACCGTAAAAAAGCCCGCCACCGCAACAGCAACCTGAAACAGAAGCTGAACACAACAGCCTGATCTAAAATCCGAACTTAATCCGATCTAATCTGTTTCTATTCCATAACTTGATTTTAAACTTGAAACTTCAAACTTCTTCCCTGTGTCCCAAAGATTTTGAACGGCGTGTTAAATGCTTTCTATCTGAAAGACGGCCAGACCACCGGCAAAGCGTCCCAGCATATTTGATGCGTCCGGTGGAATTAATGGCGGTAAAATGATATCCTTAGCCTGTTTCAAAAGCAGGATCTCGGTTAACTCGAATAGTGCAAGTTTAACGTCCTTGGTTTCCAGTTAGTAGTTTTTAGTTTTAGCCCGAATTATGCATGAAACTTTCAATTTCATGCATAATTCGTCCCTACGGGACAGCCGGCAAGCTTGAATCTACAAATAAATAGAATTTTAATATCAACCTCAAGTTTACAGAGTGTTTTAAGATAACAGCTTACCTCAGCTTGACAGCTGGGTTAACCGCGCCCCGGAGCACTCAACGCTTTGAGTGCTCGGTGCGCCCCTGCGGGCGAATTATTCACGTCAGTGGTGCTGTCGTGAATAATTCGGGTTAGGTTTTAACCCGCAACAAGGTTTACTGTTTTTGGGGTTTGGTTTTAACTTGGAACTGGAAACTGGTAACTGAAAACTAACTTCTACGATTATATTAAACAGGAGGCAAATTATGCCAGCAAAAAAGAGTGGCTTGGAATTTTCGCTTCAGTGGCCCGGGGATCAGGAAATATCGTCCGAGATAATGAAGCAGGTGCAGAGCAACTATGAAAATTTACTAGCCAGTCAAGTGCCCGGTAATGATTACTTGGGCTGGCTCGACTGGCCGCTGGAGGTGGAGTCGCAGCTTCTGGAGCGAATTGAGGGCCGGGCAAAAAAAATCAGGGAAGAAGCTGAACTGTACGTTTCAACCGGTATAGGTGGTTCTTACCTTGGCGCTCGCGCCGTGATTGAGGCTCTGCGCCCATACGGTGAATTGAAAGATAATAAGCCCGAAATAGTCTGGGCGGGCCAGAACATCTCTGGCACTTACCACGCTGCGCTGCTGGAGTCTATGGAGCAAAAAGATACCCATATCAATGTAATTTCCAAGTCGGGAACGACGACAGAGACGGCGCTTGCTTTTCGACTGTTGCGTCAGGCTCTTGAGGACAAATATGGTTCCCGCGAGGCCAGCCGGCGGATAACTGTCACCACCTCGCAGGACAGCGGCGCCCTGGCCTCAGCGGCGGCCGAGAAGGGTTACGAAAAATTTGTTATTCCTGAGGATGTAGGCGGCCGCTTTTCCGTCTTCACTCCGGTCGGCCTGCTGCCCATCGCGGTGGCCGGGATAGATATCCGTGATTTCCTGGCGGGCGCGGCGGAACTGGCTGAAAAATACCGTAAAGATTTTGAAGCCGCCCGCCTGCCGGTCCGTTATGCCGCGGCCCGCAACCAATTTTACAGTGATGGTGGCCGAGTAGAGCTGTTCGCCAGTTTTTTTCCGGAGTTCAGCCGCGTCGGTGCCTGGTGGCAGCAGCTTTTTGGCGAAAGTGAGGGCAAAGAGGGCAAGGGGCTTTATCCGGCGACGGTTGATTTTACCACCGATCTACACTCGCTCGGCCAATACATCCAGGACGGGCCGCGTCATCTGCTGGAGACACTGCTTAGCGTAAAAGAGCCCAAACAACCGCTGCAGGTGCCGGCGACGGGAGAAGATGAGGACGGCCTTGAGACGCTGGCCGGCCGCTCCTTCGCTGATATAAATCGGCAGGCTGAAGCCGGCACCCGCGCCGCTCACCTTGAGGGGGGTGTGTCCGTAATTGATATCAAACTGCAGAAGCTGGATCCTCATAACTTGGGCGCCCTGCTCTACTTTTTTATGTTCTCCTGCGCGCTGAGTGCGCTAACTTTAGGCGTGAATCCTTTTGACCAGCCCGGCGTTGAAGCCTATAAGAAAAATATGAACAACCGCTTGTTTTAATCTGCTTATTTTTTAAGTGGTACTCGTTTAGCGCCCCCATCTTTTCTCCCCCAGTGGGGGAGAAAATACAAAAGAGGGGGGTTAATTAATCCAGTTTACCACCTCTCCCTAACCCTCTCCCCCAGTGGGGAGAGGGGATTAAGGGAGGCGCTAAACAGTTACCAATTGCTTTTACTGCTTCGTTAGTTTAACACCAAAGTGAAAACTTTAATCAAAAACAGACAGCAACACTGACAATTAACTCAATTACAATCGGAGGTAATGGTGTGCAAGTTGAAGATTATGATGTTGTCGTTGTTGGCGGCGGTCACGCCGGAGTTGAGGCAGCGGCTGCTGCTGCTCGCAACGGGGTAGAGACAATACTACTGACTGATGATTACTCCGCCCTCGGTAAAATGTCCTGTAATCCTGCCGTTGGCGGGTTGTCCAAAGGTCAAATTGTACTGGAAATCGATGCCCTTGGCGGGTTAATGGGTGCTGCGACCGAAAAAACTGGTATACAATTTAAAATGTTGAATAAAAGTAAAGGTGCTGCTGTCCAATCGCCACGAGCCCAGTGTGATCGTAAATTATATCAGCGTTGTATACAGCAAAAAGTAGAAAATATCGATCACCTGAGCGTTAGCGAAGACCGTGTGATTGATTTATTTGTAAAAAACGACACTATTACTGGCGTCAAGACGGTCTCGGGTGTTGAATACCGGGCTGATTCCGTGGTTCTGGCCACCGGTACTTTTCTGAACGGTAAAATATTTATCGGTCTGCAGAATTATCCGGGCGGTCGTCGCGGTGAGCCGGCCAGTAGCCGGCTGGCCGAACGCTTGAAGGAGTTTGGTTTTAAAACTGCGCGGCTGAAGACTGGCACCCCACCCCGTCTGGACGGGCGGACTGTTGATCTCAACCGACTGCGAGAACAGAGTGGCGACGTCCCCCCGCCTTTTTTCAGTTATTACAGGCAAAGCCAGCGGCGTAATCAACGTCCCTGCTGGTTGACGGAGACAAACCCTCGCACTCATGATATTATTCGTTCCGGTTTAGACCGCTCACCTCTCTATGGGACTGAGGAGATCGAAGGCCATGGTGTTCGCTACTGTCCCTCGATTGAAGATAAGATTGTCCGCTTTCCTGATCGAGATTCACATAACATTTTCCTCGAACCGGAAGGGCTGCAGACGAAAGAAATCTACGCAAACGGGATGCCGACCTCGCTGCCGGTTGACGTCCAGGTTGATTTAATCCGCAGCATTGATGGACTGGAAGAGGCTTTTATTACCCGCTGGGGCTATGCGATTGAATACGACTACATTCAGCCGACGCAACTGCACGCGACGTTAGAGACGCAAGATATTGACGGTCTCTTTTTAGCCGGCCAAATTAATGGCACAACCGGTTACGAGGAGGCCGCTGGCCAGGGACTGGTCGCAGGAGTAAATGCAGCAGCCCGGAGTAAGGGAGAAGAAGATTTCGTGCTCCAGCGGACAGAGGCCTATATAGGCGTTTTAATAGATGACCTGGTCACAAAAGGAACAAACGAACCGTATCGCATGTTTACCAGCCGAGCTGAGCACAGGCTGCAGCTCCGCTATGACAACGCCCACTACAGGCTTTTGCCGCGGGCCGCTGCCCGGGGACTTGTTTCACGTGAAACAATCAAGGCTTTTGAGCGCGAGCAAGCGCAGCGGGATGAACGGGCCGATCAGCTCGACAAAAAGAGAGTATCCCCCGGTTCAGAGGCAGAAAAAAAGTTGTCGAAGGCAATTAACGAGCAGCTCGACCTTGACGAGGGCAAAGCGCTGTCGGAGCTTCTGAAACGGCCCGAGGTAGATGTACAGAAGCTGCAGGAGGCGGGCTTAATTGAGCTTGATCTGAACCAGAGAGTTCTGGAGCACCTGGGGGTTGAAATTAAGTATGAAGGTTATATCAAGCGTCAGCAGCGGCAGGTGCAGAAGCAGCGGCGGTTGGAAGAAAAAAAGATACCAACGGGTTTTTCTTATGATAAGCTCTCTGAGTTGAGTAACGAATCTATTGAAAAATTAAGCCGGGTCCGTCCGGATACGGTTGGTCAGGCGGAGCGTATTCCCGGGATCAAGCCGACCGACGTTCAGATAATCATGGCCCATTTAAAAGGGAGCGGTAGTTAGTCAGAACAGTTCACATCAGACATTGAGCCAGGGGACACGGATAAACACAGATAGCCACAGATTATGACAGGCTATTCAGAGATAGGGGCTTAAATAAAACATTTGCATAACAGTGGCTGTAACGTCTCGAATTTATTCCGGTGAACCTTTCGAATTAAGCCCGTGAATCCAAACCCCTTAATTGACGTTGAAGTGGTTTTAAATCCAGCAAATCAGAATTTTATCCTGTCCAATATGTTTTTGATTTTGAGAGGATTGTTTTCCCGTTTGTAATTCGATAAATCACATGGAATTATCGTGAGACGTTACAAGTGGCGGATTAGTTAGTAGGTGAGCCGCCAACTATGTTGGCGGCTCGCTGCTGCCTTGCAGACGGTTTATGCCAAAAACCAATCCACAGCCTCATTTAGCCCGGATTATGTTCGTAAATGAAGTTTTCGTGCATAGGCCGGGTAGTATGGATTTGGCGGGTCAAGTAACGACCTGGCGGACTTTTTGGAGTGGACTTAATAATATTTTGATTATTGTGGGTTGTATTGCCCTAACTGCGTGTGAGCCCTGCTGTCGTATAAGGAAAACGAGTTGAGTAATCTGGCTGCTGCCGGTTATAGTTCGCAATAGACAGATTGGAAGTGATGTTAACTTATGGAGCTGGAAGGATTTGACCCCGGGGATCCTGATCTGCAACGGTTGAGTCTGCTGCTGGCCCGGATTGGCAGGCAGTTTGCCCAGGTGGGATTGACGGATCCGGATGTGATCATGGAAAAATTAATCTGCCGCAGTCTGCTGGCTCTACCGCTGCTCAAGCAAGCTGAAACTATCTATGATATTGGCGGCGGTGTGGGGATACCCTCGCTGCCGCTGGCCTTGAAACGTCGGGGCGGCCGGGTTATACTGATTGAGCCTCACCGGAAAGCCTGTTCGTTTGCCGGCTGGCTGGCCAGTAAGTTTGAGTCTGTAAACTTAGAAATTATTAACCGGCCGCTTGAAGAAGTTGATTTTACCGAACTGCCGTCCGGCCAGGCAGTTTCCCGGGCTGCGCTGGGAATGGCTGAGCTGCTCGAGCTGCTGCCGCCAACTGTTGATCCGGTTATAAAATGGTCTGGCGATAAGCCAGAGGCTGATGTAGAATCTAAAAAAAGAAAAATTAGCAGAGAAGAGGTAAGGTTTAAAAATATAATTCAGCAGTTTCTGGTCGCCAGAGTCGAAACCGATTAATCGGCAGTAAAATATGTTGATAGTATGTTTTTTTACATCAAACCCAGATCTCATAATCATGATTCTGTGTGAACCACACTTATTTAACCCGTCCTATGCATAGGGTTCATGCATAGGCCGGGCTAAGTTATTCGGTGTTTGATTGTTATAGTGTCGGATGTTTCACGTGAAACATTTTGGTGGGCCAGCAAGATCAAGTGATATAGGCCGGATCGGAAGTCAGAGGTTAAGCGGGGATAATAATGTCAGCAAGGGTGGATAATCGGAATGAGTAAAAATTATGCAATTGCAATGCAGAAGGGGGGAGTAGGGAAGACAACGAGTGCAATCAACCTGGCGGCGGGGTTTGCCTTTGCCGATTATCGGACATTGTTAGTTGATCTTGATCCGCAAGGCAATACCACCAGTGGTATAACCGCTTTGTTTGAAGAAGTGTCGGGAGGCGCTTATGAACTTCTGACGGGTGCAATACCAGTAGAAGAAGCAATTATTGAGACAAGCCTCAATAGTCTATCCCTGCTGCCGTCCGGTCCGGATTTGAACAGTTTGCGCGCTGATATGGCCCGCTCGAACAGTGATTTTACGGAGTTAAAGCAGGGGCTGGAAGAAATAAGAGCTGAATATGATAGAATAATAATAGACTGTCCGCCGTCCCTGGGGCCCTTAACGTTGAATGCTTTTGCGGCGGTTAATGAGGTGCTGATTCCGCTGCAGGCTGAGTATTACGCACTGGAGGGATTAAGTCAGTTATATTCAACGATAGAGCGGGTGCAGGAACGGTTGAATCCCCGCTTAAAACTGTTTGCCATTTTATTAACCATGTATGACCGCCGGACTAATCTAGCCCGGGACGTGCGCGAAGAGGTCGAAAAATTCTTTTCCGGGCAAGTGTTAAAAACGTCCATCCCGAGGAACGTAAAAATAAGCGAAGCCCCCGGTTATGGTAAGCCGGTGATATTGCATGCGCCGCTCTCACGGGGGAGCAAATCATATCTAAGAGCTACTGAAGAGGTGATTTATCGTGAGTAACAGTGGTCTCGGTCGGGGGCTGGATGCACTGCTCCCCGAAGCGGGAGAAGATGAAATTGATGGTAAGTTTAAAAAGGTTCCGGTTGATTTGCTGGAGCCCAACCCCGATCAACCCCGGCAGCATTTTGGCCGCCAGGAGCTGGAAGAGCTTGTCGCTTCAATTGAAGAGCAGGGGGTTATCGAGCCGCTGCTGGTGCGTCCGCTCAGCGAAAGTGACCAGGTATACGAGCTGGTGGCCGGCGAGAGGCGCTGGCGGGCGGCCGTGCAGGCGGGGCTGGAGAGGGTGCCGGTGATTGTGCGGGAGCTCAGCGACCAGCGGGCCCTGACCCTGTCGCTGGTTGAAAATATTCAACGTGAGGATTTAAATCCGATTGAGGAAGCGGAGGCATACAGACGGTTGATGGGCGAGCAGGAGTGGGGGCAGCAGCAATTAGCAGAAGCGGTCGGCAAGAGCCGCAGTGCCGTCGCGAATCGATTGCGACTGCTGGAGCTGCCGGAGGAAGTGCAGGAAGCACTGCAGGAAGGGGAAATATCAGCCGGTCACGCCCGTCCTTTGACTTCATTGGATGAAGAGTCAGCAGTAAAGTTAATGGAGAAAATTAAAAGTAGAGGCTTAAGCGTTCGCCAGGTCGAACAAACAGTAAGCCGTCTTAAAGAAAAAGAAGAGGAGCCGGAGGAAGAGACAGAAGAGGAAAAACCCCGGCCTCAGCCAGAGTTTCGTGAACTGGAGGCGGAGTTAGAAGCATCTATTGGGGCACCGGTGGAAATACAGACGGAGGACCGGAAAAGCGGTCAGATCTTGATTCATTTCAACAATCCGGAAGAGTTCGAACTACTCCGTGATCGAATAAAGAATTTAGATTTAGAATAGCAAATCAAACTTCTTATCTTTATTGAGAAACTTGCTGACAATTGGCTACTCAAAGATTTTGGTAGTTATTTAAGTAGCCCAATTAAAGTTTATGGATATTTAGTAACTGCATAGCGTCGTTGCGCAATTGTGGAAACGTATGACGCCCCCGGGCGTCATACAACGCTCGTCAGTGCGGAACATGATCCGCAATCTATGTTTATGGTTTTGAACTAAAGGTTGTCATTGCGGGCCCCGACCCGCAATCCATTTTTACGGTCTTCGGTTTTCCGCACTTGTGTTCCTCTGCACTTGACCTTGCCTAATCTCCTCACCACCTAATATCCTAATTTCCTCTTTTTGGAGCCTGACCGATCAAGGTCAAGTTCAAGATGGATTCCGGCTCGGGGGCCGGAGTGCTCGAAGTGGCGAGCGAGCGATGGGGCGAAAAGGCGCAAGACCGATCAAGGTCAAATTCAAGATGGATTCTGTGTCGTTTGTCTGCAACGATAGAACCCGGAATGTTTTGTCATGGCCCCGCTCTAAACAAGTATGATATTTAAAACGCAGTAGAAATTAATTGTTCGCTAACCCGGCCTATGCATAGGGTTCATGCATAGGCCGCCCAAAGGGCCGCCCATTTGTCAAATGGGCGGGGTTAACCCACCGAGCTCTTTACTGGGAAAAAGCTGGATGTCCTTCGGATGGATAATTCACGGTTGTTATGCTGTGGTGCATTATTCGGGCTAAGGTAGAAAAAAGGATTTCAACAGAGGCAGTTTAATTAGAAGGTCAGACAAGACGGTCCAGTAGTTTTGGTATGTCAGCGAGGCGGACTTCCTGGGCGTCGGGGACATTTTCTTTCACTTGCTTGGGCATCCCAAAGACAGAGCAGGACTCCTCGTCCTGGTAGAGGACAGTGCCGCCTGCTTCAGAAATGTGTTTGGCGCCGTCGCGGCCATCCTTACCCATTCCAGTAAGGACAATTCCCAGTAATTTGTTGTTAAAGTATGAGGCGGCGGTTTCAAATAGCGGATCGACGGCGGGCCGCTGGAAGTTAATTTCCTCCTCCTGGTTAAGCTCTACAGGAACGCCGCGGGAAGAGCCGCGGGCACTAACGACCATGTGGTAGTCGCCGGGGGCGAGCAGGACTTCTCCGGAACTAACGCGATCTTTTTCTTTTGCTTCCCGCACTTTTAGTTTTGAAATTTCATCAAGTCCTTTAGAAAAGTGAGTGGTAAAGAGCGGGGGCATGTGCTGGCAGATAAGAATAGGAGGTAAATCTGGATTCATGTATTCAAAAATTTCACGAAGAGCTTTAGTGCCGCCGGTGGAGGAGCCGATAACGATGAGATCGACTGTCGAGGGAAGCGAGACGTCAATTTCTTCTTTTTCTTTCTCAGCTCTTTTTTCTTCGACCTTCAGCGGTTTCACATTAGCTTCCGCAGCAGCGTGAAGTTTGGGGAGCAAATCGTCGGAGAGGGCCTTAATCGAATCTCTTGAGTCGCCGGCCGGTTTTCCGACGACATCGACCGCGCCAAGTTCAAGTGCCCTTATCCCTTTTTTGGAATTACTCTGAGTCAGGCTGGAGACCATGATAACAGGAAGTGGATAATTTTCCATGAGGCTCTTAAGGAAGCTAATCCCGTCAAGCCGGGGCATTTCGACGTCCAGGGTGAGGACATCCGGTTTCTTTTTAAAGATCATTTCGCGGGCTTTGTAGGGATCTCCAGCCTTGCCGACCACTTCAAATTCCGGATCGGAGTTAATAATCTCTTCCAATACGGAACGGGCAATAACAGAGTCGTCAACAATTCCAACTTTAGTTACCATTAAGCATTATCTCCTAATTTATCTGCTGAGGAGTTACTCTTCGTGTTGTTCTGCTGCGGCGACGAGTTCATCGACTTCTTCTTCAGCAAGAATTTTTTCAAGCTCAAGCAGGATGTAGACTTCGTCCTCTTTCTTGCCAATACCGGCGATAAATTTAACCTGGACCTGGCTGGACATTGAGGGGGCGGGGTCGATCTCCTCGTCTGCGAATTCGAGAACTTCTTCCACCCGGTCAACAATCAGGCCGGTCTGTATTTCGTCGAGAGAGACGACAATGATACAGGTCTTCTTATCGTATTCCCGCTCCTCCATGCCAAATTTTTTCCGCAGGTCGATAACCGGAATGACGGTGCCCCGGAGGTTGATAACTCCCTTGACGTAGTCAGCGGTCTGGGGGACCTCAGTGTATTCCTGAATTTCAATTATATCTCCAATTGGCCGGATAGGGACCCCGTAAAACTCGTCTTTCAATTTAATAGTAAGGTATTTACCAGCCAGTTCATGTTCAAAAGATCGGTCGTCGTCTTGCTTAACGCTAGCCGCAGCGTCTGCCATAGTAGTTACCTCCCATGAGAGTGAAAAATTTTTCTGTTAGAAAACATTTTACCATTTTTTGGTGGACATAAAAATAATTGTTTTTGAGTAAGTTTGTAATACAGAGTCCTGATTATCTCTTTTGAAAAATCGAGGGACTAATTTTTTCCAGCGAGTGCTCGATTTCATGAAGAGACTCAGTGTGACTTATTATCAGATGTCCGTTGTCGGCAAGTAGCTCAGTGCTGTTGTCGATGACATTTTGAATCATTTCATTATCAAAGTAAATCAAAACATTTTTAAGGACGATCAAATCGAACTTACGGCTGAACGGATTGGATTTAAAGGTTAGATTAAACTGTCGGAAGTATACCTTACGGCGAATATCACGATTAACCTGAAAGTTACCCTGTGGATCCCGGTCGAAATAACGGCTGACAAATTGCGAGTTATACTTTTTAACCGGTTGAAGGTCGCGGTTGTGATAAATACCACGAGAGCCGCGACGCAGGACTTCCTCAGAGATATCTGAGGCCAGGACCCGGTAGCGGGGGTAAGTGGAGTGGTTGCGGTGAGCTTCTTCCAGGAGGATGGCCATGGTGTAGGGTTCTTCGCCGGAAGAGCAGGCGCCCGACCAGATGCGAATTTCGTTTTTACCGCGCCAGGCGGGTATAAGTTCTTCCTCCATAAAGTGCCAGTGCTTGGGTTCGCGAAAAAACTTCGTCTTGTTGGTAGTAATAGCGTCGAGGAAGTAGGGGACCTCGTCCGGATTATCACGGAGGTGGCGGGCGTATTCAGCCACGTCTTCCAGCTCAAGGTTGCGCACCCGGCGCTGGAGTTTAGATTTGAGCGAATAGATCTTGGATTCGGGAAAATAAATCCCGTATTCCTCGTGGACATGCTGGCGAATCCAAGCTAATGGTTCCTCGTGAACAGCTTGTCTGGTCGGTTTCTCTTTTTTCAAAATTCCGGGTTGTCCTCCTCAAGCGGCATTATCGAGTCGAGATCGTTGGTCTCGGCTTCAGCCTTTGTATCCCTTGTATCGGTGGAAGCTGTAGATTGGCTGGTAGTAGTTGCGGAAGAAGTTGAGGTGGTGCCTGAGTCAGAGCTGAAAGAAGCAGTGTTGTCATCTTCGACCGTGAAGCGTTCAGCAATCCGGCGCAGACGGTCAACAGCCTGCTTGAGATTGCCAGACTGCGAGGCCAGTTCGTCGCTGGAAGCAGCAGTTTCCTCGGCGTTTGCAGTAGTTTGTTCGTTGACGGTCTCCAGCTCGGTGATTGCCCTGTTGATCTCCTCGATCCCCGAAGTCTGTTCCTGGGAAGCGGCAGCCACTTCTTCGACCAGACCGTTAACTTCGCGGAACTTGTCATTGATTTCGTCCAGGACTTCGCGTGAGCGCTCGGCCTTACGGGTCCCTTCTTCAGTGCGCTCAGAGCTTTCCTCAATAATCTCCCTGATTTCCTTAGCCGCTTCGGAGCTGCGTTGGGCGAGCTGACGGACCTCGTCGGCGACAACTGCAAAACCGGCCCCGTGTTCCCCCGCGTTAGCCGCTTCAACGGCGGCGTTGAGAGCGAGCAGGTTAGTCTGGAAGGCAATGTCGTCAATTACTTCGACAGCGCGGGAAATTTGTTCACTATCCTCGTTAATTTTAGCCATAGTAGCAGCCATTTCGTCAATCTGCTCCTTGCCTTCGGCGGCGGTTTCGGCGGCTTCTTCGCTAACATCTTCGCTGCGGGCAGCATTAGAGGCACTCTGGCCGACAATAGAGGCAATCTCCTCAATTGCCGAGGAAGTTTCCTCAAGCGATGAGGCCTGCTGTTCGGCTCCCGAGGAGAGCTCCTGGCTGGCCTTGTTGAGTTCGTTGGCAGCAGCATCGACTTCACTCGAAACTCCGGTGACGGTATCGACAACCTCGCGGACCTGGAGAATAAACTCTTCCAGGTTGGCGGCCATGGTTTGAAAAGCTTCGCCCAAATCGCCCTTGATTTTTTCGTCGAGAACGTCTTCAGCAAGGTCAAGATCGGCGATCGAGTGGGCCTGGGCAGCAAGCTTGCGCTGTGCCGACACAACCTTCTGGAAGGAATCGCCCAGGTCACCTTTAATGTGCTGATCGAGAACGCCGGCTGAAAGGTCGCCGTCGGCAATTGCTTCAGCCTGAGCGACCAGTTCGTTCGAGCCCGGGTTATTGATCATATCCTGGAAAGCCTGGGCAAGGTCACCGACTTCGTCGCTGCGTTCGAGATAAGAGGAATCAATGTGGACGTCGTAATCGCCGTCAGCCATTGTGACGGCTTTGTCAGTTATGTCGCGAAGAGCCCCGGCTATAAGTGAGCTTATGGTAACGCCGCCAAATAAAGCCAGGAAACCACCGACAGCGACAACGATAATAATCAACCAAAAAATCCGATTGGCGGCGGCCTCGCTGGCCGCTTCAATCGCGGCTGCTTCCTCGTTGGTAAGCTCAACTATTTCTCCCATGAGTGACTGGACCTCATCAAGGAGGACCATGGTTTCCTCGTTGTAATAATCAATTGCTTCCTGGCGTTGACCGGCCTGTAGATATTCTTCAAGCTGTTCGACCGAAAGGTGCAGATCCGTGTGTGGCTGCTCAATTTGATCAAGCAGAGGGGCAAGTCCATCAATTAGCTCAGCGGCCTGTTCGCTTTCATCGCTATAAAACCAGTGTCCGAACTCACACTCAGTATAGTCTATTTCAACGTCAATTTCAGTAATTGTTTCGTCGCCGATGAACTCGCCGACGGCCAGTGCCCAGGCGAGATGGTCAATTTCACGCTGAAGGATTTCTTCATTTATGGCCTGAACTTCGTTTGTCTGTTGAAGTTGCCCCCCTAAATTCGAAACACCGTAAATACCGATTACCCCGATAATGACGGCAAGTGCCGTGGCGGCAAGTGCAGCACCGATTAACTTGTGATTTAACTTCATAGAAAATTACCTCCTGAAAAAGTTTATTTAAGCTGCGAGCTTGTTAATTAAAAGTTACCAATAAATAATCCTACCATCTGATAGTAGAAAAGTCATATTTTTTAACAATGAATCAGAACCTACTGAAGTATCTCCCCGCGCTTCTAACCTTTTTCCCTCCAGAGGAGAGAGATTTAGCAACTCCTTTGTTAGCATTTGACTATGAATTAAAAAGATGGCGCAGTTTAAAACATCCGTTGTTTAATTCAGTCGGGCTAAACCTTATAGCGGGTGACGACCCGTTC
>PWHN01000074.1 GCA_003554945.1 bacterium
GGGGTTGGGAGCTAAGATTATGGACGGAATGAATCTGGACTATGCGTTTGTTCCTTATGGTGATTTTGGGACACAGCACAGGATAGCGTTCAGGTATCATTTCGGTGGAATCTAAATAAATATTTGCTTTACCTAAAAAATTGTGTTAGGTTTTTATATAAACACGTAACTACACTCACAGGCGGACGTGACAGTGAATAAACTATTGAATATACTCTTTAGACGGTTATCAAAACACATTTCTTTCCTCCAGCCCCTTCTTCTTATCATTTCTGTGCTGGTTGCTTCATTTTTCCTGGCTTCAAGCCTCGAAGCTCAGACTGTTACAATCACAAGTCCAACAGTCGAGGATTACTATGATACCGTGGCTGAATATGTAACGCTATCGGGAACGGTGGCGGATGCCAATGAGGGAGATTCGGTATCAATTGTATTTGGGCCAGATCGTGATCCCGAACATTATGTGAGAGTGGATGCGGATTCGGAGTGGACATTTTCAGAGATAGAACTTGATTACGATGAGAACGAAGAGATCACAGCAGAGTTAAGGGATGGAGGTGAAGGGGCTGACATACTGGATACGGATGTTTTGACTATCCGTCGTCATAGTTTCGAATTTTACGACGTAATGGATGGAAATTGTCCAGATAGAGATAATTACTTACACAGAATTATACTAGTTTTAGGCGAAGCCAGCCATTCTGATTCAAGCGATTCAGTGCAGATAACGGTAAATAACCAGGAAACGGTGGATGACGATTCAGATTCAATATTTAGTGACACTGTTACAGTAAATGTTTTTGAACCAGGCATACCGGTAGATCTTCCATCAGATACTCCGGTGGCCAGTGACACTTTTTATTTCAACGCGACCCTGCTTGCTGACGGCGGGCCGGAGGTGCTGGCTGAAAGCGACACGTTTATAGTAAGAAGGGAAAAATCCATAGACGTTACTGACCTGGGGGGAGAAAATATAGTTGCGGGTGAGACTTTAGATGTTGGCGCAGGTGATCAGAACACGCTAGGTGGGACGGCAGCTTTTTTGACTAATCCTGACGACACGATGGAGATTAGAGTTTACCAGGATAATGAGAGGATAGATCGTTATCCCGGACTTGATCCTGAAACTAATTGGGACAAGGACATAGAAATAGTTCCCGGTCTTCAGGAGATTGTAGTGCGATTGTACGAAGGAGATGACTGGATTTCTCCTATGCCCGAGACGCCGGTGATTGATGATACGGCATCATTCAATGTTCGCGGTCATGATATTGGCATTGACACCCCCGTTGACGGTGATACGACCGGGGCCCATTCAATTACTGTCGAGGGCCGTTCGGATGGTTCGTTGGAAGGGGAGTACGTGACCATTGTGGTTGAATCTGGCTCTGATTCAGAAATCTTTGAAACCCATGTTACCGGTTCCGATGCGAACGATACTTTTGTGACAGATGTTGATTTGTTTCTGGGCTCTGTGGATAATGACGCTGAAAATGTACTTCAAGCCAGGGTGCACTCAGAAGAAACATTAGATGACAATATAATCGACAAGTCGGATACGGTTGTGATCGAACAATTGGTTGATATAGAATCTGATACCTTTACACCGGGGAGGAGATTTGAAGCACCGGATACAGTGACAGTTGAAGGGCGAAGTATTGGGGCTAATTCTATAACGGTATATGATCCGGTAGCAGAGGAGACGATAACCAGGGACACCGCCCCGGTCGATGCGGTCTGGGACACCTGGGTAGTAGAACTTCCAGAATTGGGTATTGGTGAAAATCGGTATGAGCTTATATTACATGAATGCATAGGTGAGGATTCTCGCAGGATAGATGATGACGAATTATTATTTTATGGTTTTGATGTCGGTATTGATTCCCCCCTGGAAACCACGGCGGGTCTTTCAGACGTCGTTTCAGGGGATTCAACCACTGCTCCAAGAGTCCTGGTGGAAGGCGAGTGGAAGGGAGACATAGGAGGATTCCCCGACCTGCCGGGAAAAATGACATTACATGTCAGTGGGGTGTTGAGCGGTGAGGCTGATACGCACCTGATCGAGTTAGATTCGTCTGAGCCGGACCTGGTCCAGCCTTACGAACGATCAATTCCTCTATACCCTGGTGATACTAACCTCATTACCGCCCGAATTCACGATACGTCCCCGACTTCGCGGATTGTTACCAGGTCGGATACGTTCGAATTATACCGTCAACGTATTGTAGATATTACTGCTCCCCGGTCGGGACTCGATACCGGGGCCACGCATATCGACGTTGCCGGCACGGCTGCCGGGGCTAACGTGGTTGGTGACTCCGTTTCCCTGCATCCTCCGGCCGGCACAACTATGTCGGGAACGGTTGCCGCTGACTCAAGCTGGCAAATTCAGGATGTTCCCCTGGATACCGGGCTCCAGGACTTAAAGGTAGAGTTACATTACGGCGGTACTGGAGAACCTGTCGCAGCTTCAGCCAGCATTGAGGTGCGCCGCCACTCGATTTCACTGGATACCCCGGTTTACGACCAAAAAGGAGACCCGGTGGAAAATTATGGCTATACCCAGGCAACCGGGGTTGATCTTTCAGGAACTTCCGCCGGCTCAGCGGGCGGTGATACCGTGAGTGTCCTGGTGGAGGGGGAAGAATCAGGCGACACGGACATATTTGCGACCGCTGTTACCGGTGATCATGCAGACGGTGAAGACACATATTCTCTACCGGTTCACCTTTTTGCCGGTGACACCAACGAACTGCGGGTCCGCGTCCACGAAGGGGACTCGACGACCACGGTGGTTGATGAAAGTGACAGTTTTGTAGTTCGCCGGGGACCCAAAATTACGTTGTATTTGAAAGAAGACACCGCGGCTTTTAAAACAACCACAATTTCCGGCACCGCCCCGGGGGCCGCTGACGGGGACTCAGTAGAAGTTATCATAAAGGACACGACAAATGTCGTGATTTCCCAATTTGAGACCTCCGTTACCGGTGAGACCTGGTCGGTTGATGCTGAATTTACGACCGGACCCCAGGTGGTTCGGGTTGATCTATTTGAGGGTGAGATTGACTGGGACAATCACATTTACAGAGATACTGCGCCTGTCAGGGGACATGCTCCGGCCATTGAACCGTCTTTGTACGGTGTGGTTTTTGGTGATGAAATAGTAACTGTGGACCAGTCCGGTGATTCAACTACGGCAACAAAGTTGCAGGTTATCGCCCCCGCTCCCGGGTCAGATACGGGACAGCCCGTCTCTGTAGAAGTGGCAGCGACTGAGAAGGGAGATACACGGGAAGTGATCAGCGAAGTAAAAACTGGTGGAGACCCGATTATATCGGAAGAGGTTACCCTGTTCAGAGGTGATACAAACACGATAACCGTTAGCATTCTCGATGAAAGCGGCGAATACGTGGCAGCTTCGGACAGTTTTGTTGTCCGCCAGTGGGACGTAAGTGACACAGTTGAATTCCGGGTAATTGATAAGCGTACATCCGAACTGCTTGTTGGGGCAACCGTGGAACTGTGGAGCGCTGACTACCCGCGCCGGGCGGATGAAACAGACGAGGATGGAACAGTTGAGTTCGAGCTGCCCAAAGAGAACCATCAATATGAAGTTACTCTCGATGGTTTTGCCTCGAAAAGCGGTGAAATTGTTCCCGAAGAAATAGACGAAAAAGTTGTTGAACTGGTGGATGCCCCGGAGGAAGGGCTCCGGAATTTTGTCGCCGGTCCCAACCCCTACCGTGCTTATGAAGAAGAAAGGGACATACGGTTTCAGTTTGAGCGCACGGCGAGCAGTAGTTTTGAGCTTGAAATATATACTGTCAGCGGACAGCTTGTCTATGAACAGTCCTATACCTGTGGGAATCTCGGGGAAGCCGGGGACAAGCATTACATTAGCTGGCCCGGCACAAACAACGAAGGTGACGATGTTGCGCGCGGATATTATTTGTACATTTTTACTGATGATTCTGGTGACGAAAAAACCGGAAGGCTGGCTATAATACGATGACCTTTGAGTTGAAAAGGACGAGGCTGAGGGAAAAAACAACAGTCTTCCTGATACCCCTTGTCCTGCTGTTTTTAGTAGGCACAGGCGCCAGTAGTCTCTATGCCGGTTCAGCCGGTCAGGCGACTGCCGAAGTTCTGCGTCTTGGAGCAGGAGCCGAGCATCCCGCCATGGGTGGTGCGGGGGTGGCGTCTGTCAGCGGCGCTCCAGCCCTCCAGTATAACCCCGCCGGGCTTGCTGCCGATTACCGCATGGATGTTGATTTTACCTATCAGCGGATGGTGGAGGATATAAACTACGGTAATTTCAATTTTATGAGCGAACTCGGAGCTGATGAGTTCATTGGTCTTGGTCTTGGTTACCTTGACTACGGCAGTGTCGACCGGGTGGAATTTTCTGGTGACATTCTGCAGACGAGTGGTTCTTTTACCGGTATGGACCTGGTTGGACAGGCCGGCTATGGCCGCCGCTGGGGAAATATATCGGCCGGAATAAATGCCAAGATCATCCGGCTGGAAATAGACGATAACGCCAAGACGGCCCGCGCTGTCGACTTTGGCCTCCTCTGGCGCTCCGGGCGCGAAGAATATCCCCTCTCTCTCGGTCTGGCTCTGGCAAACCTGGGCTCGAAAGTGCAGGGCGAGGACGACGGTCACGAGGACGAGCTGCCGGCAACGTTTCGCCTCGGTCTGAGTTATGATATACCGCAAGTTCTGGGCAACAACTTTCGGGTAGACCTTGACATGGAAAACCAACTCGAATCGGGCGAAATAGGGTTCCTGGGTGGAATACAGTGGAATCCTATTGAACGGCTGGCACTACGGACCGGTTACGACGATAATCTTGACGTTGACGGTGGTCTTACTGCGGGGGCGGGCTTTGAATTTGCCGAGGGAATGAAATTTGACTACGCTTACGTACCTTACGGTGATTTTGGTAATCTACACCGGTTCTCGTTCGGTTTTAGCCTGGGGGCGAATGACAATGAATAGGATTTTTAAATTTACTATTCCCCTGGTTCTCTTCCTGTTTATTCCGGGACTGTTGGTTATCGCCCCCGGTTTTATCCTGGGCGATAGCGGAATTGTACCCGAACTGACAAATACAACCCGGCAGGAACTTGAAACCGATGCCGCCGCCGGCGCTGCTCGAATCATTGCCAGCCTCAACGTTGACTTTACTCCCGAGGGGGAGTTAAGTGAAACCGCGAAAGAGGATCAGCGCCAGGCTATCAATCAAAAGCAGGAGACGGTTCTGGGCCAATTGGACGGCACGGATTACGTGAAGACGGCCCGGATGAAAACGGTCCCCCAATTAGGTCTTATACTGGGACCGGAAGCGCTGGATGAAATACTGCAAATGACGGAAGTGAAGTCAATTTCTAAACAGCGTCCCCTCGAGCCTCTGCTTGAGGAAAGCGTACCTTTTATCCAGGGAACGCAACTGCAGCAGATGGGAATTGATGGCACGGACCAGGTCGTGGCCGTGCTCGATACCGGGATCGATCCCGACCACCCCGCGTTCAGTTTTATGGATATTGATGATCGTATTGTTGCTGAGGCTTGTTTTTCGTCGGGGCAAACCCCCGAGTCGGTCGGGGATGTGGAACCCGAACCAGATAAGCGGTTGTGGGAAGGAGACTGTCCTGATGGAACTGGCCGGCAGATCGGTCCCGGGAGTGGAGTGCCGCTGGAGGTTCTTAATAGAATGGGAGATTTAGAACCGGCCGACCATGGGACTCATGTCGGTGGAATAGCGGGGGGGAGCAGAGTTAATGACCTGAATTTAGCTCGAGGCGTAGCACCGCGGGCCTCAATAATGTCGATTAATGTCTTTTTTAAATATAGGGATCCACATCCACTTACTCCACCGGAACAACCTTTGAGCTGGCCCGATGACATGGTCAAAGCATTGGAGCATGTTTTAGAGAAATCGGCCGAGCTTGATATCGCTGCCGTTAACATGAGTCTTGGTGGAGGAGAATTTAATGAACCCTGTCCCGAAGAACCTCAGCAAGAAGTCATTAAAAACCTGAAAAGCGAGGGCATAGCCACAATCATTGCCAGTGGGAACAACAATTGGGTAGAAGCAGTGGCTTCTCCAGCCTGTATTCCGGAGGCGATAGCAGTGGGGGCTACTGGTATTGAGGAAGAAGACGAATACATCGCTGATTTTTCCAACCAGCACCCTGAGATGGTTGATTTGGTTGCACCCGGTGCAAATATCCGGGCGGCGGCGCTTGATTTTGACTCAATCCGGGACGTAGTAGAACACGTGGGAGAATCTAAAAGCGGTACCTCGATGGCCGCGCCACACGTTGCTGGGGCATGGGCGCTCCTGCAATCGGCAACCGGAGAGCAACTGACAGTTGATGAGATAGAACAAACGCTGATTGAGACGGGGGCTACTGTCCGTGATGAGCGTGAGGATGTCCTGGGCAGACCCTTCAACGAATATTCCAGTATACGGATAATGGAAGCTCTCGATGAGCTGGGCAAGACCAAAGTAGTTTTTGAAGTTGAAGAGGAAGGCCCGGACGCCCCCCGACCGGCAGCTGAAGCGCTGGTCGAAGTAAACGGCACTCGGGGTCGCACTAACGAACAGGGACGTGCCACCATTTTTCCGGAACGTACCGGTGGTCCCTACAAATGGAGCGTTAGCAAATTTGGCTATAAGACAGACACCGGGATTATTGAGTCACTGGCCGAAGAACGACGGATTGAACCGGACGTGCTTGAGGAAAGCAAAACTGATCTAACTTTCAGGCTTGAGGATGATGAGGGGAACATAATAGATAATCCGGATGATGGCTGGGTTTTTGTGGGCAACGAGGCTGAATCTGCGGATGACCAGGGCGTTGTAACTTTTTCTGACGTTCAAACCAGAAATCATCGCTATGTGGCCGTTCATGACGACTACTGGTATAAGCAGGGCTGGATTGACGTGGGGGCGGAAACGCAGGTGATTAAGCTGTCCGTCCCCGACACGAATAGTGTGGAGATAGAAGTGGCCGATCCGGCCGGTAATCCGGTTGAAGGGGCACGGGTAGAACTGCGACATAATATTCCTGATTTTCCCGTCTTTGATTATGTGGAAGAAGAAGAAACTGATTCAGACGGTATCGCTGAGTTTGATGAAGTTGAAGCGGCAGAGTGGCTGGTTAACGTATCAAAAAGCGGCTACGACCGGGTTCAAACCACGAAAACTCTGCAGCAGGAAGGCCTGAGTAGTATAGATCCTACTGTTGCTGATGAGTTGAGCTACAGTTTTGTATTATCCGTGGATGGTATAAAAGATTTTCTCGCCGGCCCAAATCCGTTTGATTTTTCTAATTCCAAACATACTGAGCCGGAAAAAAGATTTATCTTTCAGTTTACGGACCCCGGTAAAATTAACATGGAACTTGAAATTTACAGTTTAAGCGGAGAACTGGTATATGATTGTAATATTACTGAAGCTGATGATACTGTTGATAATGATAATAAAGCACAGATATACTGGGATTTAGAAGACAACAGCGGCAGTGAAGTATCCAGTGGCTACTATCTCTACCGGCTGAAGGATCATTCCAGCGGCGACGAAGAGACCGGCAAGCTGGCTGTGATAAAATGATTTTGAAAATCTTTTCATTGCAAGGTTACTTACGGCGCCCGTGGCTTCTGCTTTTGAGTTTATGCTTTGTCCTCCAGTTCTTCGCTGTCCCCGCTGTCGACGGTGGCGGCGGGCAGTCGGCCGCCGAAGTCCTGCGGTTGAAGACGGGGGCGCGGGAAGCGGCCCTGGGTTCAGCCGGACAGGCTACCGCCCGGGGGGCTAAGGCCATTGATTATAATCCCGCCGGGTTACTGCCCGGAGAAGGTAGTGAATTTGAACTGGGGTATACCAGCTTGGTCGAGGATATTGACTTTGGTAGCTTCACCTATACACACTCGCCTGATTTTGTTGGTAACCAGTCTGCTCTTGGCTGGGGGGTTAATTACATAAGCTATGGCGACGAGCAGAGGACTGATGTTAGGGACGGCAAGTTGTATACAGACGGTGATTTTACCGGGCTTGACCTCGTGGGTAGCGCCGGTTACGGACGGCAGATAAACGAGAATACGAGCCTTGGTTTTGCACTTCGCGGAATACGTCTGGAAATAGACGACAGCACCGCGCAGGCCGCTTCTCTTGACCTCGGACTGCGCTGGGCATCCAACCAACCTGATCTGCCGCTCGCCTTCGGTTTCGTCATCGCTAACCTGGGCACCGAGGTGGAGTTTGAGGACGAGGGCGACGATCTGCCGCTGCTTGCCCGTGGCGGGCTGAGTTATGCTCTCCGTGAAAACGCAGCTTTTCCTGTTGAATTATATCTTGATACCGAGTATCAGATTGAAAATAGCCGGGCCAGCTTGATGCTCGGCACGGAAATTCAGTTGTACAATGATTTAGATTTCCGATTGGGTTATAACAGTAACCGGGAGATTGACGACGGGATGAGCGTTGGTCTTGGACTGAATTTTGTTGATAACCTTGAATTTGACTACGCATTTGTGCCTTACGGCGATTTTGGCGACCTGCACCAACTGGGTTTTCGGTACAGCTTTGGGGAATGATTTGCGATAAGCGAGCTCGAGAGTAGTTCTTTACATCTTTTAGCACGCAGATTACACAGATTTACACAGATTTAATTCAAGCCCGGAAACGCAAAGGCGCGAAGGCGCTAAGAAAATTCAAGTGCGAAGGGGCACGCAGATTACGCAGGTAGACGCAGATTAAGTTCAAGGGCGGGGTTGGGCGGCGGGAGCCGGCTTGCAGCCGGATTTAACTGGCTCCTGTCCGTAAAAAAATATATACATAACCCGCCTATACATTTTTTCACTCCCAGTCACCAGCACGGAAGTGCAGGCA
>PWHN01000014.1 GCA_003554945.1 bacterium
AACCGCAATAAAGTATATTCACCGATAACCAGGCTTATTGGAGTAGCTTTTATTGACCTCACCGGCTATTTTAACTAATATAGCTTCTGAGAAGAATAAGCCGAATTTAAAAATTCCTATCTTATTCGGTCGGAACTTTTTTCTGCTCCAGGGGAACAACATCGAGGTCCTTGTTTTTTAAAAACCGTATACGCTTTCCTTCCTTCTCGATATTTCTCAATTGACAATTAACCACCACCTGGAATTCTTGCGGAGTGTGGTGTGCTGCACCGTGTAACTTCGCAGCCGTAAGCACTCCCACGTAATAAGGCTCCGCGAGATACTGCATCAAGTGGTCAACATAATAGGACGGAGGGGGAGCGCTACGCGACCAGTATTCTGGTCTGACAATGACAAAAAACCCTATTTAGTCATTATTTGCAATAACGGACTCATTAACAGAGTGAAAATTCACGTATTTTACCAGTTTACAGGATTGTTTGTAATAATTGACTCAAAAAGTATAACGAACCGGTTGTCAAGTTATGGGTGAAAGCGGAACGTATTAAAGCTTCTGTCCCTAAGTAATCGGTAAAAAGAAATAATTGTCCTGCCATTTGTAACACCCTATTTCATCAAATGACATGGCCCGGTGCTCGGGACGAGGCTATCCTTGCCGAGCATTCTGTGGCCCCCTCCGAATTGGCGCCCACAAAAAATAATAAGCCGTTATGTTCTGATCGCTTAGATGGAGAAGTTGTCCCCGGAAGATGAATCATTGTCTTTTTCATTTGTAAACGGGATAGTTGGAGAATAGAGGACTAAAACAGGGGCGTTGAAAGTGCCGGGGGCGGGATTCGAACCCGCACGGGGTATTACACCCCAACGGATTTTAAGTCCGTAGCGTCTGCCAGGTTCCGCCACCCCGGCTTAATCTCCGACCGACAAAATGAATTTTACTTATCGCTTGCCGGTCGTCTGGCGTGCAAACAGTTACTATTATAGATTTTTTGACGGAAAGTTTGAATAGACTTGTGAGCTGGGCGCGGGGAGCGAGGGGGCGGTGGGGTGAGGTGAGCGGAGAGCGGGGTGCGGAGCGTAAAGATCGGATCTGTGAACAGGCGAGCATACGAGCATGCGAACGGGCGGTAAACCGTTATCGGTGATCGGTAACATCGGTAGAGCGTGGAAAGGAGATGAGAAGATTAGGCGAAATCAAGTGCGGGAAACCATTAGAGTGCGAGATGAGGAGAAGTCAAGCGCAGGAAACCGTAGGTCAGTGGGGATGAGTTGGGAAGGCCGAATTGTGGTAGGTATCTGGCCGGGGGGCATTGTTGTTGTCTAAATCAAGAAAAGGGGGTAAAATAAGTAACAAATCTGTATCTGTTGGCCAATAGTTTACCCTTTTGAGTAGAGGTGGCACTGATGAGCATAACGAACACAGTCGTAAAATACGTTAATAAAGAGGGACAAATAGAGGATTTTCAAGTCTCAAGAATTGCCGATTCAATCTGCAAGGCAATAGAAGATGTCGAAGGCGAGCAGCTTGCGCTGGCAGATCGCCGCGCTCAAATATATGCGCAGCGCGTCACTGATAGGGTCTATCGCGAATACTATGACATTGACTGGTTAACAGAAGAGTTTATAACCCAGTATCTAAGTTACGACGAGGAAGAACGTCACCACCGGATGAAGGATGCCTTTGTAACCGAACGAATCACGTTTGTGTTGATGGAGACTTTCAAAGACAGGTTAAGCAGCCGCGACCCGGCTAAGGAGCCAGACCAACTTGAGGACTACATCCGCGAGCAGATGGAATCGGCGGAAGTCGATCCCCGCTTTACGCACAGCCTTTTTCCCGAGTTAACGGAAGATGAACTAAATAAAATTGTTAAATTCCTGCAGGAAGAAGTTCTGGAGATGAGCAAGCAGGAATTATCTCCGGAGATTCTCTGCCCGCCGCGCGAATACATCCAGGATACGGTGGAAAAAGAGCTAAAAAGAATAGGTGAAATTCAGATCGCCGAGGGTTACATGATCTACAGGGAGGGACGTAAAAAGGTAAATGAGGGCGACATCTCGGAGCTTCAGTTTACCAATAACGGTATCCACCAGGATTTGGTAAGGCGCACTCTGGAATGGAATGTCGATCACCAGTGTGACAGTGTTTTTGAGCTAAACCGCTGGATTACCGGTGAAGACGGGCGCGACCTCGTCGAACTGGTAGAAGCCGCCGAAGAACGGTTTAAGACTGATATTGAAGAGACGGCGGCCAAAATTTTGGAACGCCGTCAGGAGATTGACGTGGTTGTTATAGCCGGACCTTCCTGTTCAAACAAAACTACGACGACAGTTATAATCGGGGACCAGCTTGAAAAAGAGGGTATGAAATTCAAGCAGTTAAACGTTGACGATTATTTTTACGACCTGAAGGATCAGCCCAAGGATCGTTTTGGCGATTATGATTTTGAAATGCCCGGGGCTATCGACATGCCGCTGCTAAATGAGCACCTGTCGCAGCTTGTCCAGGGAGCGACGATTGACAAGCCAATTTACAATTTTGAGGCGGGTTGTCGAGACGGGACCGAACCATTTACCCGTGACCCTGATGAAATTATACTGATTGACTGTCTGCACGGTCTATATCGTGATCTGACGAGTTCGGTGCCGCAAAGCAGCAAATTCAAAATTTACATAGAATCGATGAATGTCCTGCGGGGGGTTGAAGGGCGTTACACCCGCTGGGCCGACGTTCGCATGTTAAAACGTATGATTCGGGACTCCCGTCACCGAGGATACAGCATGGAAAATACGCTTTCCCACTGGCCCTATGTAAGAAAAGGTGAGCTGAAACATATCATTCCTTATATTTTCTCCACTGACGTAGTTTTGAATTCCGGTTTACCATACGAATTGCCAGTTTTGAAAAAGATAATTGGAGCCGATTATCCGGCTCACGATTACATCAATCAACTGAAGGAAGACAACCGTCTGGCCGCTTATGTCCGCGGGAAAAGGACGGCAGCATTACTCGATACGATTGAGCCTTTTCCCGATCTGGAGATAATCCCGGGCACTTCTCCAATTAGAGAGTTTATTGGCGGATCAGATTATGTTATTCCCCACAACGACTAAAAAGTGATGCATTAATATCTTTAACGTCGAGGCGTAGCCATGGATACGAACGGACGTTTGGACGGGGCTCCTATCTGCTGGCTCTGTGGAATTCTCTATTTTCTTACGGGTCTGTTGTGGGTAACAATTGCGGAAGGGTTGTTTTCTCCCCCTCTCCCCGAAATAGGTGACAATATTATACGAATTGGTGGTTATGTCTTTCTGCTGATGATTGGCGCCCTCCTCCCCGATTTGTTTTCGCGGCTGGTTAGTGGCGGGTATCTCAAACCTGAGGATGGCGATGAGTGTCTCGAACCACCCGAAACCTTCAGTTATCATTATAGTGTGGATTCCTCCCTGTCTAATTGGAAACTTGAGCACAGCGCCGGTCAGATTAAAAATTTAATTGAACTAAACGCTGTGGAAAATTCAAAGACAGAGGAAAACTTTGTACATTTTAATCAAGTCCTGGAAAGCGACCGTCAAAAAGCAATGGACAACATAAGAGCCGCTGTTGAGAACAGGGAAAACTATGAACTGGAATACCGGCTTTGCAGCGATAACGGCGGAATCGAATGGGTGCGTGACGGAGGTATCGGCAAATACAACGAGAAGGACGAGTTGATCGGGTTGGAGGGAAGCATAAAAAAAATTACTGAGGTAAAAACAGCGCAGCAGGACGCCGAATTGGCAAAAGCCGAGGCCGAATACCTGGCCCGCCACGACATGCTCACGGGTCTGCCCAACCGCGGCGTTTTTCTGGAAAAAGTAACGGAGATACTTTCGGAAAATTCGGACGAGGATAAAGGGGCCTTCCTCTTCTGTGCGGTTGATATCTTAGATTTTCAAAAGTATAATAATTTTTACGGATACTGGTTGGGCAACAAAATTCTTGAGCGAACCGCGGCATATTTAAGGGACAAATTACCTAGGGGTGCTTTATTGGGGCGGCTTGGCGACGATGAATTTGGGATTTTTCTGCCCGTGGACAAAAACAGTGACGTGCAGCAAATCATTAGAGATAACTTTGCTCCGCTGAAAAATTCTTTTGAGGCCGACGGCAATAAGATTGAATACCATATGCGAGTAGGAGCGTCTCGTTATCCTGAGGATGGGACAACCCTGGAGGAGTTATTAGGGGCCAGCTACCGGGCGCTGGGGCGCGAAAAACGGGAACAGGTGATGCATCGTAATAAAATTCTTATTCATCGTAAATCTGATCTGGAACACCTGGAGTTACAGATAAAGTCATCGGAAAAGTTAATCGAGGCGTTAGAAAACAATCGGCTGGAAGTTCACTATCAGCCTGTTTACGACAGCCGTGACGGATCAATTTATATGTTTGAAGCACTGCTTCGGGTTTTTACAAAAGGTGGCGAAGTAAGAACCCTGCAAAATTACTCGGAGGTCGTAAACAATCCGCAGCTTTCCTCGCGGCTTGACCGCTGGGTGGTAAACGAAGTAATCAATCAAATAAGCACTCTTGGGAACGAGGATATTCCTGAATATATATCGATAAATCTTTTTCCGGCTTCGATTTTAAGACGAGATGTGTTTGCGGCCTTAAACGATCGTTTAAATAAAGCGGGTATATCGAAGGATAAAATTGTTATTGAAATAACAGAGAAGCTGCTTGGCAGTTGTAGCGCTCATGCTTTTAAGAACTTAATGGCAGTCGTCGAAGAGTACGGGTTTAACATTGCTCTTGATGATTTTGGCGTCGGCCACGGTTCGTTTCAAACGTTGAAAAATCTTCCTCTGGACATGGTCAAAATAGACGGCACTTTTATCGTTGGACTGGAGGACAGCGATATGAATAGAAAATTTGTTAAATCTCTCGCCAACCTGGGGCATGATATTGGGGTGCCGATAGTTGCCGAATGGATAGAGACCGATAAAACGGCTAAAATATTACAAGATCTTGGTGTATATTATCACCAGGGATATTACTACGAGAGACCCTGTAAGCTGGACAAAGCAGTTGCCACCTGTTAAATTATAGCGCCAAGAGGGGATTGGCCTGGAGATGGGGGGATTTTAATTAACCCGAAAAATTATTAAATGGACTTTTACGGAGAAAAAGTTGGAAGTTTTACAATTCATACGTTATGATTTTGGAAGTTGAACCGGGATTTAAAATTGAAGTTTAAATTCTAAGAGCAGGAATTACTTATGGAGGATTTTAGATGGATAAAGAGGAGTTTTTACAGCAGGCAAATGCGCCGCGTCCACTGGCCGAGAAGGCCTGGGAAATGGCAGACGGTGACTTTAATCAAGCACAAACCCTGCTTGAACCTTCAAAATTAAAGGTGCAGGCCAAGTTTCGTGATAGCGGGGGACGATTTGGCGGCTTAATATATATTTGCTGGAATTATACCGAAAATGCGATTGACGCTGGCGAGTCAGTGGTCAGCAGCAGTGACAAAATTCTTGACATACCAATTGATCTGCCGCCGGAAAACTTTCATCAACGTATAGTGCGGGCTAAAAAAACTGGTGAGCAGATGGGAGGAAATACGGAAACCTTACAGGCTGCTCTGGCCGAAGTTCTTCAGGAGCCGGCTTCGGAACTTAGAAGTGGCCTGGTTAATCAAGATTTAGCAAAAATTGACCTTGAACTTCAAAATTTATTGACTTCCAACCTGGATATCAACAGTCCCCAGTTTACTTCTGAAGTTGTTCTCTCGCGTAATATTGATGAAGCAGCGGGGGGCGAGGAAGCGGTCGAGGCGGAGGAAGAGAGCGAGGAATACGAATTTCCCGCCGAAATAGAAATTAATCCCGTCAAGGGAGTTCCGGTGAACCAGATTTCAATTGGAGATTTGATTTATGTTGATCTTGGTAACTACTCCAGCGACTTGCAGCGTATTGCCCAGGTCCTGGACCAGAGACGTGATGAAACGGGTATGATACCGGCTCAGTTAGTCTCGCGTGAAGTTTCGGAAGCCGGTACTCTCAGTCTTAGAGTTCAATTTGGTCGCGACGTCTATGGGAAAGTGCGCTGCGGTAAGGACGTCAACATTCTGGTGCCTGAATCTACAGCTGCTGGAAAAACCAAGGGAATGCAGAAAAGCTCATCTGATCCGGTGGAAATGCTCGCAGACAACTGGATTCTTATTCTTCCCCTGATAATCGCTATAATCATAATTTTAACGGTCTATTTAATTCTGGCTCCTTAGCTGTAACCAGCCCAGAAATCTAATCACCAGCCTACCGAGATAGCGACCATCAGCCGACTGGTCGCCCAACCTACTCAACTTTATAACTGTGTCAAATAATTAGAGGCAGTTGCCCGCGCGGGTAACCTGTGCTGGGAATTTAATGCCGCCAAAAAAAGCATAAATTTTCAAAAGCTAAAGTTTTTCTGCTAATCAGCCGATTATGTTACTGGGTTACTCTATTTTAGGAACATTATCCTGTAAGCGCCAGAGAAGGTGGTGACCATGAGTGTTACTCCGATGGATCTGCAGGTGTTATTTATGCAGGAGGGTCGTGCGGCCAAGTCGGCCGATCGGGCGAAAAACTTTGCCGAAACCATGCGCACGGTTCGCGCTTACAGGAAGAAATATGCCAGTGGTCGTGAAAACGTCAAGCAGATAGATGACGCACGTTCAAAAAACATAGATGAAGAAGGGTCCCAGGGAGGGGCGACGGGTTATTTTGCTCATCGTCGTCAGCAGGAACCGGAGCTCCAGGAAGAAGAGGAGGAACGTAAGGATCTTGAACCAGAACTGGGCAAAATGATGGATTTGAAGATCTAACTCAAGTTAAACGCTTCGATGGGTCTACTGGATGCTGTCAGTCGCCCGGTCGAAAAGCCGTTTTTCAAATTCCTTCCAGGATTGCTCCCATTTTTCCAGCGGTATATTGTCCTCGGGCAGGATGACGGATAAATTTGTCTGTCTCCAGGGGTCCTGTTTCAAATAGTTATGTTGCCAGTGGGACGCGATTACTGCGCCGCGCGCTGCTGGCAGCGGGAGTAAATTGACGGCCAAAGAATTATCCAACACCGCTGAGGCCAGCGACGGATAGCCAGGAAGTCTTGCCAGGCCGCCACCAAAAGTGAGAGGAATTTCCCCGGATTGATCGTCTAACTGCTCGCACAGTAACTGTTTAAGATTTAATAAAATACTGATCAAAAGCCCTTGAGCCAGTTCTCTGGTTGAGCTGGTCTCGTTAAAATTTGATAAAACAGGTGGACAGGCTCTCTGCTGCTTGCCGCCGCTGCCGTAAAAAGAAAGCGACCAGAGGGGGGAATTTTGTGGCCAGGGCGGTTGAATCCACTGGCCGAGCATTTGTCTGTTTAGAGCAAAAATTTTCGAGAACCAGTCGACAGCACTTCCGGCGGCTGGTATTCGTCCTCCAGCATAATCTTTGACCCCGGACGCAGCCGGGATGGCAAGGCTGTCTCCCCTGTGGTTCTCAGACCAGAAACCGGGGACGATTACCTCGGCGTCAGTTCCGAGCCGTATTAGACCACGCCTGCTTTCCGGTGGTTGATTGCCCAGGACATAGGCCTGGCGGCTTGAAATCATTCCAACGATATCACATTTTTTCCATAATTTTCGAGCAGATACCCTGGTTTTTAAGTTTGTCCCAATTTCCGGTAAAATTTCTCGGGGTATGTTGAATTGTTCGAGTAGAGTAGATGACCAGCCATTTTCTGTTGGCGAATAAAGACCCGTGTATTGGGCTTGACTGTGATCGATCCAGTGCATTTTGCCGCCGGTTGCCCGCCAGAGCAACCATGTTCCAACATTACCCCAGCGTAACTCGCCGGCTTCCAGGGCTTCGCAACAGTTTTTTTGGGATAAAAAGTTGTCGAAACGGGCCAGTGGTAGGGTAGGTGAAGTATTTATCCCCGTAATTTTTTGTATAAGCGTTCTATCCTCCGTTGAAAGCTGTTTAAACCACCTCTGGCCGTGATAGTCACGCCAGCTCATCAGAGGTGTTAACACTTTGCCGGTTTGGTTATTCCAGAACAAAAAGCTCAGGGGTTCTACAGCCAGCGCCGCCTCCCAGGCGCCCCGAAAAGAGAAGCGGTCGGGGATTGATTTCAGGCGCTCCCAGGTCAATGAAGGGATAATAGTCGTTCCGGAGTTGTTTCGATTTACAGGAAGCGGAATAGTTTCGATGGATTTTTGTTCAGCCTGGGGCGTCAACCATATTGCTTTGATAGTGGTGGCGTCAATCTCAATTCCAATTCGTGGCCTGGTCATTTGAAAAACTCCTATCTATGTATTCTGGGGTTAAGCATGCCCATGCAATTATACTCAAGTTTGGCAGCCAAAACAACTCGACAAAACAGAAGTTCTAAGCTATCATAACAGACGGATCTAATCAAAAAAGTGAGATGTCCAGAAATTTTAAATTTTCTCCATGGAGGGGTGGCCGAGTCCGGTTGAAGGCACTCCCCTGCTAAGGGAGCATACCCTTAACAGGGTATCGTGGGTTCGAATCCCACCCCCTCCGTTTAGTTCGGCTGAAAGCTGAAAGCTAAGACCGAAAAATTAAAAAAACATAAGTTCACTAAAGTTTTGCGTTTTGTAAGCAAAATAGTCTATATCTTATTTTTTCATTCCCCCTAGCACTCAATCGAGAGTGTAATGAGGAATGAGTTTGCGCTATTTCGGAGCCACCTGCAAATGTTTTTCTCATTCTCGGTCCCTATCGGGACGTGTGTTTGCTTTGCCTATTTTTATGATCACAGGAGGTTAGAGCCCCATAGATATCGTGGAAGGAAAAAGCCTC
>PWHN01000067.1 GCA_003554945.1 bacterium
ATTACTAAAGGGGTTTTTCTATAATATTTAGGTTAAAAAAACTTGGTGATAAAATGAAGATTCTTTATGTCAAACGACAAATTGTAGATACTATCTGGAAAAAAATTCCTAAAAAAATTAGACAGTGGTATTGTTTTTGGGGGAGGGAAGGCTTTTTTAGAGCCTCTCTTCATTATCATAACGAGGTAACGGAAATTTTTTTGAAGCATTTAGAAAATAAAAGCCAATCTTGGATTAACAAATTTGATTTAATTATTTTTAATTTCAGGGCGAATCATGCGCCGCATAAAGATAGTTATGGTTTTAATACTCTGTGGGATTGGGTTGAAGAGTTTAAAAATAAAATACAGAATAAACCTGTTGTTTTATTAGATGTAAATGCTTCAGCCGGGAAAACCGGTAATAATGATTTGTTAGATAATTTTGATCTTGTGTTTAAACGTGAGATATTCAGGGCCAATATCAAATATAATTCATTAAAACCTACGAATCGTGCGAAGTTGCGAACTACAATGCTTTCCTGTCATTTTGTTTCGGCTTCGCGGTTTAATTTTAAGGAAATCAATATTGAAGAAGAGGGTTTCCGTTCACCAGCCGAGGAATTTGAGCATGATGTTTTTTTCGTGGGGAAAGACACTTCACAGGAAAGAAGAGCTTTAGTCGATAGACTCCTGGATTCGGAGTATGATTTTTATGGGGGGCTGCAGGAGAAGAAAGAAAAATTACCGGAGCGGTTGAAGACTAAGAGGCTGGGTAAAAAAGAATACATAAAAACTATCCGAAACAGTAAAATCAACCTGGCTCCCGAAGGACTCGGTGAATTCACCTATCGCCACCTGGAAATATGGTGGGCCTGCGCTTTCATGCTCTGCTCGCCCTCCATTAACGAACTGGAATTGCCGTTGGATGTTGAGGACGGGGTTCATTATGTCACTTACGAGTCAGAAGATGATCTGCTTGATAAAATAGATTACTATCTGAAGCACCCGCAGCAACGAAAACAGATTGCACAAAACGGACGCAAAGCATTTGAGGACGGATACGATTTCGAGAAACACGGAGAATATATAACAGGGGCACTTAAATCTATCGTTTACCCATAGTATGCACGACAAAATTCAACAGACGCTTGAATTTTATTCGGGCATTATCTCCTGGAGATCAGGATGATCTTTAAATTGTTTGAGTTCTGGGGGGAGGTCGTCAAAAGAGGTGGCTTCTTCTATTCTTTTTCTAATTTCTTCCCACTTTTCATGGCGGGCTCTTACGACAACCAAAATTTCATCTATCTCCAGAAGCTTAGCGATTGCCAACCTGTGTTTGCCTGAACATATTTTCCCTATTTGACCATTGCGTCCAATATTTACCCCCACCTCATTGAGAATAGGATGAATCGTGTCGTTATTTTCTTTCCAGGTCTCCGCGGGAGCTTCCTCTAACAATTCTTTTTGAGATTTGTAGCCTTCAACCCGGATTTCTTGCAATAAACAATCAATTTCTTTCAAAAAATCCTTTACCGAGTCGTATTCTCGCCGAAAATCGCCTGATTTAAAGCGCTGCTTATATTTCTTAAAAAGTTCAGTTTGCTCCCACTCATTCTCGTATTCAAAGTGTTTTTCCAGACTTTTATATACTAGCGTTTCCTCAAATTCTTTAGAATTTAAATCCCAATCTCCTCCCTTAACAACACCAAATTTTTGAGGGAAATCGTCAAAATATAGTTCAACATCATCGGGGGAAATTTCTAAAAATTTGATAGTGCTGGCATCGGTGGATTTTGGGTATAATTGTTCTAAGGTGGCGAGATAAAATTTCAACAATTTACGGGATATAGGGTTCGAGCGAATAATTTTTATCTTATACAGTAGAGCGATAAAACGGCTAAAAACAAAATCAAAACTGCGGAGAAAAAATCTTCTCGGTCCCTCGTTTTTGTAAACAGCAATGATTTTTGAAAACAGTTTTTTCATTGTTAAAAATTTAGGTTTTTACTTGCAAAAAGTATGGAATTCCGAATCGCTGGAATTTCATCGAAATTATTAATAGTTGAAGTCATGTCTTGTTTATTGTTGTAACTAACCCACTTTAGTTCAAAACCACACTCTTTTAACAGGTGAATAACTGTAGCTTCTTGGTTGTTTTCCCTGTGGTGAAGTTCAACAAAAATATACATCGGACGTTTGGAATTTAATAAATCGGACATCCCTTTAAAGACTTGGCCCTCGTATCCTTCCACGTCCATTCGTATAATCAAGGGATCCTCCGAAGGTATTTTAAATTTTTGTACCAGCAAATCAAGCGGGTATAGTTTGACTTCCTCTGTTACTTTATCATTATGTTTAGTTTCATTGGTAATGTAGTGAGTATTTGCTTTCCCACTGATGGTTAGCTTTTTGGTAGTTTGTTCAGCACCGGCGGCAAAAGGTAGAACTTTTACATTAGAATAATTATTTAGTTGTATATTTTTCTTCATGCGAGCAATATTATCAGGTTCTGGTTCCAGGGCATAAATGTGCCCTTTTTTACCTAATATATGAGCTTCAAGCAGGACATAATAACCTACGTTCGCCCCCACATCAAAAATATTTATCAAAGAATCACTATTCGCTTTAAACTTCTGCAAAATTTCTTTGTATTTCTCAGTTGGTCCCGGTTCTCTAATACCATAGATAGCGAGTTTTCTTTCCAAAACACGCGAACTATCCGGGTGAAAATCGAGTTTCATTTTACTGCCATTGATTGATTGTACCATCTCAAAATCATCTGTTCGAAGTAAAAGTAACCGGTAGCGCAACCATTCTATAAGGGGAGAAATATAACTGATACGCAAAAGATACCGTAATGTATTTTTAAGTGCCGCTCTGAAGCCCAATTTAGTGTGGATATCAATGAAGAGAGAAATTTTATTACTCAAGATAGCGTTACCCTCCTAATAAGTATTTGGCCAATTGGCAAACAATATAAAGCGACTTTGTTAAGTTCGCCAAATTAGTCCGAGTTTTGTGCTCGTGCAGGGTTCTATTAACAGATTTCATTTAAAAAAGGGTGCCTCCTTTAAAATGAGTGATTCACTCAAAACACTCAAAAAGGAGGCGACCCTTCTGACAGATAAGGCTCTCATGCAAAACCGGAGAATTCAATGGTTTCGAGATTGGTAGGACGATAGATTTCCCACAATTCAAGGTTCATCAGCGAAGCCAAGTGGTTGTGCGAGTGGTTGGATGTTCAAGACCTTCCAGCCCGCAATACACTGGCGAGTCTAGTTGGATAGGGCCCGATGGGCTGATGTTCACCAAACACGCAAGAAGAACCGGGAGACGGTCACTGATATTTTGAAACACCGGGGGCTTCTGGATTTGCACGTGGACATTGATGCAAAGGTTCACGAAAGCGATCGAGAAAGTGCCCGGGGAACCTACGATGGACGGAGGGGGATTGACCGCTTTATGTGACGTGTCCCTCCCAGAAACTGCTGTGGGGCGGGTTGTTTCGCCCCGGAAATTGTGTCCACAAACAGCATCTGGATTCAATGGTTCGCACTACACTTCGGACTCTATCGGAGACGCTTCATCGGATTCAAGTTACAAGGGACACCGTATTCCCCGTGGGGGAAATAGGCTCGCCCGGTTCGTTCGCCGCTGTTGGTTTCAACGCGGGTCTCCCTCATTTGCCTGAAACTTCGTTGGTTGTCAAATCATTCATTCTGGAAAGACTCTACCCGAATTTACTCAAAATGACGGCACATCGAAAAATTGACTCTTTTTGCAGAACCTTCCCCGGTGTAATTTCATCTCTTCCTGCAAATTCTTGGTGAGCTTGTGAAATGGACGGCTATTCGCTAAAATTTAGGCGTCTTAAATTTTATCCGATCTTTTGGAACAGTGCAAATTTGAAATTCTGGTTTGATTTTGGGACACTGCTCGGGATTGTTAGAGAGGGAAAACTTTTACCTGGTGCCGGTGATATTGGTATAGTTGAACCTAAAAAAATAAATCAATGTTTTGACCAGTGAGTTAGAAGCTATAATTTAGGAACAAGGATGTTGTCTGAGATACATTATCACTTATTTTCTCCCCAAAAAATAAATCGTTTAAAAATGGGTGATTTTTTTGAAAAGTAAATTGATTTTGAGCGGTATGAAGAAAGTATTTTATAGACACCTGAAGCAGTTGGCAATATATCAAAGAAAAAGTATAAGTTTCAATGTATAAAAAAATTAAACGCTGGTTTCCTGTTTATGCTCTCAAGAATATTTCTTTTTTAACTGTTGGTAAGTTTATTCAATATACCGGTGGCTTTTTATACGGTGTATTTGGTGCTTGGATTTTAGGGGCGGAAGGTTTTGGACAACTTGTATTGATTATCTCCGTGGTCCATCTTATAAAAATACCCTTTACAATTCCTTTGGGTCCCCCCTTGTTAAAATTAGTCCGCACCCGTCTCTCCGGGGAGGGGAAGTTGAGAAATCGAGATTATGCAGTTACGTGTTTTTTAATTACAGGAATTGCTTCTGTAATGTTTGGGGTTTTATTTTTAATTTTTCTTTATTTCGGAGCTCCTCATATCAATTTTTTTGAAGCCTGGCAGCGGGCCTTAGGACTATATGCATTATCAAGGGTGATTTCTATTGTTCGCAGTCCAACCACTTATCTGATGGATGCTTACGAAAAGTATGGTTGGCATTCTTTTTTCATGGTTTGGTATTCGTTGTTTTCAGATATTCTTCCTGTTATTTTTATGTATTTTGCTGGAATTTGGGGAGCTTGCCTGGGTTATTTAATTGGAGAAATTATTATATTTATCTCAAATATTATTGCGGCTCTAAAAATATGGGGGAAAGTGGTATTGTCAAGTTTTTTTGCCCCACGCATTCAGTTTATACCGGTCTTTTTTGAACTGTATAGAAATGTTCGCAGTGCCTATGTGGCAAAATTAATGAAAACACCATATCAGAAGATTGTCAATTTATTAATTGGTAGTTATGTTAGTCCGGCCGGGACGGGATACTACAACATAGCGATGAAATTTGAAAAGATATTCAGATTTGTAGTCGAGCCAATCAAAACCTATCTTTTCCCTCGCCTGGTCAAAAAGTGGTCTCAGAGAAGCAAAAAAGAATTTTTTTATACATTGCGAAAATATTTTTATCAACTCGGACCAACTTATTTATTATTAGCCCTGCTAATCGGATTGATGTCTCCCTGGTTGATTCCTATTCTTTATAGTCCTGAATTTACGCCGGCCATTCCCCTGGTCTATATCCTTCTCCCTGCTTTTGTATTTTTAAAGTTGTTTAATATTTTTCATAACATTACTTTTGTTATCAGTCAGCAGCGTGGGCTTGTTAACGAGGCAGCATTGAAATTAGTTTTAGGGGTTCCTATAGCATTTTTTCTTATTTTTCATTTTGGATATATAGGTGCGGCCTGGGCGTATTTAGCAACTACGTTAATAGTTGTTATCTACCAGATATATTTTTTTCACAAACATTTCAAATGGCGCTGGCTCATCCCTCCCCATCGGGGTCAGAGTTAAACTTTAAACTTAAGCACAATCGGGTCAGAGTTAAACTTTAAACTTAAGCGTAATTATAAATTATTTTGAACACCAAATTACCTCGGAGGTTGAGAAATCAGTGCTGAGGAGAGTAGGTGAGTAGGAAATGAGGAGATTAGGCGAGGTCAAGTGCGGGAAACCATGGGGAGTCAAGACCGGTAATCGGTAATCAGTAGTCGGTAACATCGGAAGAGCGTGAAAAGGAGATGAGGAAATTAGGAGATGAAGAGATTAGGCGAAGTCAAGTGCGGGGCGGAAGTTCTCGGTAGGGCGGTGGGGGGAAGAGGCGAGTGGGGGAAAGTTCGCAGAGCGCAGGGAGCAGGGCGCTTGGCGTAATGTAAACCTCAGATCAAGGACGAAAGTCAAAAACGGAGAACGGAAAGGCGCAGAGGCGGAAGTTCGGGCAAATCAAAAGCGGGAGCGAAGATCAAGATCAAAAATTATGAAGGACCAATCAAGATGGATTGCGGGTCGTGGCCCGCAATGACGGAAGAGAGATCAAGGGCAAAGTTCGGTAATCAGTAATCGGTTGTCGGTAACATCGGAAGAGCGTGAAAAGGAGATGAGGAAATTAGGAGATGAAGAGATTAGGCGAAGTCAAGAGCAGGAAACCGAAGACCTTACACATGGATTCCGGCTCGGGGGCCGGAATGACGGGCGGTAGGTCAAGGTCAAGATCAAGGTCAAGATCAAGTTCCCCCCTCACCTGTATCCTCTCCCTCGGAGGGGAGAGGAGATGAGTTAAGCGCTTGGCGTGAGTTCTCGAAGAGGCGAGAAGCGGTGCGAGTAGTTTATCAGCCCCGGACAGTTACTTGGCCCAATTTGAAACAAACAACAAATTATTTTTGATTTTGTGATAGGTTAATTGGCGGGAAATTAGATAAATGAGTCGGGATTGTTGAAGAGGGGAGAATTTTCGCTGTGGTGCCAGCAAAATACCGGCATGATTTCCTCCCTTTTTCATCTGCTTTTCATGAATCTGCTTGAAATCTATAATATTGTGGCTAAAAAGTACTCTTTCTTGATCAGTGGCAAATGTAAGCTGATCCAAATCATCTTTACTTAATTGATTAGCTTCCTCGGCGGTTAGGACATCAAAACCCTGGCTACGTAAAATATTGACAAAGCTAATGCGCATTGCATCTTCATCAATATATAAATCGAACATTAAGAACCAGTAGTTTTAGTTTGGAGTTCTTTGTAAGCAGCTTGATCGGCGATTTTTTCTTCTTCAGAGAGTTGTTCATCTATTTCTTTTTTGTTTGCCTCATAATATGTAAGAGCGGCAAAAACCTGCTCAAGATTCAGGTGAGGGTATTCTGCTGCTATCTCTTCAGGAGATAAGCCCGTTGTGTACCAGCCAGCAATACGTTTGACCAGGCAGCCGGTGCCTTTTATTACAGGCTGACCATTCTTTATCTCCGGGTTGACTTCAATATATTCTTCTATCCGAGCTGTTGTTTTTTCTGACATAAAAGATTCCTCCCAATTAGCTAAATTCCACTTAAAAGTATACGACACTTCAGGCTAGTAAGCAAATGAGGTTATAGCAACGGTCGAAGGTCGAGGGGGAAAGCGCGGGGCGCAGGGCGCTTGGCGTAGGGCGTAAACATCGAACCGGCGAACAGGCGAGCAGGCGGAAGTTCGGGGAAATCAAGATCAAGGGCGGAAAACGCAAAGGCGCAAAGGGGCGAGCTTGCGAGCAGGCGGAAGTTCGGGGAAATCAAGAGCGAGAGCGAAGATCAAGATCAAGGAAGACCAATCAAGATGGATTGCGGGTCGTGGCCCGCAATGACGTTCGGGGAGTCAAAATCAAGTTCAAGAGGATGAGCAAGATTATGAGAACTTGATGAATTTGAGTTAGCTTGCGGCTTTTGGCTTTGAGCTTTAGGCTGATGTTTTGCGAAGGTGCTGAGAGGAGACGTTAAACACTTACTTTTTGCAATACGTCAAAGTATTTTGACGTAATACTTTTGAATGTAAATCGGTTTTAATTTTGCGCTTTAAGTCTCTAACTGTTGGGGCGGAAAAAGAGAAATAGTGGAAGGATGATTTAATTCAGAACCTGGAAACCGTACTGTTCAAAATCTGAGTCGAGGGTGAGGGCTGTCTTTATCTGTAGGCGTTCCATAACCGTAAAAGTTGTCGCGTCAACGTAGGAAAATTCTTTGTCATCGTAATTTTGTAATATCTGCCGGGCGTCTTCTTCGTCGGCCGGACTGACGTATTCCACTGGGACATCAATCTTCTTAAGCCAGGTTCGGGCGTCGTCAAATGATAGGCGGCAGCCAATCAAGGTGTAAGCTTCCGAGAGAATGAAATTGGTGGTGATCAATCCACTTCGGTGTTCAGCGAGTTTGTTGACGGATCGGGTTAAGGATTTATGAGCCGGGTCCCCGGAATTGTAGAGAGCCAGAAAGGCGGAAGAATCAACCATGACCTCCCCGGGATAAGATTTCACCGGGATTGCTGTTTGCGCGGGTCGGCTTCGGTAGCGAGGACCTCGTCATGGTCTATATCTTCGTTGTCGCCTTCTTTAGCACCTATTAAATCTAAAAACCCTTTGCACTTATCTGCCGGTTCGGGTTCAGATACTCTGCGCAGGCGCAATTCGTTGGCATCAAAAACAGCTTCCAGTTTTTCGCCCTGCTCAACCCCTGATTCACGACAGAACTCCACGGGCAGGGTTATCTGTCTTTTACCGGTTACGGTCACTTGTTTTTTGTTTTCCATGTTTATCACCATTGATAATTTAGCCCAAAAATCCTTGAAAGTCAAGGAATATTTTGTATATGAGCAGTGTGACCAGTTGTTTGTTTAATTACCTGATTACCTCGGAGGTTGAAAGTTTGAAAGTTGAAAAGTAAGAAAGTGGGAAAGTAGGCAAGTTGAAAAGTTGAAAACCATAGACCGTAAACATGAGGTACAAGAAAGAATGCATTAGTCGAAGAGGTCAGCATGGCTACCGGTTCGGACAAAAGTTATTCTGTTATGTTTTTTATCGACATGCCAGATCAAGAGCCAGTCGTGTTTTATGTGGCA
>PWHN01000005.1 GCA_003554945.1 bacterium
AAATAACTGTCGAGAGCCGCTCCGGTAAAAACCAGGTCTACGTCTCAGTAAGCGACACCGGTTCAGGTATTCCGCCTGAATATCAAGATAAAATATTTGAAAAATTTGTTCGAGTTGGGGAAGATGATTCTATAGGAAGTGGCCTTGGACTGGCCATATGTAAGGAAATTGTTGAGGCCCATAACGGACAAATATGGGTAGAAAGTGAGGTTGGTGAAGGTTCTACTTTCACTTTCACTATACCTACCCTATCAGCGGTTAAAGACAGGAAACAAAAACATGAATAAGATATTATTGGCCGAGGATGAAAAAAATATTGCCCTGACCTTAAAAAAACGTTTGAGCAGAGCCGGGTATTCAGTAAATGTTACAAGTGATGGTGTCGAAACTCTCAATAGCTGTCTTGAAGAGGACTGGGCCCTGGTTTTACTTGACCTGCGTCTACCTAAAATGGACGGTTTCATGGTTCTGGAGGCCCTGGAAAAAGAAAATCGCCTGGCTGATATGCCAATTGTGATTGTTAGTGCAAGTTCTAACGAAGATGATATTGAGAAAGCTAAAAAGATGGGGGCCCGGGATTATTTAATTAAACCTATTGAATCCGAAGATTTACTGGAAAGTGTGGAAAAGTATAAAAAGGAGGATACAAATGAGTGACGCTAACATTTTAGTTATCGATGACGAAGAAAACATCCGCATGACCCTGCAAAAGACTCTCTCTAAACAGGGTTATGAGGTAGAAACTGCTTTAAACGGCGAAGATGGTCTGGAAAAAGCCCGGAAATCAGAGCCCGATCTCATCCTGCTTGATCTTAAGCTCCCGGGATTGAGCGGCCTGGAGGTACTGGAAAAACTCGAGGATCATCCGGCCAGTGTAATTATGATTACCGGTTACGGCAGCGTGGAGACCGCCGTAAAATCAATGAAATCCGGCGCCATTGATTACCTGCGCAAACCCTTTTCGCCGGATGAAATTCGTGAGGTTGTCAGCGAAGTTCTCCAGCGGCGAAAACTTGAGCCCAGGGAGCCGGAAAAATCAGACTACGAGACCTGTATTGAACTGGCCAAGAAAATGATTAACGAGAAGAAATTCGAACAGGCCGAGGACTACCTGGAAGCCGCCCTGGCCAGCGATCCTTCCACCGGGGAACCCTTTAACCTTCTCGGAGTTATCCTGGAGATGAGAGGGGAAACTACCGAAGCATTAAAAAAATACCGGGCTGCCCTGGCGCTGGATCCGTCCTATAAGCCTGCCGAACAGAATATCGAAAGAGCAACGCAGTTTGACTACAGTCCGGAGGGAATTAAGCTGGACGAGGAAACCGAAGCAGACACTGGTGATAAAAACTAATGTACACCATTATTGTAGGCTGTGGACGCACGGGCGGCGAGCTTGCTTCCCGGCTCTCCAGAGCCGGTCACGAAGTCGTTATCATCGACCGGTCGGAAGCATCTTTCGCTAATCTTTCGCCCGAATTCACGGGCTTTAAGCTCCACGGTAACGCAGCCGAACTATCCCTGCTGGAGGAAGCTAAAATAGATCGGGCCGACGTTTTTGTGGCCACTTCTGACGACGATAACGTAAATTACATGACCAGCCGGATTGCAAGTTGCATTTTCAACGTTCCCCGGATCCTGGTCCGCATAAATGAACCGGAGAAAGAAATACTCTACGAAAAAACCGAACTGGAGACATTTTCTCCCACTACTCTTTTAGCCGGCCAGCTTGCTAATACTATCACGGACAATTTGGAGTAAATAAAATGAAACTGATTCTTGTTGGAGGCGACAAAGCAACCTACTACCTGGCGCAAACTTTTGCGGCCAAGGGTCACCGTGTCGTTTTGGTAAATAAAGACAGGGACTACTGCGAGGAACTTTCTGAAAAGCTGAAAGCTCTCGTGGTCTGCGGCGACGGTTCGCAACCTTCCGTGCTTGAGGACGCCGGGTCCCGAAGCGCTGACGCTCTTTTAGCTTTAACACCGGATGATCCGGCCAACCTACTTATCTGTCAGTTAGCCCGGGAAGTCTTTAGCGTCCCCCGCACCTTTTCAATAATTAATAACCCGACTAACGAGAAGATTTTTAAAGAGCTGGGCGTTGAACAGGTTTTTAATAAAACAACTCTTCTCAGTGAACTTGTCGAGCAAAAAGTTACCTCGGAAAATATCGACACTATCCTATCTTTAGCCGGCGGCCGGGTTAACGTAACCCAGGTCGTGCTCACCGACGACTCCCCGGCGACCAACCAGAAGTTAGAAGAACTGGCACTGCCCCCTGACTCCGTTATTGGTACTGTGATTCGTGACGAAGGAATTATCGTCCCTCGCGGGGACACGAAACTTCAGGCGGATGACGAGCTTCTTGTCTTCACTCTGAACACTAACCAGGGGGAAGTTCTTGAGGCCTTAGTCGGGAGCAAACTCTGAATTCCTCATGCGCTTGAAAAAGTTTCTGAAAATCCGTTATAGACTGATATTAAAATACATTGGTGTCCTTGTCGCCGGCGGTGGGCTTTATCTTCTCACCCCTCTCTTTTCCCTACTTTTTTTCCCGGGGGAAGTAAACTATAGTCTAAGTTTTGTCATCCCCGCACTAATCGGTATTTTCTTCGGAGCCCTGCTTTACTTTTTCAACCGTTCTTCCTTTGAAGTAACTCTCAACTTAAAAGAGGGAGGAGTTATAGTTGTTATTTCCTGGCTTGTCGTTATCCTGCTCTTTTCTCTACCCTTTTACCTGACCGGCATCGCTGACTTCACTGGCGCAGTTTTTGAATCCACCAGCGGCATCACTACCACGGGACTTACAGTTGTTGAAGAGGATTCCGTTCCTAAAATGTTCCTGCTCTGGCGCTCTCTTATGCAACTTCTTGGTGGTGCCGGACTGGTAGTGGTTATGATGGCTGCTATTATTAATCCCTATGGCTTTGGAATGTTTCAGGCCGAAGGCCGTGAGGATCAGCTGGTTCCACATGTAAAACGTTCGGCCAAGTTAATCTCCACGATCTACATCAGCTACAGCTTAGCCGGAATTGTTCTCTATTATCTAGCCGGGATGAACCTGTTTGATTCCATAAACCACTCCTTTGCCGCACTCTCCACCGGAGGCTTTTCCACCTCACCGGCCAGCATTGGCGCCTGGGACAGCCTCTCCGTGGAACTGGTTACTATCTTACTCATGTTGCTGGGGGGGATTAACTTTGCCACTCATTACGTCCTCTTAAAGGGAAAATACAGACTATTTTTTAAAAACGGTGAAATCAGGTTTTCCGGTTTCGTTTTGCTTTTTAGCATACCACTGGTGAGCTTTCTGGGACTACGGGGAATTTCAACGGCTGTATCAGAAGCTGTCCGAACGGGCTCATTTCAGGTCATTTCTGCCCTGACTACGACCGGTTTTTCCACCGTGAGCCTGGCTGGCTGGCCGGCTCTGGCGTTCTTTACAATAATTATTCTGATGCTTATCGGTGGTGGGGCCGGTTCTACAGCCGGCGGGTTGAAACAATTTCGAGTTCATGCACTTTTCTGCGTTCTTTTCTCCGAAATCAAGCGCATAGTCCTGCCTGATCGAGCCGTCTATAACACTCACGTCTGGCGGGGAGAAAAGCAGGTAAGGTTGGACAACGAACAAATCAAAGAAATCGCCAGCTTTGTCGCCCTTTATTTCGTCACTTTTACTGTTGGCGTGCTTATTTTTCTCAGCTACGGTTATGAAATTCGGGAGTCTCTTTTTGAGTTTGCATCCGCCCTTGGAACGGTGGGACTATCGACAGGTATTACAGGGCCCGAAGCTCCCCGAGGAATACTCTGGACACAGACTGCGGGCATGTTCCTGGGCCGGCTGGAGTTTCTCATTATATTTGTTTCAATCATAAAACTATTATCGGACGTTAGAGCTCTTGTCAGGGCTGATCAACTATGATTTCAAATTTATATAATCACCTTGATCAAATTACACCTTTTGAACTGACCCCTACCCGGCTAATTATTATGGGTTACCTGGTCGTCATCCTGACCGGTGCCTTACTGCTCACTCTGCCCGTGGCGACGCAGTCGGGGGAGGCGACGCCATTCATCAACGCTCTCTTCACCTCTACCTCGGCCGTCTGCGTTACCGGTCTGATTGTCGTTAACACCGCCGCGCACTGGTCGCTGTTCGGCCAGGTGGTTATCCTCGTCTTGATTCAGATCGGCGGTCTGGGGATTATGACCCTTTCCACGCTGGCTATTGTCCTGATCGGCAAAAAAATACTGCTCAGCGAACGTCTCCTGATTCAGCAGGACCTCGGTCACCTGACTCAATCCGGCCTGCTTAAACTGGTCAAATACATCATTACCCTGACTTTTGTTGCCGAAGCCACCGGTACTCTGCTCCTTTTTTATAGTTTGATTGGAGACAAGGAACCACTAACTGCCGCCTGGCACGCCCTTTTTCACTCGGTTTCTGCTTTCAACAACGCCGGTTTTGATATTTTCGGCGATAGCCTCGAAGGTTTCACTGGAAATATTGTTGTAAACCTGACAATTATTTCCCTGATTGTTCTTGGCGGTCTGGGTTTCACAGTAATCTACGAGTATGGTAGTAAATTATTTTCCACCGGCAAGCAACGGAAGCTTTCTCTCCACAGCAAAACAGTGTTTATCGCCACTGTAACGCTCCTTATACTTGGAATCGTAGTTATTTACGGTCTGGAGATGAATAATCCCGAAACGATGGGGGGACTTTCCGGCGGCAACCGGCTGTTAGCTTCTTTTTTCCTCTCGGTAACTCCTCGAACGGCCGGCTTTAACACCGTCCCTACGGGAGCCCTTACAACTGCTACCCTGGTTTTTGTCATCTTCCTGATGTATGTGGGCGCATCTCCCGGCTCCACCGGTGGCGGCATTAAGACTACTACCTTTGCGGCTCTTCTCAAGCAACTTTATGCTTATGTCTTCGGGAAACGTGATGTCACTTCTTTCAACCGCCGCTTGAGCCAGGGGCTAGTTCGCAAGGCAATGGTTATCGGATTTCTCGCCCTCGCTTTAATATTTGTTAGCTCTTTCCTTCTTTCAATTACTGAAAACGCTGAATTCCTTGATATACTTTTTGAATCAACATCCGCCTTTGGCACTGTCGGTCTATCAACCGGCATAACCGGCGAACTTTCTTTTTTCGGACGGCTGATTATTATTATTACCATGTTCGCCGGCCGACTCGGTCCTCTCACACTGGCGATCGGTTTAAGCCGCGCTGAAAAAAATAAGGTCAACTATCGCTATCCGGAAGAAGATATAATGGTTGGATAACACACGTAATTAGACAGGAGGTATAAAATGCAAACCAAACAATTTATCGTCGTAGGTCTGGGTCGGTTTGGCACCAGCATTGCTGAAAAACTTACCGAACTCGGACACGAGGTTCTGGCGCTCGACATAAATGAACAAGAGGTCGACAGGGTGAAGGACACTGTAACCCAGGCTGTTACCATCGACAGCCTGACCGAGGAAACTCTGGAGTCGCTAGGCGCCCGGGATTTAGACGTCGGCGTCATGGCAATTGGCGAGGATATTCAGTCCAACATCATGGGTTCTTTGATGCTTAAAGAGTTGGGCTTGATGGTGGTTGCCCGGGCTCAGAACGAGCTCCACGGAAAATTGCTGGGAAAAATTGGAGCCGATCGTATAATCTATCCCGAACACGACATGGGAGCACGAGTCGCTTACAATTTAACCGCAGTAAACGTGCTCGACTACATCGAACTCTCGCCCGAGATATCGGTGGCGGAAGTAACGGTCAGCCCGGAAATGGCTGCCAAAAGTCTGAAAGAACTTGACCTGCGCTCCCGTTACGGGGTCAACGTGCTGGCAATAAAATCCTCAGATGGACAAATCAACATCTCTCCCCGGGCAGACGACTCCCCTGAAGAAGAGGATACGCTCGTCCTGGTTGGTCCAAACAAGGGAATTAACGCTATGAAGGAAAAGTTTAAATAAACCCTTACCCCAACATAAGTAAACTCACGGCCATTATAAACATCCCTAAAATGAGACCGTAAATCGAAAGATGATGCTCGCCGTATTTCTCGGCCGCCGGCAACAGCTCATCCAATGCCACGTAGACCATTATACCGGCCACTGCTCCAAAAACAATTCCAAAGGCCGGGTCCTCGGGACCACTTAAGAAGGGCAGCAAAAGCCAGAAACCAACAAAAGCCCCGATAGGTTCTGCACAGCCGGCCAGAAACGAATAGAGCAATCCCTTTTTGCGGCTGCCGGAAGCGTAATACAAGGGCATAGATACGGCGATCCCCTCCGGTATGTTATGAATCGCTATTGCTATGGCAATAGTAATCCCCAGTAAAGGGTCATAGAGCGCCGCCAGAAACGTAATCAGTCCCTCGGGAAAATTGTGCAAAAATATTGCCAGCGCAGAAAATATTCCCGTCCGGTGCAGCTCACCGGCGTCGTGAATTGGCGAGGACTCGTCTTTGGTCTCTTCAATAAATTCCTCCACTTCCTCAACCGTATGCAACTCGTGCGGATTGTCAAACTCCGGGATCAGGTTGTCAACAATAATCGCCAGTAAAATGCCGCCAAAGAAAGCCGCCACGGCGACCAGCTTGCTGGGCGCCATGTCAAAAGCCTCGTTGGCCAGCAGTTCAACAAATGAAATGTAAATCATCACTCCGGCGGCAAACCCCAGCGCCGCCGTTAAAAATTTCTTGTTTGTATGCTTGGTAAAAAAGGCCATAAATCCACCAATTCCGGTGGAAAGCCCGGCCAGCGTCGTCAAACCAAAAGCAAATAATATCGCAGTCAACTCAAAACCATTTAACGTCAATCCAGCCACTCCTTCAATATGCCTCGGAGGTAAAGTTGTTCAAAAACTTAAGTTTTATAATGTTTTTTAAAAATAGCTTTGATCACAGAAACCTTGAAGTTAAATTTAAAAAAATTCAGACGTGATTAACTATCTGTGAGCTGATTTTCATTTAAAAAATTCTCCACGTCCTGGTAATCAGGCTCTTCGCCGACCTCTTCAACCAACTGAAAGTAACGCAGGACCCCAGCTTGATCAACCACCATGACAGCTCTTGCCGTCAGCCCAACCCCCTCTATCAAAAGCCCGCAGCGGCTGGAGAACTGCCGTCCGTTTATGTCCGAGTAAATCGGCCAGTCGATTCCTTCCTTTTCTTTAAACCGCTGCTGGGCAAAAGGTGTGTCACAACTCATAGTGACAAAATTTATTTTTTCATCATAATTTTTTAATTTCTGACTGAATTTTTTCGTCTGTTGTTGACAGACCGGGGTATCGAGAGAAGGAACCGAGCTTATCACGAGTGGTCCATCCAACAACTCAGCCAGAGTAACCGTCTGACCTGGAACCTTCATTAATTCAAAATCAGGAACGGGTTCACCAACTTCTGGCTGAACTCCAATGAGATTCAGGTTGTCATCTCCCATTTTTACGGACTTGATTTGCTCAACAAAGGGATTTTTAAGTTCCAGCTTCTCCGGCGGGTTATAGCTGTTCATGCTCACAATATCTGTAAAATTCTTTCTCCGGTTGCGCTGCAGCAGAGTAGTTTCATCATCAAATTTACCCAGGGAGAGAAGCATTGTCACAATTAAATCTTCCGGAATATCAAATTTTTCTTTTACTTCCTGCGGATTAAAGCCAATCATCGGGTGGGACTGCCAGCCGTAGGCTTCCGCCGCATACATCAATGACATCCCGAAAAATGCTGCATTTTTAACCGCATATCGGTCGGGCTTTTCCAGGTCGGTATAAAGCCCCTCTACCATCTCCGTGTAACCCTCCATTTCCTCGGCTTCCATATACCCCCGTTCAACAAAACTGCCGTAAGTAGGATTTCCTTTTTTATAGGCTTCTGGATCTGCCAGGACAATCAGTGTACATGAGGATTCAGTAATTTTTGGCTGATCAAAGGCAGATTCTCGAAGATTTGCTTTGGCCTCAGGATCTTCAACCACTACGAGTTCCCAGGGCTGGGTGTTTGAAGATGAGGGGGCAAGCCCCGCCAGATTGACGATATTCCTTAATGCTTCTTTTTGCATGGAGCAGTCTTCTTTGAAAAAATTGACGGACCTGCGGCGAATAAAATTTTCCAGGGTTTCCATGGCTTTTCCTCCTTAAAAGGGACCAGCAGAGATTAGTTTACACCACATGCATGATAAATAAATTTTAATGTGTTGATGTTAATTTCATTATAGGCACTTCAAGAAATATTTTCAATGAAAACAAACTCTCTGGTTATTTTCCTTGATAACCACATTCCTCGCCAGCGATCAAATTTACCAACCCATCACTGACCTCCTAAAACATCTCCCCTCCCCTGGCGGGAGGGGATTAAGGAGAGGGAAAAGGAATTCTGTCATCTTTTCGGTAGGTTCTTCTCCATCACCGATCTCCCTTGTTTGTGCATTCAACTTCTCATATAATTCAATTGTTACCAATTTTAACCCGAATTATGCACGAAAACTTCGTTTTCGAACATAATTCGCCTCTACGAGGTAGCACTCAAGCTTTATTTGGCAAATAAAGCAAATTAAAATAAGCATGCCAATTTTACAGGGTGT